>DASXTB010000204.1:0-8341 GCA_036505615.1 Acidobacteriota bacterium
GGTAAGACACATACTGCTTCTGGTTCCACATGGGGCCTTCAACCCGAAGATGTTCCCCTATTACCTTGTTAATCAAAAGCAACACTTTTCGGGTAGTAGGACTGCAACGGCCCTGTAAGTGCCACTGTTCGCCGTGCGAACTCCAGGATAGGCCATCGGCCAAAAACTTCTTCTTAGCGAAACTCGCAGAGTGCTTCAGTTGGACTCCGACTGGATGGATAGTTACGGTATCAATGAAGGCATTTTCCTCTTTAGCATTCGCTTCCGAAGCACACAGTCGTTCGAATCCTTTGCGAATCACCTTTGCCATCAGTTTTCTGCGTTCCGCAAGAAAACTTGAGTACTCCATCTCGGTCCAGTTTTTAGGAAGAGCGTGCCACTCCATCATCCTCTCTAACTCTTCGCGAGAAAGTCTGGCAGCGTAACCCGGAAAATATCTGGCTGGCGAATTGCCAGAGATAGCAATGTTGTCACTCCATTCGAGCAACGCAAAATTGGCAATCTGATTAGTTTCGCGGACCTCTGTGATATTCAAGGTCTTCAGGTGCGACTTTGGAAATAAATGATGTCGTTCCGTTGCGGACTTCTTCGCCTTCAGCGCCGGATCAAGAAGTTCTGAAACCTTCATTTGGGAAAACAGCACTCTAGCACCTAACAAATTAAGAGCGGCGTAATAGGCAAACAAGGCAGGTGTTCTAGCTGAGGATGTTTCCAGCTCGTTGACAAGAGCAATATTCCAAAAGTCTTCCGTCAAAGTATCCCTGATGATTTGATCCAAAGCAGATATGAACTCTGAGGCAATTCTAACCGTACGCAGTCTAGCTAAGTCGGATTCCATTACGGTTTCCGGTGATCCGGTGTATCGCCGTGTTAGCGAGGTCATCAAAAACCAGCGTGCCATCAAGTTCCGTAGCCCGTAAGGTTCAACCTTGAATTCGTGCCGACCGATCAGAAACAAGACGTACGCGTAAAGCAAACCTACTTCGGAAGTGATCATGGTTCTGTTTCGAAAACCCGCGCGTATCAGGACTTTCAGAAACTCATGCCAATTTGTGAGACCAAGCGTCTGTTCCTGGGCCTTCTTTAGAATCTCAAACTGTTGGGTGCGGCGTTCGTCTGAGAATTCACCGGTCTCAAGATCTTTGCCTCTCAAGATTGAATAGACGTGCTGCAGTCGTGCACGCTTGAATCCCAAGCCGACCGACACGCGCAACATGTCGGCTGGGTCAGGTTGAATGAAATAGTTGAAAGGTGATGCGATTGTTCCAAAGGCAGCCGGCATTCTGCAATCGCGACAGAATTTCTCGAGCTCGACTCTACCTTCATCCCAGAAGACTGAAAGCAAGGTTAGGATGAAGTCGGCCTGTTTGAGAGTTACTCCCTTGCTGTTGATACGAACAAAAATTTCCGATACCTGCTCCTCGTATACGGTCGATGAAATCTCCATCGCCGTGAAAGGGTAGTTCTGAAGATCATACAATCGGTCGATGCTTTCTGCTAATCGGTCCTCCTCTTCCTCTGTCAAGGCTCTGGCTTGTGCTGAACGCACCAGGAAATCTTTAACAAATCGATTCCGCGACACTTCGCCAGCCCAAAGCTTGCTGATATCTGAAATAAATTCAGGATCTCGCAGAATTGCAGCATCGGTCACTTCGAACCTTGCATCGCGTGGGCGAAAAGCAATACGAATGTGGGTCTCCTGGAAATCTTTTGTGATAATGGGACGCCCCCTCAGGACTGCAAAAAGCGAAGTAAGCCGCTGCTGTCCGTCGACTATCAGAAGACGAGGTATCTTGGCTTGTTTTGAGTTGGCACCAATCTGACGTGAGTTGCCTGATTGGTCGTTCGACCAAAACAACAGATACCCGACCGGAAAGCCCTTGTACATCGAGTCAAAGAGATCTCGTACCTTGGTGGTCTCCCAGACAAACGGACGCTGTATGTCAGGCAAACCAATTTCGCCTTGATCAATATCGAGAAGAAGTTTCGACAGGGAGTAATCAACCTTTTTGAAAAGCGTTTCACTCATCGCTTGTCACCCGTCCGTTCAGCAGTGGAAAACGAGACTAAAAAAGCTAAGGCTTCACCCTAGGGCGCCGCCACCATTTCCGACGTTGCCACTCCTTTTGCTCCTGCCTTGCGAGTGCCAGCGCCTTCTCCAAACCCGGAAGAAAGCTGTCCTTGAAAACCGGATCCACAGTCTGCGTAGGAAGACCGCAATCTGAAAAGCTGAGTAGCACCCTCCCATAACGATCTACTTGGTTAAGCGCCGAGCGAAGGCCGTCGCTGATCCAGTCGCCAGCAATTGCCCTATTAAGGGCATCCGTTCGGATTTGCATCCTCGCCTGCCTCGGGAGATCCCTGTTGCCCTCAAGCTCCTGGACCAGGGCTACCAAGCCTTTAGTTACCAGCTCGAATCTTTTCTTACGTTCACCCAGCCACCGTACTATCAGCGATCCAACGCCGGCAATCGTACCCCCTACCATGTTTTCAGCAGCTTTCGTCCAGAAATCCGTCGGATCGACCACAAAAGTTTATTTTATCCCCAACAGCCGCCGGGCGGCATGATACAGGGCAGGCGTTTTGTCCTTCCTTGAACTGCTCGAATTTTGCGATCCCTGACTCAAGATTCAATATCAGAATTCGAAGTACCCAGGCTTTCCAAGTAATTCCGAACAGCTTTCGCAACTCCTCCGGGAGCAAATTCTTTCAAAAGCTTGTAGGTGCGACTTCTGGCTTCCTCAGTCTGGATGCGGCGGCTGCGCTTGAGATCTTTGGTTTATGGCCTGCCACACGTTCAGTGCCACACTCTGGGCCAAATCTCTCGAGATAACGTCATCTATGGTTGCAATGATCTCCTGAATTCGGTCAGCTTTGCTTCCTAACTCGGAAAGCGTTACACGCCGTTTTTCCTTTTCATTCAAAAGTAGTGAGTGAAGTTCGTCCGGTGGCAGCGCTAGCCGTCCTGGATGGGTCAAATTAAACGCAGCGACTTCGGCAACCTGTTCTCCCATCTTCCGCACCGATTCAGCTTTGCAAAAACTCCAGTACGGATTTGACGCATCGCTAGGAATAATTCCATATTCTTCGACCTTACGCCAATCTTAGCGATGTCTTGAATATTGTAGACGGCAACGGTAAATACAACTTTAGGCCGAAAAGCAAGACGAGTACCCACGCGCTAATGCGACCTATTAGCAGTAAGTAAACCCAAAGCGCTATCAGTAGAAGCGCTAATGGAATCCAGAACTCCTTCGCCATCGTTTCCACGACCGAACTCCAAAAAATTTGAGTGCAAATTGTGTCCACAGCGGGCCAAAAGTGGACCAAATTGACGTGAAATGATGGTAAGGAGAGGTTGCGATAAAGGCAAATAAAAAAAGGGACTTGGCTAAGTTTTCAAGCACTTAGCCAAAGTCCCTGTGGACGAATTCGTAGACCAACGCTCTATCCATCTGAGCTACGGGCGCATGGAGTGCAAAAGAAGTAGCTTAGCAGATTCGATGGCTCCGCCAAAATCGGAATTTCTTGCCCAGACCGGGACCGTGCAAATCGGGACTTGGCTCTTACATAACATCGAATAGGAATACGCGAGCTCAAGTCCAAGTTGAGCGATTGCGTTCAATCCGAGACTAAAGTTCGTTGTGATGATCTCCAAAGCACGGACAATCATAGGTTCATCTTCAGGCTCACGATACCTGGCTGATTGGTGACGTAATTTCTTCTGTGTAAAAAGAACGTAACCAGCAAACCAGAAAAGGAGCTTACACCCATGAAAAAAGTAGTGCCGCTTACCGAACAGTTTCAACATTTTGTTGAGGATTTACGCGAAAGTTTTTAGGGAGATGTGTGCGGTCGAACCCGGTCTTTCTGGAAGGTTGTCTATCCGCACGTTGAACACCAGCGCTGCTGGCTGCATAAGATGTGCAACATCGTCAATGCTGTGCGCCGACAAGACAGAACCGCGGTAACAGACGATGCACAGGTTATCTACCAGGCTGACAGCCGAGCCGAGGCGATGACGGCTTTCCGCTCCTTCAAGAAAACTTGGCAGCCGCTTTATCCAAGGATGGTCCAGTCGCTGGAAAATGATTTAGCGGAGCTATTAGCCTTCTTCCGGTTTCCTCGGCATCCTTGGAAAAAGCTGCGTACCACTAACCTGATCGAGAGGTCTTTTGTCGAGGTGCGCCGCAGGACGCGGCCGATGGTCTGTTTTGTCAATGTCAATAGCGTGGATCGAATAATCTTTTCAATCTTTAACAGCTGCAACCGTGAATGGCAAAACCAACCTCATAATTTTTACACAAGTAGCTTGACGTTACCGCTTGTCCAGAGAGCCTTGCTTGCCGCTATCAGTATCTGTACACTGATACTGATCAGAGAGGTAATGGTTCTATGGCAGTCGAGAAAGTAACCTTTACCCTTCCGGAAGAATAGTGCGAAGACTAGGGAGAATCCCAGACGGAATGAGAAGTAAGATGGTCAAGGAAGGAGTGGAGAGAGAGCTGAGGCGACAAAGCGCCGTTGCCGCATTGAAGAAACTCCGGGGCAGACCAATCTGGAAGGAAAAACATCACCCAGGACTCCGCCTATCGAGGGATTTTGCCAGGTATCGACCTGCCAAGAGCCGGCTTACGGGATGAGCTACCTCGTTGACACGAATTTTGTCGTAAAGAATCTTATCGCCTTCCCGAGTTAGTCTTGTCCGGCTCAGGCGCTGTTGTAACTGGTTGCAAATTGCTGCGCCGCAGATGCTCATTAAGAGCCGGCACATCCTTGTTCTTCAAGTCCTGCCAGCGTGCCAACAAGCTCTTGAGCGCCTGCTGCAGCTCAGCGACTGTCTTCATTGCCTGTGTCGTAGGAGCCGCATCGGCGCTGTCCACCAGTTCCAGCACCGTACTGAGCTCTCCATTAAGTCGCGTCAAGTTCTCTTCTCCTGCGCTGCCCGCACCGAAGGGAGACACGGGCGCGCCGCCTTCCAGCGCCGCCGCTTTCCCGTCGAGCGCGCCGATGGCTTCCCTTAATGCGCTCTGGGATTGAACTCCCGCGTGGCTGCGCAGAGTGTTCAGTTGCGATCGAATCTGGCGCACTTGCGCGAGCGCTTCGTAGTCCTGCCGCATCGCGTCGGAGATTTTCGTCGCCACGGTGAATTGCTGAATCAAGCCCGCAGGCAGCGTCTTTATTCTCGGGTCCATCTTAAGCGTCAGCGGTTGCGTGTAACTGCGCCCGGCTGCCGTCAGTTTCACTGTATAAAGACCGGGCGCGGCTATGGGCCCGCGTGGTTCGCGCGGCGTGTCGCGATAAATGGCCGCGATCGGATACTCGTGGCGCAGCGCCGGCGGCGGCGGGTAATGCAGGTCCCAGACAAAGCGGCGCATGCCCGCTTCTGCGGAAAGCACGGGCGTTGCGCGGACCCAGTAAGTTGGGACAGCCAGCTCGCGCTGCAACTGCGGCTCGGTCACTTCGGGCTTGTCGCTGCTTGAAAAACGCCGCGCCAGTTTTCCCGCAGCATTGAAGATCTCCAGCGTTACCGGTCCTGGGGATGCTGCTCGCAGATAGTAGTCAATAATTGCTCCGTCGGGCGGGTTCGGACCGGCCGGCACTTCCGGCGGCAACGGTGTGTCGGTGTTTCTGTTCCAGCGCCAGCGCAGCGCTGCCTGCGGGCGGAACAGATACGCCTCCGACTCAACAACCTTCGCGGTCAGCTGTCGCAGCGGCGTAATGTCGTCCAGGATCCAGAATGAACGTCCGTGTGTGGCGACCACTAAGTCGTCGCCACGGATGATCAAATCGCGCATAGAGCTGCGCGGGAGATTCTGTTGAATCGACTGCCACTGCTCGCCGTCGTCAAAGGAAACGTAAATCTCGCGCTCGGTCCCGGCAAACAGCAGTCCCTTGCGCGCCGGGTCCTCGCGCACTACGTTGACGGGCGCATTATCAGGCAGGCCGCCGGTGATTTTCTGCCAGTTTTTTCCGCCGTCGTGCGTGCGGTATATATAAGGATGCAGATCGTCCAGGCGGAAGCGCGATACGGACACATAGGCCGTGGCCGCGTCGAAGTGACCCGCGTCAATCTGCGTCACTTTGCTCCATGCCGTCAGTTCCGGCGGCGTTACGTCCTTCCAGCTCTTGCCGCCATCGCTAGTCACATGAACCAGGCCGTCATCGGTGCCGGCCCAGATCAGGTTCACGTCTCTGGGAGAAGGCCCAAGAGAGTAGATCACTCCGCGGTGTTCGCTCCGGGAAGCTTCGTCGGAGTAGATGCCGAGGTTTTGCGGCACTCCGGATTTCTCCCGGGTCAAGTCAGGACTGATGATCTCCCAAGACCGCCCGCCGTTGATGGTCTTGAAGAGTACCTGCGCCGCAAAGTAGAGGACGTGGGGGTCAACCGGAGAAAAAAGAATCGGCGCCGTGCGGTCAAAGCGATACTTGCCGGTGCGCAGCGCGACGGGGCCTACATTTTGAACCTGGCCGGTCTTTTCGTCGTAGCGGCTCACCTTGCCGCCATAGATGACGCCCGGATGAAGCGGGTCGGGCGCGGCATAACCGTACTCTTCGACGCCCACCGGGTGCCACTCGCGGAATGTAATCTCGCCATAGTCGCTGCGGCTCGCCACACCGGCCGAGCCGCTCTCCTGCTGGCCTCCGTAGACCCAGTACGGAAATCGGTTGTCGGCTGTCACATGGAACATCTGACCGGTCGGCTGGTTATACCACGAGCTCCAGGTTTGGCCGCCGTTGACGCTGATGGTCGCCCCCTGGTCGCTCGCCAGCAAAATGATCTGAGGATTCTCTGGGTTAATCCAGATGGTGTGGTAGTCGTCGCCTCCGGGCGCTCCTTTGATCGCAACGAAGCTGTGTCCGCCGTCGGTGGACCGATAGGTCGAGGTATTGCACACGTACACCGTCTCCTTGTTTGCAGGATCGACGCGCACCATGGCGAAGTCAGAGCCGCGGCCCCAGATGCGGTTCTCGTTGTTCACCCGCTCCCAGCTTTCGCCCGCATCGTCGGAGCGGAAAAGGCCCCCGGCTTTAGGCGAAGCCTCGACCAGCGCGTACAAGCGCCTGGAGTCGGTGGGAGCTATTCCGATTCCGATGCGGCCGAGCCCCTCGGCAAATGTTGGCAAGCCGTGCGCAAGCTGTCGCCACGTCGTCCCGCCGTCGGCCGAACGGAACAGCCCGCTGGCCGGGCCGCTGTATGCGTTGTTGTATTCCCACGGTCCTTGCCGCGCCGCCCACATTACCGCGTAAATAACCTGCGAATTGGCGGGGTCGAAGGCCAGATCGATGGCGCCGGTATTCTCGTCCTTGTATAACACCTTCGCCCAAGTTTCCCCGCCATCGGTAGAGCGGAATACGCCGCGTTCTTCGTTCGCTCCGTAGGGATGCCCCAGTGCCGCTACAAAGACTCGGCGGGGGTTGCGCGGATCGACAAGGATGGCGCCGATTTGCCGGGCATCGCGCAAGCCCAGGTGTCTCCAGGTCTTTCCCGCGTCGGTCGACTTGTAGATACCGTCGCCGATGGAAAGATCGGGGCGCTGCAGCCCCTCGCCGCTTCCCACATAAATAATGTTTGGATCAGAGGGCGCCACCGCCAGCGTTCCAATCGACTGTGTCGGCTGATCGTCGAAGATCGGCGTCCAGACATGTCCGAAGTCGGTGGTCTTCCACACACCGCCGTTGTTGACGCCGACGTAAAAGACATTGGCTTGGCCGGGAACGCCAGTGGCTCCCACGGTGCGGCCGCCGCGAAACGGCCCGATCAGCCGCCAGCGCAGGTCGCTGTAGGAAATCTTGTCGAACTGCGGGCCAGCCGACAGCGGGAATCCGGCCAACGTCAATAAGGATGCCAAGATCATTACCAGTCGAGGTTTTGGATTCACATGTCACCTCTGCAGGAAGTCTATACGAATCGTGATGAAACCACTGGGCACTGGGCACTGTCGAACAAAATCATCGAATTCCTAGTGTACCCAGTGTCCCCAGTGGCTCAAAATTATTACTCCTTATGCAAATACTGTTTCTCTTTGGAGCGGTCGTGGCATTCGTGATTGTCGCCGTCTCGTGGACCCTGTGGCGAGACAAGCGACGAAGGCAGAAGTTGAAGCGGACAGCCGAGATTCTTGGATTTTCGCTTGAGCCCGATGGAAGCCGGCTGTTGGACGAAGGTCTTCGGAACCCGAACACTCATTGATAAAGGAATTATTATATTCCCCGTGTTCCCCGTGTCCCCCGTGGTTCATAGTTTTTTGAGACACTCTCCTTGCCGTCGATGACCCCTACTCACGTTTCGTAGGCTCGGCCTCGAAATGCGGACTCGCGTTATCTTCTGGAGGGAGAC
>DASXTB010000205.1:0-4608 GCA_036505615.1 Acidobacteriota bacterium
GTCAGCCCGGCGACGATCGTGGAAGCAATATAAAATTGAGCTAGACGGGGGATGGAGCCTCCCGAAATCGAATCCGTCTCGACGGTTTTTTCGCGTGCCATTTTGAAAGTGAAACCTATCTGTGATCCCCTAGAAAGGTGTTGTCGGTCCAGACGCCATCGCCAGCCCAGATGGAGCCGTCAGACCAAATAACGCTGTCAGACCAGATAATGCTGTCTGCCGAAAAGAACCCATCCGTCCATGTGACCCAATCAGATCGGAAGACGCCGTCGGACCAGATGATGCTATCGGACCAAATGATGCTGTCGGACCAGATGATGCTATCTGCCGAAAAGAACGCATCCGTCCATGTGACCCAACTGGAGCCGATAATGGAGTTGGTCCAGGTGACTCCGTTTCCCCAGGTTGCGGAAACGGCCGGATCCACCAACTTGCTGTATAGGATGCGGTTGCCGGTGGCGAATGCGCCGCCGCACCAGACGTCCTGTCCGCCAAGCGACCACGCGGGCGGAATCGGACCCAAAAGGGTGTGTGTTGGCACGTCTGTTCCCGCCGCGAGCTGCGCGGCGGTCAGGGCGTTCACCATTCCATTCCCTTGTTCGAGCATATTAGGCTGCTGAAGTTTGACAGCGGTTAGTCCCAGGATGAACTTCACCAGATTTGGCGTCAGCCCAGGGTTTGCCTGAATCATCAGCGCTACGGTGCCGGTGACAAACGGCGTCGCCATGCTAGACCCGCTCAGATACATATAATTGCTGTCAATAACAAGGGATGGATAATTTTGAGGAATAAAGCTTCCCGACGCTAACAGGGAAGGGATTTTATTCCCAGGCCCGGAAATATCGGGTTTGAAAAGATTGTCGAAATAGGTCGGTCCACGGGAACCATAGGTGGTGGCGATATCATCGGACTGCGAAGCGGTGCCGAGAGTATTTATGGGATATACGGTAATTACCGCCGGGTCGTTTCCAGGACTGTTAATAGCTTCCCATATTACGGGGTGCGTCGAATCTTTGCCGTTATTCCCGGCAGCGACCACCGTCACAATTCCAGCGGCAACCATCCTTTCCACCGCCTGGCAAGCCGGGTCCAGGGCATAGCCTTCAAGTGGAGGGTGTCCCAATGACAAATTCGCTACTCTGATATTGTAGGTGCCTTTGTTTTGGATTACCCAGTCGATGGCATTGATCAAGTTGCTAGTGCTGCCGCTCCCGTCGTCACCGACTACTTTGACATCGAAGAGGTTGACGCCCGGCGCCACCCCTGCATAGGCGCCGCCGGACATGGCCCCACTGCCGCCAAGGATGCCAGCGACGTGCGTGCCATGACCGTATCCATCGGTATTCGTCGATGAGAGGACTGGAACTCCTGACGTGAAATCCACCGCACCGATGACCCTGCCGTTCAGGTCCGGATGAGGGCCGATACCGGAGTCTAAGACGGCAACCACTACCCCTGCTCCGGTGTAACCCAACGAGTTCGCTTGATCCGCTCCAATGGTGGCCAAGTTGACGTTTACGGCCGAACTTGGGGCGACACTGCTGACGCTCAAGAAGTTCGTCTGATGAGGATGAATTATGGCATCGAAAGTAATGTACTTTACTGCCGTAGATTTCAAAAGCGCCTTAATCTCAACGGCTGAGCGACGGTGGGCATAACCATTGATCAAAGGAAGTGCCTTGGCTTTCGGTGGAAGCTGCTTGTCCGCTGCCGAAGCTCCACGTTCAAATTGAACAATGACAGGAATGGGGTCATCCTTGTGGCTATTTACTGCCTGTTTGGCTACCAGTTGCTTGAGCGTGGGGCATATCTTCTTGGAGAATTCAACCAGTGGGTCAGCCGATTGCGAGTATAAAGGAACTGTGGAGGCGACAATGAAGCCTAGGGCGAGCACGCTAACAGCCCGAATCTTCCCGCCTATGAGTCGGTCTTTCATACAGCCACCTCGCCTACTCAGTTAAACCAAACCGCGCGGACGATAGTCAGCGCTGCTTTTACGGCAGAGCGGTTCCGGTTCGCGTTCTTATTGCCACCAAAGGAAGGTGTCAATTTTCCGTCAAATGCGAGTTCAAAATCAAGCACATTCTTTTTGGTTGGCCCCTGAAAAAGGCGTGAAAATTGTAGCGCTGGCCTCCGGCCGGCAGGTCCGCGAAGCGGACCCCCAGCCCGCCGCAGGTGGGCGGTCAAGAGTTTGGCCCAGGGCGAAGCGCAGCGGAGCCCTCGGAATGGGAGATCCTTTACTTAGTTGAAAGCCCGTCCCGCTAAGCGGGGCGGGCGGCAGGAAGGGTTTTCGCAAACTTCCAAGCATCTGCCGCCCGCCCCAAAGACAGGGCGGGCTAGTAATTTTAGTAGTATCTCGCTATCCCAGGGCTTCGCTGCGCTTCGCCCTGGGCCACACTCTGACGCCCACCGGGGGCGGGCTGGGGCCGCGACATAATCAGCAGATGGCTGCGATGAGACGGCCCACCAGCCGTCTCTCCAAAATATCCCGAGAGTCCTTGTCTGTCACCGCGGCGTTCCGTAAATAGCTGCAAGCGTTGGATTATGATTCAAGTGAGTGCGGTTTTTGGATCGCCTGAGAGTAATGAAAGTGGATAGGTGCGTTCCGCAGGAACGGCAGTTTGACGACTGCGAGGGCGCTAGTTCGATGCTAATGCTAAAGAATGAAGGAGGCCATGCCAGGGATGATTTCGGAGAGTGGTCCGAATTGTGGAAAACCGGACATTCTCTCAGGGCGGCAAGCTCTTGTTTTGATGCCATTCTCCGTCGTGAGATGGCTCACGGGTAAATCTTGTACAGCATCCTGGGAAATGGAATGGTCTCCCTCACATGCTCGATGCCACAGATCCAAGCCACGGCCCGCTCAATACCCATCCCGAAACCGCCATGGGGCGTGGTCCCGTACCTTCGAAGATCCAAATACCAGCGAAATGCGTCCTCAGGAAGATTGTGCTCGGCCACCCTCTTCCGGAGCAATTCTTCATCATGGATACGCTGTCCTCCGCCGATGATTTCGCCGTACCCTTCAGGCGCCAACACATCCACGCAGAGCGCCACCGCCGGGCGTGACGGCTCGGGCTGCATGTAGAAGGCTTTAACCGCGGCAGGATATCGGTGCACCATCACCGGCCGGTCAAACATTTGGGAAATCATGGTTTCATCGGCGGCGCCGAAATCGCTTCCCCACTGAATTTCAGAACCTTTCTCCTGCAGCGACCTGACCGCCTCGTCATAGCTCAGTCTCGGAAACGGGCTTTTCACCTTCTCCAATTGGGAGACGTCGCGTTCGATTACTTTCAGTTCCTCACGCCGTTTGTCCAGCACGCCCTCCACGACAAATACAAGCATGTCCTCGGCCAGCTGCATCACATCTGCCAGCTCGGCAAAACAGATCTCCGGTTCAATCATCCAGAACTCCATCAGGTGCCGGCGGGTTTTGGATTTTTCGGCGCGAAAGGTCGGCCCAAAGCAATAAACCTTCCCAAACGCGGCGGCCGTCGCCTCGTTGTAGAGCTGGCCACTTTGGGTCAGATAAGCGGTCTGGTCGAAATACTGGGTCTCAAAGAGAGTGGTGGTCCCTTCGCAGGCGTTGGGGGTAAAGATCGGGGTGTCAACCAGGGTGAAGCCGCGGGAATCAAAGAAGTCCCGGCAGGCTTTGATAATTTCATGGCGAATCTTGAGAATAGCGTGCTGCCGGGAAGAACGCAGCCACAGGTGTCGATGCTCCATCAGAAATGCAGTGCCGTGTTCCTTGGGAGTGATGGGATAGTCTTGCGCAATTTGTACGATTTGAAGATCACTTGCGTCCATTTCATATCCGCCCGGCGCGCGATCCTCCTTCTTCACTTTGCCGGTAACCATTACCGACGACTCTTGAGTGACCGACTCGGCTCGCTCGAAAACTTCAGGCGCGACATTGCCCTTAAAAAGGACGCATTGGACCAGGCCGGTGCCGTCGCGCACGATTAAGAACCACAGTTTGCCGCTGGACCGCTTGTTGTAGAGCCATCCGCGAACGGTGACGGTTTCGCCAGGATGATTTTTTAGGTCACTTACATAGGCGTAGAGCATTGCTTTTGTTCTCCGAAAAAACAGTTAGTTTATGACCGAACGCTGGCTGCAACTAATCTAGGTTCTTACTGGCTGCGTCTCAGGAAGTTTGCCCAACCCTCCCCGCCAAGGTAGACAGCTCGACACACTTCAAAGCCGCTAAACTCCCAAGATGGAGGCTGGGGTAAAGTATTTGGATTTTCTCCTCTTCTATGTAAATCTTCGCACAACTTATGGTAGAAAAGCGGGATGCCTGAATGGCAGCTTAGAGTACGGACAAGCCACCTGACTTTCAAAGCTAATTTCGGTTTTCCCGTCTTTGAGCTCCTGGAAATGGGTTCAGGGATTTGGAAAGATGTATTCCAGATATTCAAGGATCTCGATTTAAAACTTACTGACTTTAAGATTGAAGGTGATACAAGTTCTCTAGCATCGCAATCGTTAGTTGTAACGGTCAAGAACGACATTAGTTTAAGATTTCGTCTCGATCGCTTGGAAGTTACATCCAGTCTCCCTGCCGATACTGATCTCCTACAACTCGTAGATATCACAGGAAGA
>DASXTB010000206.1:0-17097 GCA_036505615.1 Acidobacteriota bacterium
ACTAAACTTCAACTAATCTGGACGGCATAATGACTGCAATCAAGGAGACCTGGACACGACGGCGGGAAAAAACCCGTCCAATAGCGAGCAAAAATGATAGCTCCGATCAAAAATGTCAGTTAATTTGGACAGCAGTGACGTGATCGTGAACGTGATCGGTCCTTTTTTCGTTGCGGCTCCGCCGCGCTGTGTCTTTGCGCCTTCGCGCCTTTGCGTTGAGCCTTTTGGGCAAAATTTGTGAATAATGGCTCCAAGATGGCTTTTGACTACGACTCTATCCCCGGGGATTATCAGTTTCGCGCTTTGACGAAGGGTTACCGCCTGCAGCGATTTTGGCATCAAAATAAGATCCGTGTCCGTCGCGAGCTGTTGCCGATTTCCGTGTCGGATACCATTTTGGAAGTTGGCTGTGGTTCTGGAAATCTCCTTCTAGACGCGTGCGCCTCGGCGCGGCGCGGTCTCGGCGTGGACATCTCCGCTGCAGCGTTGAAATTCTGTCATAGCCTCAATCCTGGAAATTGCCTGCTGGTTCGAGCCGACGGTTCGCATCTTCCAGTCGCCACCAACTCAACTGACAAGGCGATGCTGATTGAAGTGTTGGAACACCTCTCTAACCCCGAAGAGTTCATTCTGGAGATGAAGAGAGTTTTAGTCCCTGGGGGAATGGCGTTGATTACTACGCCCAACTATTCGGTAACCAGTCTCTGGCCTTTAGTGGAACGGCTCTTGGACATTACTGGTATGACTCCAAAAATGGCAGGCGCCCAGCACATCACGCTTTTTGATCGAAAGCGGTTGGAGCGGGTGGTCAGGCAAGCGGGGCTGGACATTGTAAAACTGGGCAGTTTTTATTCCCTCAGTGCCTTCCTTTCGATGTTATCGACAAAGCTCGCCGAGCGAACCGTGCTGCGCGAAATAGAGCGCAATTCCGAAGCAGGGATGTTGCAGTATTGCTTGGCGAGAAAGCCCGCCGAAAATGGGACGCGGCGACTCCGAGACACGGGGACGCGGCGAGCGTAAGAATCCTTGCAGGCGGCAATGAATTTGACGGTTAGCCTTGGGAGAACGCCGAGATAATGCAAAGGGCAGGGTTGAAAGCTGATGATCGGTAAAACGGTGTCGCACTATCAGATTCAGGAAAAGCTCGGTGGAGGAGGCATGGGCGTCGTCTATAAGGCCGAAGATACTCGGCTTGGGCGCTTTGTTGCCTTGAAGTTTTTGCCAGAGGAGTTCTCCAAGGACCCGCAGGCGCTGGAACGCTTCAAGCGGGAAGCACGGGCTGCTTCGGCCTTGAATCACCCTCATATTTGCACCATCCATGATGTCGATGAGTATGAAGGGCTTCCTTTCATTGTCATGGAGCTGCTGGAGGGAAGCACGCTGAACCATCATATTTCCGGAAAGCCGTTCAACACAGAACACCTGCTCGACATCGGAATTCAGATTGCTGACGGGCTGGACGCGGCTCATTCGTCGGGAATTGTGCATCGGGACATCAAGCCTGCGAATATTTTGGTGACTCGGCGCGGCCAGGCAAAGATTCTTGATTTCGGATTGGCCAAGGCGGCGCCAGAGATGCGACGCTCGGCCGTGCCGGGGCAAGTTTCGGCCCTTCCTACGTCCCCGATTTCGGAGGATCTCTTAACCAGTCCCGGCGCCGCGGTCGGAACCGTTGCGTACATGTCGCCCGAGCAGGCCCTCGGAGAGCCGGTGGATGCGCGAACGGATCTTTTCTCTTTCGGGGTGGTTCTCTATGAAATGACCACGGGTACGCTTCCTTTCAGAGGACCGACTTCGGCTGCGCTTTTCGATTCGATCCTTAATAAAACGCCCACCTCTCCCGTCCGTTTGAATCCGGACGCACCGGCGGATTTGGAGCGGATCATCAACAAGGCGCTGGAAAAAGATTGCCGGATGCGATACCAAAGCGCCGCCGAACTTCGCACCGACTTGCAAAGGCTGAGACGAGACACCGAGTCGCGCCGGAGCAGCCAGCCTTCGGCTAGGGGAATTGCGATTGGCCCGCCACAGCCGGGTGCGAGCCGGCGATGGCCGTTTGCGTACAGAGCAATGACACTGTGGCTGGGTCTGGGAGCTGTCGCGCTGGCAGTACTGGCCTACGGCCTGCTAAACCGGGGGTTGTCCTTCCGGAGCTGGCTGGCCAAACCGAGCGGTGGAGAAATAAGCAAAAGCAGCCTGCCCGGCGCCGGGATTCAACGTCTGGCTGTCTTGCCCTTTGCCAATTTGCGAAGCGACCAGCAGATGGATTTCTTGGGATACGCGCTGGCCGACCAAATTATCGGTTCGCTCGGCTATGTCAATGAAGTGGTTGTTCGGCCATCCAGTGCGGTACGCCGCTACCAGAGCCAGCCGGCAGATCCAGTGCGCGCCGGCAACGAGCTTCAGGTCGACTTGATTCTCACGGGCAATTATCTGAAAGAGGGAGATTGGTTGCGACTGAATGTCGAGCTGGTAAACGTACATTCCAATGAGATCATTTGGCGTGAACCGGTGGAACTGAAATACGAAAGCGTTTTCAAACTTCAGGACATCGCCTCCGAGAGGGTGATCAGCAGGCTCAAGATTCAGTTTTCTCAGAATGAGCGTCGGCGAATGCAGCAAGATGCCGCCAAAAATCCACTCGCCTACGAATATTATTTGCGCAGCCTGGCCTATCCCACTACCAGGGAGGGCCACCAACTTGCCGTCGAGATGTTGAATAAGTCCATTGAGCTGGACTCCAGTTATGCCCGTGCATTTGATGACTTGGGCTCTCGCACGCAGCTGCTGGCTCCCTACGGCTCAGAGGAAGCAGAAGGGTTGAGAAACGCGGAGCAGGCATTCCTGAAGGCACTGTCGTTAAATCCCGAATTGTTGCCGGCACTGAGCCACTTGGCGATGCTGTACAGCGATATGGGACGAATCGAAGAATCGGTGGAGTTGTCGCGGCGCGCGCTCCGGATTAATCCAAATAACGCCGACGCTCACTTCTCGCTGAGTTATGCCTACCGCTACGGCGGAATGTTGGATGAGTCGCGGCAGGAGTGCGACAGAGCGCTGGCTTTGGATCCGAAAAACCGGGTGTTTCGATCGGCAGGTCTCACCTATCTGTATCTGGGAAGATATAACGAAGCGCGGCAGCTGCTCGACGAACTGGACAAAGGAAGCCCTTTTATTCTGTTAACCGAGGCTTTGATACTGCTGCGAGAAGGTAATCGCAAACAGGCGATTGAATACCTGGATCGAATCATTGCAGCAGAGCCCCGGGGAGCGTACGGGATGGGAGCAGCAATGTACAAGGCGGCCCTGGAAGGAAGGAGGGAAGAGGGCTTGCGCTTGGCGCGGGCATCACTGAAAGCGTCAAACCCAATGGACGGAGAAAGGTGTTACAACATTGCATGCGGGTTTGTTCTGCTGCGAGACAAGGCGGGATGGACTGAAATGCTCCAGAAAGCGGTCGATCACGGCTTTTTCAACTATCCCTATATGGCCACAGATCCCGTCTTGGCTTCCCTGGGAGGGGATCCTGATTTTCAGCGCATCCTGGCTCTGGCAAAGCGCAAGCATGAGGCCTTCAAGCAGAGGTTCTTTGGGAACTGATATGGGCCGGCAAATTGACTGCGGCCGCTGATAGTTCTTGAATAATTAAGATGGAATTAAGGGAAATGAACCACGGGAACACCGGGATAAGAAGGTCCGATTTAATTGTCACCAGCTGTTGTTAGACAGGCAGAATTTACCTCCCCGTGTTCCCAGTGTTCCCCGTGGTTCAGAATTCCTCCGCACTCGTCATTCGAAATTTCACATTCCCACGCATTCCTTGAAATTTCCGAAGAGTAGGCGGCTGACGTCGCGGTTGATTTCCGCGCCCGTCACCGCACGTCCATCCAAAGCCAGCTGGTTATAGGACTGGCAGAGCACGTCAGCCAGAACGCGGCGGTTGTGCTGCCACTTGTAAATGAGCTGATCCAGTACCCGCGCGTCCGAGTGCTGCGGAATGAAGCTCGCGCCCAGCAGCTCTATGCGCTCAAAAGTGATTTCCGAGACAATGGATGGATTGTTCAAAAACCACCAGCAACCGAAGGGAAGCAGGTTGCTGAACTTGCGTGCGGCCACGCAGAGTTCGTGCTGGTTTTCCCGTGCCAGCATCGTCACTAGAAAGCGAATGTCAGGATAAGCAGCACACAGCCGCTCAACCGAGCGGATATCGGCATAGCCAAGCCCATCACCTGCCAGTCGGAGCGCGGGGTTTATCTGGCGCCTTACGCCGATCATCAACGCAAAAGGCAGACGATGTTCGCGGCAGACTGGAATGATCACTTTCTGGAGCAGCCGGTTTCGAACCGAGTCGTCGGGAAACCGAAAATCGTGGGGAAGGGAGACCGCTGCATAAATCGGGCTAATACGTTCAATCCACGTGTCCACAAAACGCCGGATTTCCGCGACAGAATTCCCTCTTAGGTCCGCCTCGGCGATGTAATCATTGGCTTTCATCTTCGGCACTGAGCCATCCAGAGCGTTTAAAATGCTATCCAACCGAAGAGCGGAATGAAAACATCCGTCGATGTTAACTCCGCTTTCCCAAATGCGCGCTTCAGCCTCATCAAACGGGTCATTTGTCATCACTATGTCGCTGACGTTTGCAAGTTGCAGCACACGAGTTAGATAATCTTCCGGCTCCTGAGTACGAAAGAATTCACGCGCTCCACGTAAGTCTTTCATGGAGGGATCTAGGCCCAACGAAGTCAGCACCGCCACAACACCACGAGTCGCTTCAGAAAGGGGCGTGTTGCGAACGAACAGAGTTTCCCAAATCAGGTCTGCCTGTTGGCTTTTGCGCAACTTCCAGAAATCGTCCGTACTGGTCTGAGAGGAGCGGAAGAGCTCCGCGATCAGATAATGGTAGGTCAATAATTCATCTATTCCCCATAAGTTCAACTCCCCGAATTGCGGCGGGAAGAGGTGGGTATGCATATCGAAAACGGGAGTCGAGGCTAGCTTGTCGCCGACTTGGCGCCGGATTTCCTCGGGGGTGGTAATCGGCTGTTTCTCCAAATTCTTGGTTTCCGAATTTGCCGTCTTCATCTATCTCCTTAAAAAGGGTTTAACGCCGAACCTTCTGGCCGTCGGGCAATAGAGTACGGCAATGGACGAAGAATTGAAAGCCGAGAGGAGAGATCATCGACGGCGAGGCGAGCCTCGCCGCCAGAGGCAGGCGGCAGAGCCGCTGTAGACCTTGCCCACAGCGGTCCTAAAATGTAGAAACTCCAGGGAGAGACGGCCTGAGGGCCAGCTCGAGGCCGCTTCCAGCGGCCTTTCCCGAAGGTCTCAGCCCCGGCCTTTCGAGGCCGGGGTGCAAAGCACGAGCACGACCATCAGCTGGCCAACCCTCGGTTCCAACGTCTGATAAGCAATATTATGTCAAGTTTTTTGGGTATTCGTCGAAACCAACCTGTGGACCGGTACGGTTCATTAGGACTTTGCCAGGGGGTTACCTAAGTCCGTTCGCCGAGGAGGAGTGACGTGCTTTCTGTCCGGTGATGGCTTCCCACTTCTTCTTCTTATCGTCCCATTTGAACCTAGTTGCCTGCGGGTTCAGCTTTATTTCCAACAACAGCCTGCTGAAGTTCTGATACACCGGGATTGAGCCGCATTCGCAGTTTGCAATAGTCACGTTTTCCAGGGTTACCGTTTTGTCTCTGATCAAATTTGAATCGATGTAAATCTGTTGGGGCTCCAGAGTCTTGGGGAGTCCGCAGCGGTAACAAATCATGTCGTAACATCTCACACCCCCCGCGCAGCACGATGCCTTGTTTACACCCCCATATCATCCTAGCTTGTTTTTGCGATCTGTCTATGCGTAGAAAACTGGATTTAACTTGACCGTGAAAATTTGCTGTCTGCAGTAGTGGGTGTGACTCTCCAGACCGATTGTTGCTCGTCCCATTTAAAGCGATTTGACGTCGGATAACGCTGGGCAAGCAGCAGCAGGTAGCCTATCTTTGTATAAACGGGGATGATGCCGCACCGGCACTCCTGTGTTGTAATGTTTTCCAGAGTTACGGCTCTATCGCGAATCAGGATGGATTCCACATACGTTTGTTTGAATTTTTCCTCCCGTGTCTGGCCGCATCTGTTGCATATCATTATCTAATCCGTCAAACAGAAGAAGGTCATACCTTCAGAAGAAGGTCATACCTTGTCAAAATCTTAAGTTGATTTTTAAATCTGTCCAGAGGCATTCCATTTTGCGAGGAGAGACGGCCTGAGGGCCGTCTCCACGCCGCTTTCAGCGGCCTGGGCCTGCCCAGGGGACGGATCGCTAGATGGATTGATTGCCCGATTTTGGAAGGCGCCGGCGGCGCGTGCGCCCGTCCGCTTTCTTAGACAATTTGGGGGCTTGCTGAGAAGGGGCTTGAGAAGCGATGCGTGCAATTTCCTGGTCAATCCAGGCACAAGCTTCAGCGTAGGCGTGGGCCATGGCGTCTTCTTTAGTGCCAAACCTGCTTTCGCCTCTGTTGTAGTGGTAGTGTACGTATCCGGCCTCAGTGGCGCACTCGGCTTCCCAGGAGCTGTGCCACTTTCGCAGGCGTGATCCTCCCAGAAAACAGATCGTCCACCCTTTATATTGCACGTTCTGGCTTGGCAACGTACCTCCCGAGGGCGAGACGGTAACTCGGGCACCTCAAGCCGTCAGTTTATCGCCAATTCACATGACGTCAACCTGCGGCATAACCACTGGCGGGACCAGCTGGCAGGATAGTCAAACCGCTGAACACAGATCACTTCCTTTGACGAAGAGAAGCCTACATCTTATAACCCAGGTCCTCCGGATTGAGGTTCTCAAGCCACTTTCGGACATCTTCGGGGTCGAGCTTGTCTTTGGTGAGAGCGAGGTTGCGCGAGTTATTGATGACCGTCTCGGTAACAAAAATCGGGGAATCCGTTCGTAGCGCCAAGGCAATCGCATCGCTCGGCCGGGAATCAATCGTGATCGCTTCTCCATTCAGACGCAAGTGAATGAGAGCGTAGAAGGTGTTGTCCTTCAGGTCTGTCACTACAACCTTTTCTACTTCGGCGCTCAACTGCATCAAGACGTTCTTAAGCAAGTCGTGAGTCATCGGCCGCGGAGTGTCTACGCGCTCGATTTGCAGCGCAATGGCATTGGCCTCGAAGATCCCAACCCAGATGGGCAACAATGTCCCACCTTCTACGTCCTGGAGTATCACGATCGGCGAGTTTGTGAGTGGATCCATCATCAAACCTTTGATTTTGAATTCTTTATCCATAAGCCTCCTTACGCCGGTCGCCCTTGAAGGCTATTGGCGCCAAAGCCGGTGATCTTCACTCGCAAGAATTGTCCAACCATCACATTATCAGATTCAAAATTTACGATTTTGTTTGCTGTATTGCGTCCATACCATCTCTTCCCGTCTCTGGCTGTGCCATCCACCAGAATTTCCTGTTCCGTACCGACAAGTAAACTATTTTGATGCAACTGAATGCGCTGCTGCATGGCTTGCAGATGAGCTAGTCTCGAATCTTTCACGGCTTCCGGGATACCTTCCCTAGCTTCCAACTTAAGGGCGGGCGTCTTTGGGCGGGGGGAATACTTGAACGAGAAAATTGAGTCGTATCCGACCTGTTCAACAAGAGACAACGTCCGATCGAAATCCTCGTCCGTTTCCCCGGGAAAGCCAACGATGATATCGGTCGAAATGGCCATGGGACGCTTTAAGGATCTAATTGAGCTGATTATTTCTAAATATTCGTCACGATTGTATAATCTCTTCATTCTTCTCAGGATTCTCGAAGAGCCGGACTGGACGGGCAAGTGGATCCAATTGCACAGGGTTGGCAACGCTTCCATCACCTTAAGAATATCCTGTGTGAAATCCTTGGGGTGGTTGGTTGTAAAACGCACCCGCCGGATTCCCATGACTTCCCCAACTTCCTTTAAAAGCTGGGAAAAGCTTAGTTTGCGGGGCGATGGATCTTTGTAACTATTGATGTTCTGCCCAAGCAGCAGAACCTCGACATAGCCGATCCCGGAAAGGCGCTTCACCTCGTCCAAGATTCTGTAGCTGGGACGATAACGTTCCCGGCCTCGCGTGTAAGGGACAACGCAAAAGGTGCAGAAATTGTCGCATCCTTCCATAATTGTGACGTTGGCCCGATAACTGTTCTCCCGCAGGACCATGTCGATCTCAACCGGCTCAGGGTCGTCCATGGGTTCGGTTCGCACCACGGGCCGCCGTTCCGCGACTACCTGCTCGAGAAGATGTGGGATTTCATGGTAGCGATGCGTCCCTACCACCATATCCACGAAGGGCGCCTTTTTTATGAATTCCGAGCCTTCCTGCTGCGCCACGCAACCAAGCACTCCGAGAACAAATTCGGGATTTGTGTTCTTCCGCGGGCGGAACTCACCCAAGCGGCTGTAAACTTTCTTTTCCGCCTTGTCCCGGATACTGCAAGTGTTGATTAGAAAAACATCTGCCTCTCCTGGCGAGGATGCCTTGACCAGGCCGCGACGCGCCAGCATGCCGGCGACTTTCTCCGAGTCGTGCTGGTTCATCTGGCATCCAAACGTCTCAATGTAAAAAGTCTTCATTCGAACTTCCAATTGCATCTTACGACAGCGCAGGTCCAATCACAAGCTAACGGAGCGAACCGGACCGGTAACAGTTCATTGGACACGGATAACACGGACGACACGGACCGTCGAATGTGGTTCAAGGGCGACGCTCCAGAGATCTTTTACCAATTCTTGACTTACTCAAGCGTCGCCCTTGAACCACATTCGGTAATCCGTGTTATCCGTGTTATCCGTGTCCAATGAACTGCTATTGCGCGGACCTGGAAATTAAGTCTCGCGCGTGATCGAGCGCCGATTTTCCTATTTCAGACCCGGCAAGCATTCGAGCGACTTCCTGAAGTTTTCCCTTGTGGTCCAATTGGGTCGCACTAATGATCGTTCGGCCTTTGCGAACCTCTTTTTCCACCCGGTAATGAATATCAGCAAACGCCGCTATTTGGGGCAGATGGGTTACGCAAAAGACCTGCTGGCGCGATGCCAGCTTCTTCAACTTAAGCCCTAATACTTCAGCCACGCGACCGCCGATGCCCGAATCGACCTCGTCAAAGACCAGCAACTCGCCGCCTCCTCCGTGCAGGATCGTCTTGAGAGCCAGCATCAGGCGCGACAGTTCCCCGCCTGAAGCAATTTTTGCCAGCGCTCGTGGCGGTTCTCCGGGGTTGGCTGAAACCAGAAACTCGACTGCATCGATTCCCTTGCCCGTCGCTTCGCACGGCTGCAACAAAACAACAAAACGGCTCCTTTCCATTGCAAGGGATTTCAGTTCGCACTCCATTGCCTTCTGCATCCGGGCGGCCGCTTTCTCTCTTTGCTCTGAAAGGCGGCCAGCCAAATGGCGATATTGCTTCTCAGCTTCCGCGCATTCGATTGCCAGCCTATCGCGGTTTTCCTCCCAGTTTGCCAGTCGTGAATATTCCTCTTTGTTACGCGCCTGCAGCTCGAGAATCTCACCAATCGACCCGGCGTACTTCTTCTTCAAACGATCGATCTTCTCCAGCCGAAATTCCACCTGCTGCAACCGTGAAGGGTCAAATTCAGCGTGCCTGGAATAATCGCGCATCTGGTAGGCCACATCCTCCAGCATGTAGCGCGCACTGTCCGCCGTTGTCTCCAACCCCTGGAGCTTGGGATCAATCGAAATCAGTCTCTGAATATTCCTCTGAGCCCGGCCCAGAAAGGAGAGAGCGCTTTCATCCCGATTGTAAAGCCATTCATAGATTTCCCCGCTCAGCCGGAGCAGTTCTTCAGCATGAGTCAACAGATTGTGTTCGCGCTGCAGCTCCTCTTCTTCTTCCGGCCGCAAGCCGGCTTCCTCGATCTCCTGGATCTGGAAGCGTAGAAAATCAACGCGCTGCAACCTTTCATTTTCGGCCAGGGCTGAAGCTTGCAATTGGTCTCGGAGGCGCTCCGCCTTCCTGAAGGCCTCGTCCACTTTGGCTCGATCGCCCAGGGTCCCTGCAAATTCGTCCAGCAGATCAATGTGCAAGCCGGGCTGCTGCAGCAGTTGCTGGTCCTGTTGGCCGTGTATGTCGGCCAGCAGGGGCGCTATCTGCTGCAGAAAACCGGCGGTTACCGGAGAATGGTTGATCCAGGCTCGACCCTTGCCTACCCGCGAAATCTCCCGGCGAAAAATCACTGACTCTTCGGCCGCTTCAATGCCGGCATCCTGGAGGCGTTCTTTCACTTGAGGGAGCACTTCCAGTGTTGCCTCGACCCTTGCGGTTTCCGCCCCCGCCCGGATCACATCGCTGGAGACTCGTCTGCCTAGAAGAAGCGCAAGAGAATCGACGATAATTGACTTTCCAGATCCGGTTTCCCCAGTTAAAAGATTCAAACCTTCGCCAAAATCCAGCGTTAAGTCATCTATGAGAGCAAGGTCTCGGATGCGAAGGGATTTGAGCATTGAGCCGAGTTTAACAAATGTGGAATCGGGAATGTCGAATTTCGATCCGGGGGACACGGATAACTCAGCGCGGCAGCGCCGCAACCAAAAGCGTCATCAGTCATCGGTCATCGGTCATCAGTCATTGGTTAAAAGCCTTGTCAAAAAAGGAAACAAGAAGTTGTCGACATGCAATTGGGGGCCGCAAAGATTTGCCCCCTCCCCGCGTCCCCGTGTCTCCCCCTCCCGGTGTCCATTCGTTTTGGTTGCGGCTCTGCCGCGCTAAGTTGCCTGTCCCATTTATCTTGCGATTGCGCTTTTGAACATGGACAATCAGGGGAGGAGTAGGCGTTGGAAAGTTGGAACTTGAAGGAGGATTATTGATCTCTCTGTCGGTGGCCGCGCCGGCAAACGTGGGCGGGTTCTGGGATTTGATTTTACAATCAGGTCCGACCGCGAAGATCGTCCTGATCATATTGCTCGGCTTTTCGGTTTTTAGTTGGGGAATTATTTTGAACAAATGGCTCACCTTTCGGCGAGTAACACGGCAGTCCCAGCAATTTTACGCGTTGTTCCGCAAGAGTCAGCGCCTGGCCGACGTCGATAATGTAACGGATAAGTTCCCGCTTTCTCCGCTTGCCGGCGTGTTCAAAAGCGGCTACCAGGAACTTCGGCAGCAGGTGCGCGCCAGCGACCCGATCGAGCGGAGTCCCACACAGTCAATCCACGAGCGCACCCGCATCCCCAGCATTTTGCCAATCCAGCGGGCGCTGCAGAAGTCGGCAGTGTCAGAGATGACCGCGCTGGAAAGCTCCCTGAGCTGGCTGGCAACGACGGGGGCGGTGACGCCTTTTATCGGTTTGTTCGGAACCGTGGTAGGAATCATAAACGCGTTCCAGGGACTGGGCAGCAGCTCGGCGACCACGATTCAGGCAGTGGCCCCGGGCATCAGCGAAGCTTTGGTAACAACAGCGGCGGGCTTGTTCGCCGCTATTCCGGCGGTCATTGGGTACAACCAACTGATCCAAAGGTTAAGGGTTTTTGGCGCCGAAATTGATGACTTCGCGATGGAATTCTTAAATTGGGTAGAGCGAAATTTTTCGATCGCTGGGAAATGACATAGCCGCGGCAGTCAGAAAACAAAAATGGCCTTTCAGACACCTTCAGGCAAAACCGCCACTTCCCTCTCGGAGATCAATGTTACGCCGCTGGTCGATGTAGTGCTGGTCCTGCTCATCATTTTCATGGTTACAGCACCCATTCTGCAGACGGGCATTGACGTCAATCTTCCTGAAACTAGAACGGTATCGGAAGTGGACCCCGCCAGCCGCGCCATCATTTCGATAAGTTCCGACGATCTGCTCTATTTTCGCTCTGATCCGGTCAACTACCACCGGCTGCCGCAACTTCTGCAGCGGGAGGTTCCGGACAAGAAGAAGCCGATTTATCTCCGCGCGGATCGTGATGTTAAATGGAAAACGGTCGTTGCTGTCTTTGACCAATTGCGGTTGTCCGGCTACCGCAACATTCAGGTAGTGACCAAAATCTGGAAACCGGAGCGCTGATGGGTTCTCAAGTCTTGTCCGCTCACACACAGATTCCCGGTTTGCGGCGCAGCCTATTTGGCTCGGTTGTGCTCCATCTGGCGCTGCTGCTTTTCATCCTGGTGTCACAGGGGCTATCTCATCCCGATGTCCTGATCCTGGGCACGGGACCAGGGGGGGGACAAGGCGGCGAGACTTTGCAAGTCAGTTTGGCGGGGGCGTTGGATGGGGGAACAGGCGAGCTCTTTAAGCCATCCCTCAAAACGCAGCCTCCTGCTCCCCCAATTCCTGCGGTGGTTAAAAAGTCTGCAGAAGCGCCACCCACGCCTGAGGATCTTCAGATACTGTCGCATAAATCAACGAAAGCGGCACGACCGCTCAAGCCTGCGTCCACGGAAAGCGCAGAGACTCAGAAAGCTCCAACTCTCACCCCCGAACTGCTGATGAAAGTGCTCAAAGACATCACCGGCAGCAAGCAAGACTCGCCTCAGCCTCCCGCCAACCAAATTCCACGCGAAACAGGACCGGGCGCCGGCGGAGCGGGACGCGCCAGCGGCACCGGAGGCGGTTTTGGAGGTGGGCAAGGTATCCATATTGGGCAGGGTTCCGGCGGAGATCCGGCGGCCGACTCCTGGTACGCTCGCCAAGTGGAGAAAAGAATCGGCGAAAACTGGTTGCGCACAAACTTCGAATCTCTGGCGGGAAGACGCCTTACGGCAGTTATCCGTTTTGACATTCAACCCGATGGCCGAATTAACAACGTCGTTATGGAACAAGACAGTGGCGTCACTTTTTACAATCTTTCTGCGGAACGCGCGATCCGCTCCTCCACTCCACTTCCCCGCCCTCCGTCAGAATTCCAAAATCGTACCATCCGTTTCATCTGTTACTTCGAATACCCCCCGGAGAAAGGACGCTAAATGAATTTCAGAATTTTTGCAGCGGCTGCATCGCTGCTTGCATTGCTTCCCTGCCCGGGATGGAACCGCGCGCAGGAGTCAGAAATATCGGTTGAGCCTATTCCTGCACAGCCGCGCGCGTCGCTATCTCAGGAACAAGGGATTAAAATCCATCCTATTCCACAAGCTGCGACCTCCCTCGCAATCGTAAGCTACGCCCCTAAAGGAGAGGCTAATTCGGACACGGAAGCGGCTTTGCGCACGTTCAACGATGTCCTGTGGGCTGACCTGAAGTTCTCGGCTTTGTTCCGCCTGCCCAGTCCCAGTTTTTTCCCGCCTCAGCCGGTTCGCCAACCCGAGGACATTAAGTTTGAAGATTTCACCCGGCCCAATATCAACGCCGAATTCATTACTTTCGGAAATCTGCAGGCGGCCGGAGACGAGATTGTTCTGGAGAGCTGGCTTTACGATTTGAAGACGCGCCAGGACATCTCTGGACAGCGCTTTCGCTTTAAGACGGCGCAGATCCGGCAGGCAGCGCATCGCGTCGCAGACGCCATCGCCGAAAAACTTTCCGCCGGCCAGTCGCGCGGCGTAGCGCGCACGCGAATCGCCTTTGAAACCAAACGGGGCCGGGGCAAGGAGATCGTAGTTTCAGACTATGACGGCTTCAATCTGCAGACTGTGACCAGCAACGGATCCGTGAATCTGAGTCCCGCATGGTCTCCCGACGGACGCAATATTGTTTTTTCGTCCTTTATTTCCCGATTGCCGGCAATTTATTCACAGGAGCTGACCACCGGCGCCCGCACGGTGATCTCGGCTGAGGGAAGTTTCAATCATATGCCGGCGTACTCGCCCGATGGTAATTTCGTGGCGTTCAGCTCGAGAAGTATCCGCGGCGACACCGATATCTTTGTGGCTGATAGGAACGGACGAGGGCGGCGCAATCTGACCAATTCGCCCGGAGCGGATTTTTCGCCGACATGGAGCCCTACCGGCCGCCAAATCGCCTTTGTTTCCGACCGCGCCGGGAATCCGCAGATTTACATTATGGACGCCGATGGATCCAATGTGCACCGGGTAGTGAGCGAAGGTGGCCAGGCGGTCTCGCCGAACTGGTCGCCGGACGGACGATTCATCGTCTACGCATGGCAACCGCCTAAACGATACAGTTACGACCTGTTCTTGCTCAACGTCGCTAGCGGTCAAATCTTTCAGGTTACTTCAACCGGGCAATTTAATGAAAACCCCAGCTGGTCGCCTGACAGCAGGCATGTCACTTTCGAGTCTTCCCGAACCGGCGGCACGCAGATTTTCATAATGAATGCCGATGGGCAAAATCTGCGCCAGATCACGCAAACGGGGGTAAATTCCAATCCGGCCTGGTCTGGCTATCCGTTGTAATGAACACTTCACTTTGGTTAAGATGCCGAGGACTTATTCTGGAGGATCACAGATGACGCGTAGGCAGTGGTTTTTTCGCCTCTTGATAGTTGTGCTGTTAATCGGAGTCTGTGGGTGTCAAAAGAAACCTGCCCGCGTTTCGACTCCGCCGGGTGGAGTCGGACGCACGGGCGGTGAAACGCTGCCGCCTCCCGGTCCGACCAAAGAGCCGACCGTACAGGTCCAGGCCCAGCCTTCTACCCTGCGTCCCGGTGAAAGCTTTACGCTCTCGTGGAGTTCCACCGACGCCGAGCACCTCATGATTGACAGTGGCGTCGGATCAGTCCCGGCATCCGGCTCTCTAAAAATCGAAGCTGTACAGTCCACCACCTATACAGCGACGGCCTCAAACCGCTTGGGAACGGCTACCGCCAGCACGCGCGTTACTGTTACGGAAGGAGAACGCGTGGCGCCGGTCGCTCCTCCCAGCGATGAAATTCGCAACGTTGAGGATCTCATCCGGCGAGGCTTGATTAAGGACGTATTTTTTGAGTACGACCAACACGACCTGAAACCCGAAGCGCAGCAGATCTTGAAACAGGACGCCGAGTACTTGCGCCGCTTCCCAGAAGTCTCTTTCATTCTGGAAGGCCACTGCGACGAGCGAGGCACGGCCGAATACAACCTGGCGCTGGGAGACCGGCGGGCACAATCAGCCAAGGAGTATCTGGGTTCTCTCGGCATCAGCCCTTCCCGCCTAGAAACCATCTCTTATGGAGAGGAGCGTCCGTTCGCGACGGGCCATGACGACGCGGCATGGGCGCAGAATCGGCGAGTGCACTTCACCTTGAGGAGATAACAAGATGGACCGGCTTTTAAAATTAATCTTGGTCATTTCAATGGGCACAGGCACTGCATTGGTTCTGGACGCCCCACCTGGCAGGGTTTTGGCGGGAACAAAGGAAGAGTTGATCCGCCTGCAGAGCGACGTTCTTCAGTTGACCAATCAAATCCAGTTGCTGCAAAAGAGCGTTTCCGAGAACGACGCCATTCTAAAAACGCTGCTGGAGCAACTGAGCGACCGGGTGGCAGGACTGAAAGTATCCCTGGACAGTTTGAACCAGACCCTGAAGCAGGACCTTCAAAACAGCCGCGCGGACAGCAAGTTGGTGACCGACCAACTGGCTCAGGTTGTTCAAACCCTTTCGGCGAAACTGGACGATACCAACAGCCGAATTGGCACCCTTTCTCAGAAACTAGAGGAAGGCAAGGCGGTGACTGAGAACAAACTGAACGTTCTCACCGGAGCAAGCAGTACAGGTGCAAACGTCAACGTCCCGCCCGACCAGATGTATAACTCTGCCTATAATGACTATCTGCTTGGCAATTACGACCTTGCAATCCAGGCCTTTCGCGACTACCTGCAGCGATTTCCGAATTCAGAACTTTCTGACGATGCCATGTACTACATTGGGGTTTCTTACTTCGACCAGAAGAAGTACGATCAGGCACTGCAGGCATTTGAGCAGTTGATCCAGCTATACCCTAAGGGAAATAAGGTCTCGACGGCGCACTTCAAGAAAGCGATGGTCCTGCAGGCGATGCAGAAGACCGCCGACGCGATCGCCGAATTGCAGTACGTTCACACCAATTTCCCAGATTCATCGGAAGCGAATTTGGCCGAGCAGGAATTAGGCCGCATGGGAGTCACACCTGCTCGACCAGCCCCGGTTCGCAAGAGAAAAACTCCATAAGTGGCACAAACCGCTCCTGCCGGGCCTGGAGCTCGTTAGTCTCTTTCCCTCGCGATATGATCTCGGCCGCGGTCAGGCGTCGCTTCGCGGTAACGTAACGCGCGGCGCTCGCTCGGGTTTGGACATCTTGGAGAGACGGCCGGTGGGCCGTCTCCCGCGCAATCTTTCATCGTGCAGGAGACGCCCCACGGGGCGTCTCTCCAATAGCGCCGCTTTGCGGCGCCGGTCCGCTTCGCGGACCTGGCGCGCCAAGCCTGTAGTCTCGGTCAGGCTCCCCCCTCGGTTGCCCGCTCTTTTTCATTTTTTCTTCCACGAAATGAAAAATAATCTCGCAAATTTCCGATCAGGGGAGTTAAGTTCTGATGAAGGGAGGCAACTAACATGTCTTCGGTAAATAAAGTCATTTTAGTAGGGCGGCTGGGTAGGGATCCGGAGGTGCGATACACTCCATCCGGCGCGCCGGTGGCAAATTTCTCGCTGGCCACGGGCGAAACATGGAAAGACAAGACCGGTGAGAACCAGGAGCGGACCGAGTGGCACAACATCGTCGCCTGGAATAAGCTAGCTGAAACCTGTGGCCAGTACTTGACTAAGGGGAAATTGGTCTATCTGGAGGGAAGGCTTCAGACGCGGGAGTGGACCGACCGGGACGGCAACAAGCGGAAGACTACGGAAGTCATCGCCAGCCACATGGTGATGCTCGGAAGTAAAGCGGAGGGGGGCGGAGCGCCGCGCGAAAGTCCCCGGCAGCCGGTCCAGACGGCTCAGACGGTTCAGGAGTCAGAAACACCCACCGTCGGAATTACTGACGACGACATTCCATTTTGAGCCTTGTGTCCTTTGGATGCTTGGGCTGAAAAGGAAAATTTGGGACACGGGAAACACAGAAAACACGGAGAAAGCTGAATTCTGGAGCATGAAGGCACCGTCGTTGAGGCTCGATAACTAAAGCTTTGGTGGCGTGCCTTCATGCTCCAGGATTCAGCTTGTTTCCGTGTTCTCTGTGTCTTCCGTGTCCTAAGTTGCTTCTAGC
>DASXTB010000207.1:0-14045 GCA_036505615.1 Acidobacteriota bacterium
TAGTCCTTTACAACTGGCTGCTACCAACAGATCAAGACAGCCGCCACGGCGGCTGACGTCGCAGAGAACAAAGTCGGGTTTGTCGTAGAGATTTCGCTGGTGGCGCTTAAAACAGGCGATGATCTTCTCAAAGACAACATCCGTTCCCACAGTTTTGGGCACACCGCGCAGGCGAACACGGTAAGATCGAAGCTTGGGCAGCGCTTTCGAAAGTCCAGGACTCGGTTCCATATGTTACATAACTGGTCGGCGCAGGATTTTGCGAAAGAAAGTTGAAAAAAGATGGGACGGGTAGTTCGAAAACAATCGGCCGAGGCAGCTAAACCCCTGACAATGTTAAGATCCTACGCGCTCGCGGTGAGAGGCATAATCCGCCTGGTCATAATCCGCCTGGTCCTACGCGCTCGCGGTGAGAGGCATAATCCGCCTGATCATAATCCGCCTGATCTGACAATGTTAAGATCCTACGCGCTCGGGGTGAGAGGCATAATCCGCCCGGGGGTGAGAGGCATGATCCGCCTGATCCGGGATACGCCGGGATACGCCGGGAGAGACATAATCCGCCGGGATCTAATCCGCCTGATCATAAGTGGCTTTATTCTTGCTCTCATGATGTCAGGCTGCGGGTTATGTGGAGAAGAACTGAAAGGCGAGGTGACTTCCCCTGACGGAGAGTACATTGCTGCCTTATTTGAAAGGGGTTGTGGCGCAACGACTCCCTTCATTACTCATGTGAATGTTCGCCGGCGCAACGATTCTTTTCGCGATGACACCTATGGGAGAATTGAGCAAGGTGAGGTGTTCATCATAGCTACACGAGCGGACGTTCGTCTCAACTGGAAGAGCTCGAGGAAACTTGAAATTACTTGTGTGAACTGCCCATCGGTACCGACTCACAGCGAACAGAAATGGCAGGACTTGGCAATCGCAATCGGGTACACCAAGTAGGCTAAGAACAGAGAGCAATCCCAAATTACGGAATCCGTAATTAGCCAGAGCGAACTTTATTTGTATTAAGGAAAGAATGCATGACGCAAATAAAAGACTCAGAGAGCAGAAGTGATTGCTTAGGCGCTCCGCTATTACTTTGAATGGGGAGCGATGAGGGTCAGTTGACTGCAGACAGCCTGGCGTGAAGTAAGGCGTCACTGCATCCGGAGATCCGGACCAGCTTGTTGCGTCCTGCACTTCCACTTAATATTTCGAATGACTGCCGGGGCAAGCGCAGCTTTTCAGATAACAAATCGATCAGAGCCTTATTGGCCGCCCCGTTTACCGGCGGAGCGGTAAGCCAAATCTTAATTGAGCCATCTGCCTGGACCACCAAGGCGTTGCGTGAAGCTCGCGGCTGCACGCGCACTGAAATGGTTACTGAGTCGTCCTTTGGATTCATAGCGAACTCTGATCCAATCGAAGTAACCAACCGGGCATCGTCTTACATTGATTATTCACAAACATTCAACACAAAGGCACAGAGGACGCGGAGAAGAGCACGAAGGCGGGGCTGAAACTTGAAGTATGAAGACCCGTCAAAACAGCATCCAGTCCTTACCTGTTTCGGTCTTCATACTTCAAGCTTCATCCCCATTCTCTGTGCTATCTTCGCGTCCTCTGTGCCTCTGTGTTGAATGTTTGTGAATAATCCCGGCTTACGCCCGTGGCTGCGTCGTACGCTTGCCGAATATCGCTGTTCCCACCCGGATCATGGTTGCACCTTCCTCAATTGCTTCTTCAAAGTCATGGCTCATGCCCATTGACAGATGTTTCAACGGCAGCGTCGGGCATCGTTTTCTGCTGTAGTCCAGTAGCTCACGCAGCCTTCGGAAAAACGGTCGAACCCGAACGGCATCGTCGTAGAACGGAGGCATGATCATCAAGCCCTCCGCCCGCACGTTGTGGAATTGGAGAGCCGCATCCAGCGCGGAATCGAGTTCGGATTCCGGCATTCCGAATTTTGATTCTTCGCCGGCAAGGTTCAGCTGCAGCAAAACGGGAATTCTCTTATTGATGGAAGCAGCCTGGAGCTCCAGCTTCTGAAGAAGAGCGACGCTGTCGACCGAATGGATGCAGTGAAATAGTTGAACGGCGCGCTTCGCTTTGTTGCTTTGCAGGTGCCCGATCAGATGCCAGATGAGCCCGTCATGGTTTACAGCGGGAATCTTGTCTTCACCTTCTTGTACCCGGTTTTCTCCAAAGTGCACCTGACCGCCGCGCGCAGCTTCTTCTACCAGCAAGGCTGGGAAAGTCTTAGAGACGGCAATCAGCGTGATGTCTTCCGGCTCACGGCCCACGCTGCGCGCCTTTTCGGCTATGCGCCGGCCTACCAGTGCCAGGTTTTCTGCAATTGACATAAGGCGATTCTAACATCTGATGTTTTGTGGAGAAGCCTGTGAAAGGCCTGTGGAAAAGCTGTGGAAAACCCGGATTGTGGTGTGCAAAACCACATTCCTTGGCGGTATTCTTAAGATCAGCCACAATATCTTGCGTTTTTGCCTTGACTGGCGGGGAAAGCGGTCTTAGAATTTTCTTCCGCTGGAGGCGACCACGGGAGAGTAGGGTTCCCGGTAATCTGGGGGGCGCGGGCTATGGGCGCTTACTGGAGACGTCGAGCTTCCGAACCTCGCTTTATAACTCAGCGACGAGACTAGAAGGTGATTCGGATGGGGGCCATTTCTTTCGCTGCCTGGACAAGATCGTTCCTCTTTGCGCCACTCACAGCATACCAATCAAGGGAGTCCGTTTATGAGCCAAGAAGTCCTCGAAAATAAGAAGGTAGCCGGACAGTCCGCAGGTCTGAGAATTGAGCGCCGCTTTACTAAGGCCGAAATAAGCCCCTATGACATGATCGAATGGGAGCTGCGTACCGCCGAGATTAAGGACGGAAAGACCGGCCGGGTGACTTTTCGCCAGGAAGGCGTGGAATTTCCTAAGTCTTGGTCGCAACGGGCGACTGACATTGTCGCTTCCAAATATTTTCGAGGGCACATAGGAACGTCCTCTCGCGAGCACAGCGTGCGTCAATTGGTAGGGCGCATTGTGGATACCTTCACTCGCTGGGGAAAAAGGGGTGGTTATTTTGCCGACGCCGATTGCGCTGATGCCTTCAACGCCGAACTAACCTATCTGCTGCTGAACCAATACGCGGCTTTCAATTCCCCTGTCCAGTTCAATGTAGGAATAGTGAAAAAGCCCCAGTGCTCGGCCTGCTTCATAAATGAAGCCCAGGACAGCATGGATTCGATCATGAAGCTGGCGCGCACCGAGGCGATGATTTTTAAGGGTGGCTCCGGCTCGGGAGTCAACCTCTCCCGCATCCGCTCTTCGATCGAGCCGTTGGCGGTGGGCGGGGTTGCCTCCGGACCCGTTTCTTTTATGAGAGGCTGGGATTCCTTTGCCGGCGCGATCAAGTCAGGAGGCGCGACGCGACGCGCCGCTAAGATGGTGATTCTGAACGTCGATCATCCTGACGTTGAGGAGTTCATCTGGTGCAAAGCCAAGGAAGAGAAAAAGGCACATCAGTTGATCGAGCTTGGATACGACAGTTCTATTGACGGAGAAGCCTATAAGAGCGTTCAGTTTCAAAACGCCAACAACAGTGTCAGCGTCACCGATGAGTTCATGCGCGCCGTCATTCAGGATGGCGAGTGGACGACGCGCAAAGTCACTACCGGAGAGCCGGCCCAAACATATCGCGCGCGGAATTTAATGCGCGCCATCGCCGAGGCTACCTGGATCTGCGGCGATCCGGGGTTGCAGTTTTACACCACTCTGAACGACTGGCACACTTGTCCGAACACTGCCCCGATCAACGCCTGTAATCCATGTTCAGAATACGTTTTCCATGATAATTCCGCGTGCAACCTGGCTTCGCTGAATCTGATGAAATTCCTCCGCGAGGACGGAACCTTTGATATCGACGCGTTCCGGCATGCTGTGAGAATCATGATCACGGCTCAGGAAATCATCGTGGATAACTCCAGCTATCCCACCCCTGAGATCGAACGCGTGAGCCACCAATTCCGGACTCTGGGGCTTGGTTACGCCAACCTGGGAGCTCTGCTGATGGCGCGCGGACTTCCTTACGACAGCGATCAAAGCCGCGACTACGCCGCCGCAGTCACTGCCCTCATGACTGGTGAAGCTTACTTGATCAGCGCCGAAACCGCCGAAAAGATGGGAGCCTTTGAAGGATTCGAGACCAATCGGCAGCCCATGTTGCGCGTGATGCGCAAGCATCGTGATGCTCTTTCAAGAATCAATTCGGCCCATGTCCCGTTCGATCTGCTGCGGGCAGCCATTAATGCCTGGGACAAAGCAATTGAGCGGGGCGAAAAATACGGGTATCGCAACGCCCAGGTAACGCTGCTGGCGCCCACCGGTACGATCGCCTTCATGATGGACTGCGACACGACTGGCATTGAACCCGACTTTGCCCTGGTAAAGACCAAGAAGCTGGTGGGAGGCGGCACACTAAAAATCGTGAACCACACCATCCCCGCTGCTCTTCGGAAGTTGGGTTATTCGGATTTGGAGGTCCAGGCCATTGTCGACTACGTCAACAAAGAAGAGACTATCGAGGGCGCCCCGTATTTGAAGCCGGAACATCTTCCTGTGTTTGATTGCGCGGATCGTCCGCAAAACGGAGGACGCTCTATTCATTACACGGGTCACATCAAGATGTGCGGAGCCGCCCAGCCGTTCCTCTCAGGAGCTATTTCCAAGACCATCAATCTTCCCAATGAAGCTACCACCGATGAAATCATGCAGGCCTACATTGCCGGCTGGGAACTGAGCATGAAATCGGTCTCGATTTATCGCGATGGATGCAAGTTGGTGCAGCCGCTGAGCAATAAAGAAATCAAAAAACAGGAGTCCGGCAAACCGGTTCATCGCAACATGCCCACCGACCACCCCGCCTGGGAACACGAGTTCCGGATTAAAGGCTTCAAAGGCTTCCTTACCATGGGAATGTATCCCGAGGACGATACGCTGGGCGAGATTTTCCTGAATTTCGCCAAACAGGGCAGCACCCTGCAGGGAATGGCCATGGCCTGGGCGATCGCAATATCGATGGGACTGCAGCGCGGAGTGCCGCTGGAGGATTATGTACGCATGTTTGCGCATATGAGTTTCGAGCCCGCCGGTTTGACCAATAATCCTCAGATTCCGTTTGCAACGTCTATCCCGGATTACGTGGTCCGTTACCTGGCGACCAAGTATCTCTCAAAGGAAGCGCAGGCAAACTTGGGAATTCACCCGGGTGACCGATCTACCCAGGTGGAAAAAGTAGGAATGGCAGCAGGTTCCTCAGAAGGAACGAATCCCAGTGATGCTCGACTGCTTTCCCGGGATCAAGGAGAGGCACCTGCCTGTCTAAGCTGCGGAAATATTATGCAACGAAACGGCACCTGTTACATCTGTACTGTGTGCGGGACGACAAGCGGTTGTTCCTAAAGGGGTTGCGAAAGAAACCGGTGGGTATTCAGAATCACGTCCTCCCAAGCCGAAGAGGCGCAGTATAGAGGCTGACTCAGAACTGATTCAGAGTTCTGAAATAGTCTCGATGTTGGGCTGTTGGGCAGCACGACTCAACGTCGCCGCAGGACAACGGCGTGAAGAGAAGCTTTATTAACCAAACCAGACATGACGACAAGATCACTGAACTTGCGAGGAGGTATCTGTCGCTTGGATATCGGGTGTTTGCCGACGCGCGTGGATGGGAAGCTCCAGAAGCGATCAACGGTTTCCGCCCCGATCTCCTTCTGATTAAGGAAAACAGCGGGGTCATTATCGAAGTGGAAACTTCCGACAGCCTCGGGCATGACCACCTTCAGGTTGAGGCCTTCAACAAGTTTGCCCGGTTCGTCCGCAACGTGAAGTTTAAGCTGATCTTGATTTAACTTTGTCCGTCGTCAGTTGTCCGTGGTCCGTTGTCAGGCGATCTATCTAGTTCTAACCCGGGTTTTTCACAGACACTCACCGCAGAGATTTCGCGCGACTCAACCAAAACTCTGGGACACGGGGACGCGGTGACACGGCGACGCGGCGAGCGGAATCTTTGCAGCCGACAAAGAATTTAATGGGCATGTAATGCCCGCAAAAAGGGCGGCGGCATGCTGTTTCAATTCGCTTGCTGGCGAGGAAAAAGCAGGGAGTCGAATTTGAAGTTGTTCTGTTGTTTTCGTGGGACTTTGTAGACTTGAAAATCGCGCGTGATTCCAAAAACCACGCCGCTGTCGGCGTCGGCCTTTGTCAGCCCGGCCAAACCGGCCACATCCCATACCAGCCCTGCTGCCCGAACCTGAGCCCCAAGCCGTACCTGCGAGGAGTCTTCGGTGCCCGGGTGAGGATTGCCGTGCATTCCCTGGAGCTCACCTAGCAACTGGAACCGATTATTGATGGGATGTAGCAAGGCAAGTCCGTACGTAAATTTGTCGCTTTGCGAGGCAAGCTCGGCCGGATTATCTATGATCATGATCCCCAGGTTGGAGACGAGATAGGTCTTGCCGAGATGCTTTCCCAGCAGAAAGCTGCCAAAAGTTCGGGTGGTATCAATCCCCTGGCCCTTTTCATTGCTCAGGTTGGGAAGTATCGCCCCCACACGAAACGAAAGCGAGGGCCAGCGGCCTTGCTCTTCGCGCAATTTGATCTTCGTAGCAAAAAGGAAATCACCGATATCGGTTGTGGAGTTGCCCGAGAATCTCAAAACACTTGAGAAGGGAGCGGCTTCACGGCGCTTGATACTCAGAAAGTTAGCCATCGTCCCCGCGACCTGGAACTCCACGCGCGTCCCGAGGCCGATGCGGCCGCCAATGACCCCCAATCGGCTCAGATCTCCACGCAGTCCGCTGAGAGGGAAAGGTTGGCCCTGCAGAAAATCGATTCCCAGTTCCAGGCGAGCTCTTCCTTCGCCGACCGGGTCGGGCAACTCAGTAATCAGCGGGCGCTGCTGGGCGGAGGCCATTCCCACCGCAAGCGCCGCTATCGCCAGCATGGAACTTCGCTGCATGGTGAAATGGTATCTGCCTCAATCGTCGCTGACAAGAAAAACAAATCTACCCGCGAATGCACGCGAATGGATCACGGCCGCAAATGGACGCAAATGGATCAGCGCCGCAAATGGACGCAAATGAACGCCAGAGGGCTAGTTACGGTCCGGGTGAATGGGATAAGCTCCGATGGAATTGCAAATACTGAGGTCTATTCCCTCATCAAGACGGTCGCGGAGCAACAAACTGCCCTTGCACAGTTGTATGTTGAACTCACCTTTGTGTCCGCTGTGTCCTTGGCGGTGAAGATTTTTTAAACCACAAAGGACACAAGGGACCACAGCGGAAGCCCGAATTGAAGGAGCATTCGCGTTCATGTGCGTCCCTTTGCGGCTAAATTTCGGCTATTCCGTCACAAAACGAATCACCGACAGTGCGTAGATCGGAGCTGTTTCGGCGCGCAGGATCTGTCGGCCCAGGCTCACCGGTTGAAAACCGTGTTCTTGGGCGGTTCGCAACTCTGAGTCGCTCCAGCCCCCCTCAGGCCCCACCATGACCCGCGAGCGCTTCAAGTCGGGCCTGAGTGCTTCTTTCAAAGGCGTTCCACCTCGTTCGCTCAGAATCCAACTGGCGTCGATGCCGCCTGCTGTTGGAAGAGCTGCGGTGCAGAAAGCGTGGACCGCGTTGGGAAACTCGATATCAGGGAGAAATGCTTGGCCGGATTGTTTCAGCGCCGAAATCATGATTTGACGCCAGCGGTCTCTCTTCTTTTCCAATTCCTGCTCCGCCACTTTCGCGATGCCGCGCGATGTCACCAGCGGCACAATGCCGGCGACGCCAATCTCGACAGCCTTCTCGAGCAGCCAGTCCCATCGGTCCCCCTTTATCAAGGCGACTCCCAACACTACCTCGCAATGGGAAGCGGCCATGTTTAAGACGCGCTCCACACGAACGCCTCCTACAGCCGGATCCAGAACTCCTTCATAAATGGTCCCCTTTCCGTTTGAAACGCGAACTGTCTCCCCCAGAGACACTCGCAAAACATCGCGCGCGTGGTGGAATTCGCGCTGGTCCAGTTCGATCCAGCCATCGGAGATTCTGTCCGGCTCGGCGAATAAGGTTCTCATCGGCGTTGATAAACAAAAGCAAGCCATTCATCCTGAAGCAGAAATTCTTGCAGCGAGAATGCCGGTTCATATGCCTGGCGCAGGTCGTTTTCCTGCCCTTGTAAGATTCCCGAAAGCAACAATATGGCCCCGGGAGTTGTGCGCGCTCGAAATTCGGGCGCCAAAGAAACTAACGCGTTCAATTCCAAGTTCGAGACGATTAAATCGGCGAACCCTCTTGTCGAGGCAAATGTGCCGCACACTATGGGAAAACAAACGCGATTGATTTGAGCATTTTCCAGACATTCGAGGCAGGCTTGAAAATCGTTGTCTACTGCCACTACTCGAGTATCCGGAGAGAACTGCCGCGCCGCGATGGAGAGAATCCCGGAGCCGCACCCCAGATCGATTCCACAACGTTTTCCGACAAGAAGCTTGGGAAGAGATTTCAAACAGAGTTGGGTGGTAGCATGAGTACCGGTTCCAAAGGCCCCCTTTGGATCCATCGCGATTTCAATGGGTCCCGGGGGCGGCTCACTCACTTCCCAGCTTGGCCGAATTAGGAACGGACCGACCTGGAAGCTATGGTAAGAATCCATCCACTGCCGCTGCCAATCCTTCGACTGGATTTGGGCTGCTTGAGCTTCGCTGACGACCGGAGACCTGCGAAGGCAGGCCAGCACCCGTAGAGTATCAATCTGCGGCGGGAAATAAGCTCGACACTGGTCCGGTTCTATCTCTTCAATTCCGATGCAGTCGAACTGGTACAGCAGCGCCCAGGCGGTCTCTTTGTGGGCAGGAAGAAAACGAAGGTTTACCTGGACCCATTCATCCAAAGATCTCTTTCACCTTCTCGAAGATGCTCTTGTCCTGGGGCGAATAGTTTTCGTTGCGGATCTGGGCGAACTTCTCCAGCAGCTGTTTTTGTTCCTTGGTAAGACGCTCGGGGGTTACCACTCTCACGCTCACAAACTGGTCTCCGCGCCCCTGCCCATTGAGGCTCACAATTCCTTTTCCACGCAGCCTGAAGGTCGTTCCCGTCTGGGTGCCTTCAGGGACACGCAGTTTCTCTTCTCCCTCCAGCGTTGGTACCAAGATCTCGCCTCCCAGAGCGGCTTGAGCAAAACCGACCGGAATTTCGCAATAAATGTTATTGCCTTGGCGCTGGAAGAAATTGTGTTCTTCCACGTGAAGAACTACGTACAGGTCTCCGGAAGCCCCGCCGTTGGAGCCGGCCTCTCCCTCGCCGGAAATGCGAAGTCGCGATCCATCTTCCACGCCTGCGGGAATCTTGACCTCCAGAACCTTTTCGTTGTGGACCCGCCCCGTCCCTTGACAGGAACGGCAGGGATTTTTCAATATCCGGCCGGCGCCGCGACACTGAGAGCAGGTGCGACTGATGCTGAAGAATCCTTGTTGGTATCGAACCTGTCCCGTTCCTCTGCACGTGGGGCACTGAGAAGGTCCCGTGCCCGGTTCCGCCCCTGATCCTTTGCAGTGCTCACAGCTCTGGTAACGTGGGACCTGAATCTTGGTCTTGACGCCAAAAACCGACTCTTCAAATGAGATTTTCAGATCATAGCGGAGGTCTGCACCCCGTTGAGCGTAGTTGCGCCTGCCTCCGCGAGAGGAACCGAAAATGTCTCCAAATCCGAAAAAATCTCCGAGAATGTCGCTGAAGTCCGAAAAAATCTCTGGATCGACACCGCTGAAGCCCTGCATGCCCGCATGGCCGAAGCGGTCGTAGCGGGCGCGTTTGTCCGGGTCGCTCAAAACGCTGTAGGCTTCAGCAGCTTCTTTAAATTTTTCTTCAGCAGAATTGTCTCCAGGATTTTTATCCGGGTGGTACTGCTGAGCAAGCTTCCGATAAGCGCGCTTAATGTCCTGAGCGGAGGCTTCTTGGGATATACCTAGAATTTCGTAATAATCTCGCTTGGCCATGGGTGACGTCTTGATGTTCCTTTAAGTAGCTCTCAGCCATCAGCTATCAGCCACCAGCTCTTTTGGTTCATGAACCCGCTTTGCTGATAGCTGACGGCTGCGAACTAACTGGCGGCCAACAGCCGATACTTCTGTTTCTGCCGCAGCAGTCCACTAACCCGCATTATGGACAAACTTTTGAACTCAGTCCCGGAGGGACCGTTTGATAATAGCCCAGCACTTCTAGTGCTGGGCCCAGCTGTCCCGAAGGGACAGCCGGGCGCCGCGAAGCGGCGCTATTGGAGAGACGCCCCGTGGGGCGTCTCCTGCACGATGAAAGATTGTGCGGGAGACGGCCCTCAGGCCGTCTCTCCAAAATGTCCAAACTCTAGGCCCAGCACTTCTAGTGCTGGGCTTCAGAATCAGCCACAAGTGTCGGAATAGTCCCGTTAGGGACGGCTGATTAATTCAGTCGTCCCTACGGGACTGTCAGTTGCAGGGTGTAGTTAACCCTACAATCCCAGCAGTGAACTGCTGGGCTATTATCAAACCCGTCCCTACGGGACGAAAACCACATTAGCGTTCTCGATCCTAAAAGGTTTGTGAATAATCGGGGCTAGTCATCGCTGCGAGCTACTTTGACTTGCGCCGCTCTCAACAGCCTGTCGTGCAGTCGGTAGCCCTTTTTGATCTCCTCGATCACTTCACCTTCGCGATGGCTCTCGCTTCGCTCGTGAAGAACGGCTTCGTGAACATTGGGATTGAACTGCTCTCCTACGGCGGATATTTCCTCCACACCGAACTTGGCCAGCGCAGACTGTATCTGCTTGTAAAGCAGTTCATAACCTTCGCGGTAGGACTGCAGTATTTCTCTATAGGCAGCCGTTTCTTTCCCAGGACTTTCAGCGCTCTCTATACTCTTCAAACCGCGTTCGCAGGCATCGAGCACGTTGAGCAGTTCCCTGAGGATTTCCTGCTTGGCAGCGAAACGGGCATCAGCCTTTTCCCTCTCGACGCGCTTGCGATAGTTCTCAAACTCGGCTTGCTTGCGCAAAAGCTGGTCGTAGTACTGGTCCCTTTCCTTTCGCAGGGCCGCCAGCGCCTCGGTGAAAAAATCTTCCTTTTCCGAGGGTGTTCTTGCTTGCTGTTCGGCGACCGCCCCGGATTCTTCGTTTTCCGCGGCGTCGGAGTTTTTCAGCTCTTCTGCATCGATGTTTTCCGCAGTGGTGATTTCCTTTTCTTTATCCATGTCGGAAATATCCTTCAATTTCGATTCAAGATTCTCTCAAATACTTTGGCGACGTATTCTACGAGCGGAATGGCGCGGGAATATTCCATTCGCGTAGGACCCAAGATTCCCAGAATCCCCTGCATCTGGTCTCCGTAGGCGTACGGGGATACAACCAGCGCGACGGGCTGAGTTCCTGGAGACAGACTTTCCAGGCCGATCGATACGGTTGGCGCAGTGGTGTCGCTTTGAATGCACTCGGTGATGATTCTCACCAACCGGCCTTTCTGCTCGAACATCTCGAAGATTTCGATCATCTGGCGGACGTCGGCAAATTCAGGATGGCGCATCAATCGCGCCGCCCCTTCCACGTAGACATCCCCGTCTCCGCCCGTCGGCTCCAGGCCGGCTGTTCCCAGCTTCACCGCCTTTTGAAGCATCTTGTCATACAAGGCCTTCTCTTCGCTCATGAGCTGCACCAGCATACGCCGGATCTGAGGAAGCGTCAGGCCGGCAAAGTTGGTGGTCAAATATTTCCCGGCGAAATCGAGCTCCTGCTGCGAAACTTCGTCGTCGATCTGAATGACTCGATTCTGCACGATGCCGGATTGGCCAACCAGAATGACCAGAACCCGCCGGTCATCGACGTGCAAAAACTCCGCATGTCTCAGAATCATCTGCGACATCGGCGGAGCGAGCACAAATCCTACGTTGTTCGACCCGGTCGAGAGAACGTGCGAGGTTCGCGACATCAGATCTTCGGTGCTGGGGTCCCCAAGCCCGAGGGTCCTTTCAATCTCGGTAATGACGCGCTTGGAGAGCTTGCTCCGTTCCAGCAGTGCATCCACGTAGAAGCGGTACCCCTTCTCGGTGGGAATGCGCCCGGCCGAAGTATGAGGCTGGGACAAAAAGCCCTCTTCCTCAAGATCCGACATGATGTTACGAATGGTGGCCGGGCTGAGCTCTTCTCCGCTCAGCCTGGATAGACGCCGAGACCCGACTGGCTCTCCCGTCTGTATGTACTCATGAATCAGAGACTTGAGCAGCGAACGCGCCCGATCGCTTAGAACTTCTGCTCTCATAGATATTTACAGCGCCCTGTTGGTCTTTTATAACATTGGCACCTCGGGTAGTCAATGAAGCGCGGCACCTTTCCGACAGAGGCAGAAGGCAGGAAGCAGGAGGCAGAAGGCGGAAGGCAGAAGGCGGAAAGCGGAAGGCTGGACAAAGTCGCAGGTCGAAAGTCGAAACCCAACCAGCCTTCGAGAATCTTCCTGGGAAGCGCTAACCGCGCAAGCTATAGATCTCCACTTTCGACTTTCGACCTGCGACCTGCGACTTTCGACCTGCGACCTGCGACTTAGTGTCGCTTCCTATTTCACCCAAGCAGCTCCCCAATCGGCCGGTAAGGGAGTTGCTGCGCGTCCGCCACTGGTTTGCAGGTAACTTCGCCCCAGAACACGTTGATTCCTTGCTGCAGTAACGAATCGTTCTTTAATGCTTTTTCCAGCCCCACGGCCAGCCGCAGGACATAAGGGAGAGTCGTATTGGTCAGGGCGAGCGTGCTTGTGCGTGGGACCGCTCCCGGCATATTGGCGACGCAGTAGTGGATGATACCGTCGACTTCAAAAATCGGATCGCTGTGTCTGGTGGGTCGAGTGGTCTCAAAACAGCCCCCCTGATCGACGGCAACGTCGACCACTACAGTGCCTTTTTGCATAGATGAAATCATTTTGCGAGTAACTATTTTGGGAGCTTCTGCGCCCGGAATGAGCACCGCGCCTACCACTAGGTCGGCTTCAGCGACAGCTTCGGCGATATTGTAATGGTTGGACATTCGCGTTTCGGCCCGGCCATAAAAGATATCGTCCAACTGTCGCATCCTTTCGGGATCGACGTCGAGGATCAGCACGCGCGCGCCCATCCCAGATGCTACCTTCGCCGCATTGGTCCCTACGATTCCTCCGCCGATGATTACCACAGTGGATGGAGGCACGCCGGGAACGCCTCCCAACAGATTCCCTCGCCCACCATAACTCTTCTGCAGGTACTGCGCGCCCACTTGAATAGCCATGCGCCCGGCCACTTCGCTCATCGGAGTAAGCAGAGGCAGCGTGCCCCGGCGATCGGGAATTGTCTCATAGGCGATGCCGATAACCTTCCTTTTCAGCAGAGCCTGAGTCAGCTTTGGCGCCGGGGCAAGATGCAAATACGTGAACAGAATCTGGCCTTCGTGAAGCCGCTGATATTCCTCCTCGACTGGTTCCTTGACCTTTACGATCAGCTCTGAATTATCGAAGACAACATTTGCTGAAAGGGTAATTTCAGCGCCGGCTTCTGAATATTCCCGGTCTGAAAACCCGCTTCCTTCGCCGGCATGCGCCTCCACGAGGACTTGGTGGCCTGCTGCAACCAACGCATGGATGCCGGCCGGTACCAGGCCGACTCGATATTCGTTGTCTTTAATCTCCTTAGGGAGCCCGATTCTCATGTTGAGCTGAATTGGTAGTTACGACTGGGACACGGATAACACAGCGCGGCAAAGGCCAAACCCAAAAAAGCCGATCACGACCACGTTCACGTTCACGAGCACGTCCACGCCTACGCAGGCGAAAAATACACAATCGCTCACGATTCGATTGGTCGTAGTCGTGGACGTTGACGTCACTGCTGTCCAAATTAACTGACATTTTTGATCGGAGCTATCATTTTTGCTCGCTATTGGACGGGTTTTTTCCCGCCGTCGTGTCCAGGTCTCCTTGATTGCAGTCATTATGCCGTCCAGATTAGTTGAAGTTTAGT
>DASXTB010000208.1:0-28112 GCA_036505615.1 Acidobacteriota bacterium
CCGGCCGGCACCAGCCGGGCACCGGAGAGATCAACTACCGCAACGTGTTCAAAGCGATTTACGACCTTAGTTACCAGGGATTTGCCGCCCTCGAGTACGGGCCGACGGTTCCACTGCTCGAGAATATGGCTGAGATGCGGAAAATGACCCTATTCGAGTGAAGAGAAATTCGAAACACATTCACCGCCGAGGCCTAGCGCCGCAGGGCCGCAACCAAATATTGCAATAACGGCCGCAAGCCGCAGACGGAGACGCCGAAGGTGTCATAGAGTATAGCCGGGGGCAGAGCGCGCTTTTTGCGCGGCGCCCCCGGTCTTCGACACCCATCAAGGGTATGCACCCTGAAGGGGTGCGACACGAATCGCGGATGTATTTTTTTGGGGGGAAGGCCGGCTCGGGTCAATCATCGGGAAATTTTGTTGCACCCCTACAGGGTGCGCAGGTCGAGATTGGGGGAAGTCGACCGGGGGCGTCGCGTAAAAAACGCGCTCTGCCCCCGGCTATACTCTTCGACGCCTTCGGCGTCTAAAGCAAACCAAATCTTTGCGGCTCGTAAAGAATTTAGGCTACCAAACCTTTAACAAGTTCGACCTTTGTTTTACCGATGACAGATGACCGATCACTGATGACCATTGACGGTTTGGTTGCAGCCCTGCCGCGCTAGGTCTTTGTGGTGAACGTTTGTGAATAATCCGGACTACGTAAACTTCAAATTCCTCTCAAAATCATCCGGGCTGGAGGCGGCGCTCTTGGCGTCTTCCAGAGAGATAAGGTCAGCGCGATAGAGGTCCGTCAGGTGTTGGTCGAAAGACTGCATTCCATACTGGTCGCGCCCCTTTTCAATGAATTCGTAAATGCTGTCCGTCTTCTCCGGGTTCTCGATGCAGTCCCGAGTCGCCAGCGTGCCGCGCATGATCTCGACTGCGCAAACACGGCCTGTTTTGTCCTTTCTGGGAAGCAGTCTCTGCGAAATGATGGCTCGAATAGATTCGGCCAACCGGAGGCGGATCAGCCTCTGCTCGCTCAGCTCAAAAAATGAGACAATGCGCGTGATCGTCTTTGCCGCATCCGTGGTATGCAGAGTGCTGAACACAAGATGTCCAGTCTCAGCGGCCTTCATCGCCGTCTCAATCGTCTCCGTGTCCCTCATCTCGCCGACCAAAATCACGTCCGGGTCTTGCCTGAGACTGGCTCGCATGGCGCGGGCAAAACTCTGGGTGTCTATCCCCACTTCCCGCTGAATTACCGAGGCCTTCCGGTTTTCGTGCAGGAACTCGATGGGATCTTCGATGGTGACAATCTTGCCCCCTCCGTAGCGGTTGATATGATCCAGCATGGCGGCAAGAGTGGTGGTCTTTCCACTTCCGGTAATTCCGGTGACCAGAACCAGCCCTCGCTCTTCCATGGCGATCTGTTCGAGCACGGGAGGAAGCCCGAGCGTTTTGAAGTCCGGAATAACACTGGGAATGGCTCTCAGAACCAAAGAAAGAGTGCCGCGCTGGCTGCAGATGTTCACGCGAAATCGACTTACTCCAGGGAGATTGTAGGAAAGATCTTCATCGCTTAATCTGCTGATGACGTCCTTTACGTTCTCTTGAGTCGCTTTACGTGAAGCCAGCAAGATTTTGGCAGCAAAGAACGCAGTATCTTGAGGCCGCAATTTCTGGTCATTGCCGGCAGAAACCATTTCGCCGTGAATGCGAAACTGGCAAGGCGTTCCCACTGAAAGGTGGATATCAGAGGCCTCCATTTCTACGGCTTTCTTTAAAACCAGGTCCAGATTTTCTTCCATTTAAAATGTCCTTCTCTGAGTCGCAGGTCTCAACATTCTTCCTGCTCTCTATCAATTCTTTCACCCATTCCGAAATTCGCAATCGGCAATCCGCAATTCTAGAGGCCTTTCTCCAACATTTGTATGACTCCCTCACCAGAGGCCTCCTGTGCCACCAGATCCACCGGCAAGCCGAGTTCCTTCATGCGCTGCGCAGTTATCGGGCCGACGGCGCAATGCTTAACGCGCGTAGTCTTGGCGGCATCAGGACGCGTGGCTGAAAATACCGCGGCCGCCGAGCCGCTCATGAAAACTATAGCGTCGATCTTCCCCCAGGGAAGGATCTTCAACACCGCAATTCCCAGGGGATCGGGTGCGGTGCGATACAGAGCAACCTCAGTGACCTGCGCTCCCATTTTTGCCAGAGCGGCCGGAAGCAAATCACGAGTTTTGTCGGCCTGAAACAAGACGATCTTTTTGCCCGTCACATTGATGCGCTCCAGCGCCTTGACTAGAGCCTCCGAATTGGGGGATTCCGGTACCAGGGTCGTCTTGCCCCCGATTTTCTCTACCGCGGCCGCAGTGGTTTGCCCGATGGCTGCTATCTGAAGATTTGCGGGCAACTGCCTTCCCATTCTGTACAGGTTCTGGTAAAGATATTCCACTCCGTTTGCGCTGGTGAACACGACCCAGTCAAAATCCGGGAGAGCCATAATGGCCGACTTTGTAGCCTCATTCTCAATAAGCTCGGTTCGAATCAGGGTTGCCAGGTGAACAACGGCCCCGCGGTTTTCCAGTTCCCGCTGAAGCGCCGCAGACTGTTCTTTGGGCCGGGTGAGCAGGATCTGCTTGTTTTGCAAAGGGCTCATTAAGTAACCTCAGAGAGCCAATCCGACAGACCGTGCGATAGAAGAAAATCAGCCATTCGCTCCGCCGCCTCGAAAGGGGAATCGCCGGTTACGTCCCCTCGTAACATCCCCTGGCCATCGGGCCTGCCGATGGCGGCCCGGAGGTGAATGCGATTCTCCTGCCAGGTGGCCAGAGCGCCCAGAGGCAGGCGGCAGCCTCCTCCCAGTTTTTCCAGCAGCAAGCGTTCCGCTCCGGTTGCGGAGCGTGTCGGCTGGTGATCGAGGGCGCCCAGCATCTTCCCGAGCGCAATGTTCTCCTGACACACCTCCACTGCCAGGGCTGCTTGCCCCGGTGCAGGCAGCATTTCTTCCGGCGGGAGCTTTGCGGAAACATGTTCGTCCATACCCAGCCGGTGCACACCGGCGTATGCAAGAATCACGGCATCGACTTCGTGATTTTTCACCTTCCTGATCCGGGTGTCCACATTTCCACGAATTTCCCAGGGCCGCAAGTCCGGCCTGAGGGCCTTCAACTGGCAGACACGGCGGGGGCTGCTCGTTCCCACGCGCGCATTCTTCGGGAGAGCTGCAATCGATGTGACTCCATCAGAAGCAATCAGGACATCGGCGGGATCCTCGCGTTCCGGTATCGCTGCCAGGGTCAACTTGTCGGGCAAAACGGTAGGAACGTCCTTGAGGCTGTGAACCGACAAATCTATTTCGCCCCGGAGAAGCGCCTCTTCAATTTCCTTTATGAATATCCCTTTTGTCGAAATCGCCGAGAAACGGTTTAGATTCACGTCACCCGTGGTTCTGATTACCACAATTTCGCAGTCAATGTGAAGTTTGCGTAACTGTTCGCTGACCCAGCGCGCCTGCCAGAGCGCGAGATTGCTGCCGCGCGAGCCAATCCTAATCTTCATCGGAATCATTGAGGAAGATCTGCGACAGGAGCTCACTGGTTTCTTCCGGATTTGTTCTTAGCTGATTCAGGAAGGGATGGGAAATCTTGTTGGCGATCCTTTGAGACAGGTTCTGCAGCGCCTCTCGTGAGTCGGGAGTGAGATCGGGAATTTTTTGCAGCGCCCGCGCCATCTCCTCCTCACAAATCTGCCGGATTGTCTCCTTCAGTCCGATGATGACCGAAGAGCTTTCCCGGACGCTCAACTCGCGTAGAAACGCCTCCACTTCCGATTGGACGATCGCTTCAGCCAGCTCGGCTTCGCCAGCCCGTCCTTTGCGATTCCCCTCGATGACGGTTTTCAGGTCGTCGATATCGTAGAGGAAAACATTGTCTACCTGGTTGACATTGGGATCCACGTTGCGCGGAACTGAAATATCGATCACGAAAATGGGCTGGTTCTTCCGCTGCCGGACGACGCGCACCATGTCGGCCTGTTCAATCACAAAGTGAGGGGCGCTGGTGGAAACGATGACAATATCGGAGACCACCAGGGCTTCGGCAAGATTCTGGTAGGGAAGCGGTGTGCCTCCCACCTGGCTGGCCAGCTCCATGGCTCGTTCCGGGGTGCGGCTGGTGACCCAGATTCGACTGGCACCGCTTTTGCTCAGCTGCCGCGAGGTCTGCCGAGCCATCTTGCCTGCGCCTACTAGCAGCGCCGATTTGCCATCCAGCTTATCGAAGATCTTTTGAGCCAATTCGACGGCCACAGTGCTTATGCTCACAGAGGACGTCGCTATTTGTGTTTCCGTGCGGACTCTTTTTGCAACCCGGAACGCCCTTGGAAAAAGGTCCCTAAGGATCGGACCCGCTGTTCCCAAGGCGCAGGCCCTGGCAAAGGCCTCCTTGACCTGCCCCAGTATTTGGGTCTCCCCGACGACCATGGAATCCAGGCTGCTCGCGACGCGGAACACATGGCGTACTACTTCCCGAGAGGAATAGTGGTACAGGTAGGGCTCCAGTGAAATAGCCGGCAAGCCGTGATATCGGGCGACAAAATCCTTGAGATTCTCAATGGCGTTTTGTTGGCCTTCGGCGGCAGCGACGATTTCTACCCGATTGCAGGTGGAGAGGATTACTGCCTCGGCTACGCCTCCATTCCCCACAATGTCCCGAAGCGCGTGGTGCATCTTTTCCGCATCAAACGCGATGCGCTCCCGGATCTCCACCGGGGCCGTCCGGTGATTCGTTCCAACCAGGATCAACCGCAGATCAGAAAGCATGCATGCCTCGGAAGTAGCTGGCTCCCACGAAGGTAAACAGGACGGAGACAAATCCGATGACGTTCAGTATCGCGGCGCGCTTCCCGCGCCAACCCGCTGTCAAGCGGTAGTGAATGAGAAAAAGGTAGATAAGCCAAGTGACAAGAGCCGCGATTTCTTTCGGGTCCCATCCCCAATAGCGGCCCCAGACTCGTTCGGCCCAGATAGCGCCTGTTAGCATCCCAAGCGTCATGGTGACCATCCCAACGATCAGGGACGTCAGCAGGAGATGATCCAACTTTTGCAGCGAGGGGAGCCTTTCGCTGACTCCGCCCATGCGCTTCTCCTTGAGCGCGCGCTCCTGGAACAGGTACAGGATGCTGGAAAGAAAGGTCAGGAAGAAGGCCACGTACGCGGTCAGCACCAGGCTGGTGTGAACGTAGACCCAATACCCCTTCCATAAGGGAGGGAAGGGCTGGTGCTCTAGAGCGCCGGCAAAAAGCATGAAAGCGGATACAAGCGGCAGTACCAGGATCCCCAGAAGCTGGATGCGGAATTTCAAGTAAGAAATGAAGAAGCTAAGTGTAACTAGCCATGCAAACAGGGAAAAAGCCTCCTTGGACGTGTAAATGGGGAGATGTCTTCCGTTTATAGTCAGGAGCGTTAGGAAGAGAGTGTGAAACACAAACCCCATCGCCAGAGCTGCGAAGGCCGAACGAAAAAGAGTTTCTCTCCTGGCCGACAAATTCAGGAGCGACAACGCTAGTCCGACTAGATACAGAGAAATCGCCAGCAGGAAACTCAAGTGCATCGCAAAGCCTCAATGAAAAAAGCGATTATAACACTGCCGAATTTGCGTTTCGGCTTTGTCTTTGAGAGTGCGTTTGTTATAGTCAACCCTGGGCTACGGATTTATTCGATTGCGGATTTCGGATTGCAGAGTGAGCCGATTGCGGATTTCGGATTGCAGAGTGCGGATTTAAGTTAAAAGACCCGTTGTCGGTGATCCATGCTTTGGTTATTACTTTCGCATCCGTTTCTCGTCGCATCAGATAATGGGCACCCGACGAGGAATAACTATCCCAATCCGCATTCCGCAATCTGCAATCCGCAACCCGCAATCCGCAATCTGAAAAGGGGATCTCTCTTTGGGACAGGTCGATTTTGGCCAGATTTTGATTTCTCTGGCCGTCCTCCTTTTTTCTCTCAGCATTCATGAATCCGCCCATGCATGGGCGGCTGATCGTCTGGGCGACTCGACGGGGCGCTATCTGGGCCGGGTTTCCCTCAATCCTCTGGTTCACATAGATCTGATCGGCACGGTTTTGTTTCCCCTGCTTCAGGCGATTACGGGTATCCCGTTGATTGGCTGGGCCAAGCCCGTCCCGGTGAACCCGAATAATCTGAATGACCCCAAACGGGACCAGATCTTCATCGCGGCGGCTGGCCCGGCGTCAAATGTGATTGCGGGCGTTGTTTTCCTGGTCATTGTTCGGGTCATGATTGGCGCCGGCGGGATGCAGCTATTTCCTCATCCGATACTTACCCCGATGTTCGAACTGTGTCGTATCGGGATGCTGGTCAATTTTTTTCTTGCCGTTTTCAACCTCATCCCCATCCCTCCGCTCGACGGAAGCTGGATCCTGTACGGATTTCTGCCTCCCAATCTCTCCCACGTCTTCGACCAGTTTCGGCCTTACGGGTTCTTGGTGCTTCTGGCCCTGATGTACAGCGGGGCATTAAGTGTCATGCTGGCGCCAGTGACGGTTTTCCTCTATTCGCTGTTGGGGCTATGACTAATGGACGAAAAAACCTCAGTCTCGCAGGTTGAGTCGTTTTCCGACGTACCGGAATCTTTGAGGGTCAAGCTTGAGATCTTCGAAGGCCCGATGGACCTCTTGCTTCACTTAATCAGGAAGCAAGAGATCGACATCTACGACATCCCCATCGCGCGCATAACCGAACAATATCTGGAATACCTTCGAATAATGAAGGAATTGAACATCAATGTAGCTGGAGAATGGCTGGTCATGGCGGCAACCCTGATTCTAATCAAGAGCAAAATGCTGTTGCCGCCAGATCCAGAAGTGCCGGGAACTCCCCTCGAAGAGGATCCGCGCATGCCACTGGTGCAGCAACTGTTGGAGCATCAGAAATTCAAGAGTGCGGCTCAGATGCTTTATGAGCGTGAAACTGTAGAGCTCTCCGTCTGGGGAAATCCCAAGACTGAGTTTCAAGATGAAGAGGAAGGCATAGTCTCGGCCAATGTGTTCGATCTGATCAAGGCGTTTCACGAAATCGTGCAGCGCTTTCGAGATCGCATCGTGATGGACGTGGAGCACGAGAGCATCACGCTTGAGCAAAAACTGCTGGAACTGCGCAGCTTGCTCGCGTTGCAGCCGGTGATTTATTTTTCCAGCTTTTTTCAGCGCCGGATCAGCAAAATGCATTTAATAGTTACTTTTCTGGCAGTGCTCGAAATGGCGCGTTTGAGAGAAATTAATGTTTTCCAAAACCTCACCTACGACGATATTAAGATCGCAAAAGTTCAAGCTTGAAGAATGAAGGGGGGCAAGCAGTGATCCTGAGCATGCAAAAGTCAGAACTTAAGCCGATTCTTGAAGCGCTCATTTTTGTCGCCGATGAACCACTGAGCATCAGCCAACTGCGCGAAGTTTTCCCGGAGGAAGACGCCGGCTTCGTCAAGGAATGCGCCGAAGAGGTGATGCACGAATTCAATCAGTTTCATCGGGGTATGGAAATCCGTGCAGTTGCGGACGGCTATCGCATCACCACCCGGCCGGAACATCACGAGTGGGTGCGGCAATATCTTAAGGTCAAGCCCTCTGCGAAGCTCTCGCTGGCGGCTTTGGAGACGCTGGCTGTGATTGCCTACAAGCAGCCGGTTACGCTGGCGGAAATTCTGGAGATACGTGGCCTGAAATCGACCAGTGCGGTAAAAACTTTGCTGGATAAAAAGCTGATCGAAACCCGAGGAAGAAAAAAGGTCGTCGGCCGTCCGATCCTGTATGGGACGTCCAAAGAGTTCCTGGTTCATTTCGGACTTAAAGATCTGGCGGAGCTGCCCACGCTGGAGGAGTTTGAGGAGTTGATTCACGACCAGACGAGCTGACGGCAGAAAACAGGAGGCAGGAGGCAGGAGGCAGACGGCAGGAAGCAAACGGCAGGAAGCAGGAGGCAGGAAGCAGACGGCAGGAAGCAGGAGGCAGGAAGCAGGAAGCAGACGGCAGGAAGCAGGAGGCAGGAAGCAGGAGGCAGGAAGCAGGAGCTGGGAAGCAAGCACATAGTAGGTGGTGGGGCTCGTCCCAGAATGGCTAGAAAGGAAAGATAGCTGGCTTCGGCTTACTGTCTCCTCCTGCCTCGTGCCGTCTGCCTCGTGCCGTCTGCCTCCTGCCGTCTGCCTCCTGCCGTCTGCCTCCTGCCTTCTGCCGTCTGCCTCCTGCCGTCTGCTCGCCGGCCGATTGTCTTAAAGCATGCAGCAGCGTCTTCAGAAAATCATCGCCGCCGCAGGGATTGCCTCGCGTCGAAAAGCTGAAACCCTGATCGCCCAGGGCCAGGTGACCGTAAATGGCTCTGTCGCCGGTCTGGGCGACAAGGCGGATCCGGAAACTGACTCAATCAAAGTTGGCGACAAGACAATCCGCGCCCAACGGAAGGTCTATCTGGCGGTCAACAAGCCCAAGAACTGTTTAAGCACGGTAACAGACCCTTTCGAGAGGCCCACCGTTCTAGATCTGGTCAATGTGCGCGAAAGGGTGGTCCCGGCCGGCCGGCTCGATTACCAGAGCGAAGGCTTGATCATTCTGACCAACGACGGCGAGCTGGTGCGTAACCTCACCCGCGCCGGAAACTGCGCTAAAACTTATCTGGTTAAGATACGCGGACGGCTGGCTGAGAAGGATCGGCGAAAACTGGAAGACGGAATCATCCTGGAAGGCAAGAAACTTGCCCCATGTGAGATCCTTTTGCACAAGGAAGCAGATAACTGTTGGTACCGGGTAATTCTCTTTGAGGGTGTGAATCGCCAGATACGCAGAATGTTTGGCAGGTATGGCTATCTGGTATCCAAGATCAAGCGGATCGCTGTGGGGCCTGTTCAGCTGGGAAATCTGAAGCCCGGAGCATACCGGGCACTGAACCAAAATGAGATTGCCAGTCTCAAGCAACTACACCGGAAGAAAGGAATAACTTAGGTCTTTCTTGATATCAACCGTCACTCGAAGGCAAGTCATTTTGAAGACCGTCTACGTTCACGATCACGCCCACGTCCACGTTGACGACCACGTTATCGTTATCGTGGTCGTGGACGTGATCGTGAACGTAGACGGCTTTGTATCCAAAATCTAGTCATTGGAACGCAGTTCGCCCTGAATGTTTACTGGAATCGTTGAATCGGTGGGGAAAATAGGAAATCTGAAAGCGGCTTGGCGAGGCCTGCATTTGACCGTGGAGTGCCCGAAGGACCTAAAGCTGCGTAAAGGCGACAGCCTTGCGGTTGACGGCGTTTGTCTGACCTGCGAAAAAGTAGATGGCAAGGTCATCGGATTCACGCTATCCCCGGAGACATTGAGCCGCACTCGGTTTGGTGCGCTTAAGAAGGGACAGCATGTCAATCTGGAAAGGCCTTTGCAAGCCAGCGGCCGGTTGGGTGGACACTTTGTTCAAGGGCATGCCGACGGAATGGGCACAGTCGCCGCTTTAGAAAAAGATCCGCCAGGCTGGATGCTATTGATTGACCTGCCGGACGAACTGGCTCGCCTCTGTGTGGAGAAAGGATCAATAGCCGTTAACGGCGTAAGCTTGACGGTGGCCCGAATTCTTCGACAACGCGTTTGGATCGCGCTGATCCCTTACACCTGGAACCATACCAGCCTGCGTGATCTAAAGCCGGGCGATGGCGTCAATGTCGAATGCGATATCCTGGCAAAGTACGTGGAGAGATTGATGCACCCCGTGCAAGACCGTAGCACCAGCGAAACATTTCTTTGGAGGTTTGTGAAAGAAGGGTCGACTGAGTAAATTGCAGCAGCCCCCGAATTTCGCGAAATTACGGGTCTGTCCCTTCGGCTGGCGCTTCATGTGCCACATAGCCTATGATTACTCACTTGATGGCCACTGTGTGGAAGCACCTCCTGTTCTATTGTGCTTTGCTGGGTTACCTGGTATCGGGATGTGGTGTGTCGCTTGCCGAAGACCGCCCGCTCGGAAAACTGGAGGCGGGCGCCACGGTAGTGTGGGACACCTCGGCGCGCGACCGCACATCGGAGTTCATCATTCGAATTGCATCCTATTCTCCCGCGCGGCACTTTGAATGGGAGAGCCGCGCCCAGCAGGGAACTATTCGAATCCCGGAACACGTTTTGAAAGAAGGGAAAAAAATCACTTTCGCCAGGCTATTCGACAACGGCGTGGATATTGATGGCGCAGACTTTCTAACTCTTTGGTTGAGCGAGAGGATTTATGAAGAGTTGAAGACCAGCAAGCGAAGCAAAATAATGATGGATTCGATCAAAGACGAATTTTCTCTTGTTGACAATTTGCGATACACGCTGACGATAGACAAGGAACGGACCGAAGTGCCTGCCTTGAAAGTGAAAGACAGCCGGGGCGCCACCTGGATATTTCTCGACGATCTGGAGAATCCCATCTTGCTTGAGTACAAGAACCAGTACTACGAGCAAAAAATCCGCTACGTGACAACACGGGGAAATATTCTCCGCTGGATCCACTGATACTCTCTCCATTGACTTGTTTGGCAAAAAGCGTTTCAATGATCGAGACCTTGACGGGGTGCCTTAACACCTTGTATTACAAAGCCGGGCGGAAGCCCGGCTTTTTGTTTTAGCGACCAGCAGTCCTAGGCGTGGCGAGATACCAGCGAACTGATTGGCTGTGTGAATTAATTAATCGGTTTCCTCTTCGTCATTCGAAATTTGCCGTTCGAGATGTCGGGCGCCTAAAGCGCCGAGTGAATCCGCTCTCGCACCGTAAGCACGAAACTTTCCTTCTCCTCCAGAGAATCCGGTGGGAAAACAGGCTTATGAAAAATCACTTCAATTTCTCCCCGGCCTAATTTCCAGGAACCTTTGGGCTGTATGTTCACAGTCCCGCGCAGGGTCACCGGAATTACCGGGATGCCGGAGAGAATCGACATGACAAACCCCCCGCTCTTGAAGGTCCCCAAAGAGCCGTCGCGGCTGCGCGTCCCTTCTGGGAAAATCAGAAACGAGTCGCCCTGTCGCAGCTGTTCGGCTGCGCGGTCGATGGCCAGACGCGCAGCTTCGCTGTCACTTCGATCCACAGGAATGCAGCGGGCTAGTCTCAGTGCTTTCGAAAGGATCGGCAGTCCGAGGAGCTCCTTCTTAAAGATAACCTTGAGATCCTTTCGAATCGTCAGAAAGCAGACAGGTGGATCTACGTTGCTGGCATGATTTGCCATGAACACGTAGTTTTGAGTCTCGAAACCCGTGCGGCCAATGCCTGGATTGCCAACCTGCGGTGGCAGCCCGTTTGCCCACGTACGCGTTCGGACGCGTACGCCCGCTATGCCAAGTGCCACGCGCAGAGTGAAACGCGCCGTTGCATACATGGAATGGGGATCGCCCGTGATGGAGGAATAGAGGAGCAGGAATGGCCCGGCTGCAATGAGCACTGCTGAGATCCAAATCAGAACTGCGAGAGTTCGGATCATTTGCATTGTTCACAGACATTCAACAAGAGTCACAGCGCGGCAAAGCCGCAACGCAATAAAAGCCGATCACGACCACGTTCACGTTCACGAGCACGTCCACGCCTACGCGAACGAAAAATACACAATCGCTCACGATTCAATGATTGTGGTCGTGGACGTTGACGTGCTCGTGAACGTGAACGTGATCGGCTGTTCAGAGCCAAATTTTGTCGAAAGCCCAAGATTTCACCAAATAGCGGCACAGAGAACCCGAAGATAGCACAGAGAGTATTTCGCCCATTCGACATTGATGGTGTGACAATTTTATAATGTCCGTTAGGGAGCTGTCCGAGAATTATACGAATTCTGATAATCGAACGGAGAGCCAGGGAAGCAAAGGATGCTCGCAACCATACCAGAAGCGATTGATGAGATCCGAGAAGGGCGCATGGTAATCGTGGTCGATGACGAAGACCGCGAAAATGAGGGTGACCTCACCATCGCCGCTGAAAAGGTAACGCCGGAAGCGATCAATTTCATGGCCCGGCATGGGCGGGGATTGATTTGTCTTCCCATGACGCCGGAGCGGTTGGCGCAGCTTGAAATCCCTCTCATGGTTAGCCACAATAATTCACGCTTCGGCACGGCGTTCACAATTTCCATCGAAGCCAGGCGTAATGTCTCAACTGGGATTTCGGCTGCCGACAGAGCGCAGACTATCCTGACTGCGGTGGATCCGAAAACCAAGCCTTCGGACCTGGTCCGGCCGGGACATATTTTCCCCATTCGGGCCGAGCCGGGCGGTGTGTTAAAGCGCGCCGGACAAACAGAGGCGGCCGTCGATCTGGCGCGCATGGCGGGACTTCAGCCAGCCGGTGTCATCTGCGAAGTCATGAATGAAGATGGGACCATGGCGCGCCTTCCCGAGCTGAAGAAGTTTGCGCGCAAGTACCGGCTTAAGATCATCTCCGTGGCGGATCTGATCCGCTTCCGCATTCAGACAGAGAAGTTTGTTCACGAGGTGGCCGGCGCCGATCTTCCCACAGAATTTGGTGACTTCAAAGTGAGAGCGTTCGTCAATGAGCTGGACCAGAGGACGCATCTTGCGCTCATTAGGGGAGATATTTCAAAAAGCGCCACGGAGCCCGTCCTGGTACGCATGCAGTCCCAGTCTACGATGGCCGATGTGTTCCACTCCTTACGCAGTGACAGCGGAGATCAGTTACGCAAGGCGATGGGACTAATCGACCGCTCGGGAAGCGGCGTGCTTGTCTACTTGAGGCAGGAGGGAAGAGGTATCGGCCTCATCAACGAGATTAAGGCCTACGCGCTGCAGGACCAGGGCAAGGACACGGTGGAAGCTAATCTAGCTCTCGGTTTTCAGCCGGACCTGCGTGATTACGGCGTGGGAGCGCAAATCCTCAACAGCCTCGGACTTCGCAACATACGCCTGCTCACCAACCATCCAAAGAAAGTGGTCGGCCTGGAAGGTTACGGCCTCACCATTGTGGAGCAAATTCCGCTGGAAATTACTCCTTCGGAGTATTCGGAGCGTTATCTTCGAACCAAGAAAGAAAAGTTGGGGCATCAACTCAAAAACGTGTAAATTTCGAATGTCGAATTTCGAATGTCGAATGAAGACCCAAGTTATCAGCTCCAACATTGTTTCAGGTCGATTCGAAGACTGAAGCCCTAGACCTTGAATCGTATTTTCCGTTGATCAAATTCAGCTTGCTGACTCATAAATTCGACTCTGGTCATTCGACATTCGAAATTCGGCATTCGAAATTGTTTTTCGCTCTCGTTTAATGGTGGCTCAACAACAAGTTATCGACCTCCGGAGCGACACCGTGACTCAACCAACGCCTGAAATGCGCCGAGCTATGGAACGCGCCCAGGTGGGCGATGATGTGTACGGAGAAGATCCCACGGTCAACAAGCTCCAGGAGCGTGCTGCCGAGACTTTCGGGAAGGAAGCTGCCTTGTTTGTTCCCACCGGTACAATGGGAAATCAAATCGCCGTCAAGCTCCATACGCGTCCAGGCGAGGAAATCATTATTGAGGAACGGGGTCATATTTTCAATTATGAGATGGCGATGATGGCCGCATTCTCCGGTGCGCTGGCGCGGCCCGTCAAGGGATGCAACGGGATTTTGGATTGGCCCAGTATTGAATCCGCAATCCATCCCGATATTTATTACTACGCGCGCACCGCGCTGGTTTCACTAGAGAACACACACAACATGGCGGGCGGAACGGTTTACACCCGCGCGCAGGCAGATAGCATCTGCTGTGAAGCCCACACTCGGAATATCCCCGTTCATCTGGACGGCGCGCGCATCTTCAACGCGGCCGTGGCGCTTGATACCTCGGTCAAAGAGCTCTGCGAACCGTTTGACACGGTGATGTTTTGCCTCTCCAAAGGGCTGTGCGCGCCGGTGGGGAGCATGTTGCTCGGAAGCAGGGAAGCCATGGAAGAGAGCCGAAAACTTCGCAAGATGCTTGGCGGGGGAATGAGACAGGCGGGCGTGCTGGCTGCGGCCGGCTTAATTGCGCTCGAAAAAATGCCAAAGCGGCTGCACGAGGATCATGAAAACGCGCGCTTTCTAGCCGAAGCCTTTAAGGAAATTCCCGGCATTTCCATCGATTTCGACACCGTGCAGACCAATATCGTAGTTTTTGAAGTCAACCAGGCCAAGGGGATCGCTACTCAGATTTTGGCGAAACTGAAAGAACAACGGGTGCTGATGGGAGCAGTGGACGCAAACACAATCCGCGCGGTAACGCATGCGGACGTCAGCCGTGAGGACATGGAAACCGCTGTAATGCGCGTCCGAGAGGCGCTTCGGTGACGGCGAGCCGAGCTGCGGAAACGTGAGTAAAGGTCGTCGACGGCGAGGCAAGGAGTCTGTCTCAAAACTTCCTTCGTCAGTCCCGAAGGGACGACCGAGAATAGCCCAGCGATTTATCGCTGGGATGGGAGAAACAAAAATTTCCAGCGAAGTCCCGCAGGGACGATTGAGAATGTCTTCGTCGCGCGCAGATCCCCGCAGATTCAGCCGTCCCTACGGGACTGAACTTCTCAATGCCCCGAAAATGTAGCAACTCCTGAGGGACGTGCTGTGCCTGCCTGTTGCGTCTATGTTGCGCTACGGCCTCTGCGTCTACATCAACTCGCTCAGAATCTCGTTGCTCATCAGGTAGCCGTCCGTGGTCAACCGGCAATAACCGTCCTTCTCTTCGACCCAACCCTGTTCGCAGAAGAAGCGCCAGCGTTGCAGCAGGCGGTGATTACCTGCGGCAAGCGCATTTAGTGCCGTCACAGCAACACCTCGGCGCATGCGCAGGCCGAGAAATAGTTGTTCTCGAGCAGCGTCGGTTTCGGTGACAACATTTTCTGCTTCGCGGGGAGAGAGGCCGGACTCTATCTGCCGGAGATACCGGGATAGCGAAGCAGTGTTGTTCCAGCGTTTCGATCCGTCGTAGGAATGGCTGCTGACGCCAAAACCGATATAAGGACATCGTGTCCAGTATTTCAAGTTGTGACGGCTCTGGAAACCGGCGCGGGAGAAATTGGAAATTTCGTACTGGAACAATCCGTTAGATTCGAGCAGTCCCACTATCTCTCGATACTGATCGGCCACAAAATCGTCGGATGGCAGTTTTGTCTTTTGAGACATCACTTCAGCATGCAGGGGCGTTCCGTTGTGAAGCTCGAGAATGTAGACGGAAAGATGCCGGATGGGAAGAGAAACGGCTATTTGAAGACTGCGCGCAAAGGATCGGGCCGTCTGTCCGGGCAAGCCAAGGATCAAATCGAGGCTGAGATTTTCAAAGCCCTTCCGGGCCGCATCTGTCACCGCCTGCCGCGCTTGGCTGGCCGTGTGTGCGCGCGTCATGTCGCTCAATTCCCGGTCATCAAAGGATTGAACGCCGATGCTCAAGCGATTGACCCCAAGGGCACGATAACTGGCGACCCGGCTCGACTCGGCCGGCGAGGGGTTCATCTCCAGAGTGATTTCCGAATCCTGATGGATGGAAAATCTCTGCGCCAAGGCAGTCAAAATTTCCTGAATGAATTGTTCAGGGACAAGTGAGGGAGTGCCTCCCCCGAAGTAAATGGTGTCAGCGCTCGGTGCGTTCTCACCCAGTTCGATACGGTCGATTTCTTCCAGCAACGCAGCCAGATAGCGTTGCGCTGTTCGCTCGTCAAATAACGCGGTAGTGAAGTCGCAATAATTGCATTTCGTTGTGCAGAAAGGCAGGTGAACATAGATGCCGGCAGGTAATTTCGGATTGCGGATTTCGGATTGTGGATTGCGGATTTCCGATTGCGGAATGCGGATTTCGGATTGCGGATTGCAGGCTATTGAGCTAAGCGGATTGCGGAATGCGGAATGCGAAGTGCCCACGTCTTCAGAATTGTCACCCTTTGGCCCGGTCAGACCCGATCGATCAAATGTGGGTTTCATCTATCTCCATCTATCGCCCGCAAATCAAAGTCCTACGCTCCTGACCCGTTCACTGATCGATCACAAAACCGCAATCCGAAATCCGAAATCGACAATCCGCAATCTCAAAAGCCTGTCGGGAGATCGATCCAACGGGTTTCCAGTTCAAATGTATTTTCCACCTTCTCAGCCAGAGCTCTTAAACCTACGGTCTCAGTAGCGTAATGGCCGGCACACAGAAGGTGAACACCGCGCTCGCGTGCGATGTGATAGGCCGTGTGAGAGACTTCTCCCGTTAAGAGCGCGTCTGCGTTGCAGTCTGAAGCCTGCTCGATCATCATGGCCGCATCTCCGCTGACAACAGCCACGCGGGAAACGTACTTGGGCCCAAATTTCAACAGTTGTGTCCTGGTGTGTAATTCCTTGTTCAACTGCTTGACGAGCGCCTCTGGTTTTATCTCGGCGGGCAACCGGCCGATCACGCCTACAGTCTGCCCATGGTATTTACCGAAGGGGCCAACCTCGCCTAGCTGCAACAGCTTGGCCAGTTGCACGTTGTTCCCGACCTCGGGGTGGGCATCCAGGGGCAAATGTGCGGCGTACAAGTTGAGCTTTCCTTCCAACAGTACCTGAACTTGTCGGAAACGGTGTCCGGTAATAGGCTGTGTCTCTCCCCAGAAGAATCCATGGTGTACAATCAACATCTGCGACCGGTTCTTGCAGGCGGCCGCAGCGCTCGCCTCGCAGAAATCTACCGCAAAGCTGACTCGTTCAATTTCACCGGCGCCCTCCACCTGCCAGCCGTTGAGCGATTTGTCCGGGATGGAATGGATCTTTAGGAATGTGTCGAGGAACTGGATCAATTCCGATCGGTTCATTTGCCCAGATTATTGACCGACGTAGTGACATGCCGGGGCAACGCAAGCTGAGCCCGCAGCACGTGTCGAATGGAGGCGGCTATGTCTCTCCAAAGTAGCGTTGTACCACACCTATGAGCACGTTCAGGCGTTCGTCTGTCCGCTCCTCCGCCCGAGCAAGATCCGCATGCGCGCGAGTGAGGTCCTCATGCGCTTGCCTCTGCACCCCCGCAAGAGTGTCGATTATCCGGAACGTGCTGCTTAGGAAGTCCCTCAGTTCGGCGATTTGCTCGGAGTGGAACAGAATCTGTTCTGTATGTCGCTTTATCTGTTCTGTATGTCCCTCTATCTCTTGTTGATGAGCTTGAATGGAGGCGAAAAACTGCGCCTGATGATCGGCTAGGAACTCCATCTGGCGCTCCATTCTTTCGAATCTTTCTTCAGGAATCATACCGATTGAGATCACGGAATGACCAGTCCACACTTCGCCTGCTCATCGGTTCATCTTAACATGTACGAACGCCTTCCAGGCACGCCTTACATTTTCCAGATTTCACTGCATTCGACATTCGCCATTCGCCACTCGAAATTCGTCATTCGGCCTTCGCCTTTCCCAATTGCCCTCGATCCAGAAAACTAAAGTAACAACCATCGCCGATGACAATGTGGTCTAAAACGCGCACGCCCAGCAGGTGTCCGCATTCCACCAGCCTTGCGGTGATCTGGCGGTCTTCCGCGCTTGGTTCTGGATCGCCGCTGGGATGGTTGTGCAAGCAGATGACCGCTGCGGCGCTGTGGCGAACAGCCGGTGTAAAGACCTCACGCGGATGAACCAGGGAAGCAGTCAGAGATCCTTGAGAGATGATCTCATCCCTGATGACGCGATTCTTGCCGTTCAGAAGCAGCAGCAGGAATAGCTCGTGGATCCTGCCATGGAAGAAATCCCGGTAAGCTTCAAACACCTGCCTGCTGTTGCTGAATGGAGCCGCGAGCGGCGCCGGTTGTCTCAGTTGCTCTAACAGGCTTTGCAGTGGGCGGATGCGCGTCACCGGCAAGCCGAGCGAGCAAAGTTCTGCTTCCGTCACCGAGAGCAGGCTTCGCAGCCCGAAACTTCCCAAAAAGATACGGGCTTCCAGTTCATTCCAGCCCAAGAGCTCACAGAGCAACGATGCCTCGGAAGGCAAACTGTTTTGAACAAGATGTAAGGCTCGCATGAATACATAACTGGCCTCGCCGCAAATTTGCGAACCAAATCTTGACGCTGATTCCGGAAAACGCTTAGGGCCTCCATCTTCGTATCCCTTCACCTACCTCTTATATCCGTCATATCTCCTGCCTCCTGCTTCCTGCCGCCTGCCTCCTGCGGTCTGCCTCCTGCCGTCTGCCTCCTGTCCCTTGAACCCTTCAATCCATATCTTCTTTCAACCCCAAACTTTGCAGGCTTACAATTCAGACATGCAACCCTTTGTTGGATCGAAAATTGCGACCGTTCATTTAAAAAAAAGAGAGGACCTTCGCCTCCAGGGGGGCCATCTCTGGGTGTTTTCCAATGAGCTTGCCAGTGTGCAGCACGCGGATGAAGGGACGCTGCTGGCGAACTGTTTCTCGGCTGCAGGAGAATTTCTGGGGAGTGCCTTTTATTCACCTCACTCGCTCATTTCCTGCCGGCTTCTGGATCGGTCCGTCCGCTGCGAGCAATTATCGCGGGAGTGGCTGGAGCGACGTATCCGCAATGCGGTGGACTTGCGGCGAAGAATATTTCCTTCGGAAAGCTGTGTCCGTTGGGTATTTGGCGAGAGCGACGGGCTGCCTGGCATCATCATCGACCGATACGACAATACCGCCGTGCTGCAGACATTCTGCGCCGGAGCGGACGCCTTGTTGCCCCGGATAGCGGAAATACTGGTGGAAAGCTTTGGTATTGACGCGGTGGTGGAAAAAAATGAGTCCATTCAACGAGAGCACGAAGAGCTGGAGCGTCGCCGCAGAGTCTTGGAAGGGAAGCAGCCTGCGGTGCGGGAAATTACCGAGTTGGGCATTCGTTATCTGGTGGATTTGTGGGAGGGCCAAAAGACCGGATATTTCCTGGACCAGAAGGTCAATCGCTGGATTACGCGGCGGATATCGCACGGCGCGCACGTACTGGACTGCTACAGCAACATCGGCGGATTCTCTCTGAATGCAATCCGGGGAGAAGCGATAAGGGTGATCACTGTCGATATTTCCCGTACTGTTTTGCAACTGGCAGAGCAAAGCGCGCAGCTCAACGGGTGGCGCGACCGCCTGGGAACGGTGGAAGCCGATGTCTTCGATTTTCTGCAGGGAGAGCAGGCGAAAGGAGCAAACTTTGACCTGGTGATTCTCGATCCCCCCTCTTTCACCAAGAGCCGCAAGGGAGTCCCTACTGCCAGGCGCGCCTACGTGAAATTGAACACTCTGGGGATGTCAGTATTGCGCAGCGGCGGGCTGCTGATTTCCGCCAGTTGTTCTCATCACATCACGGAAGAGACTTTTCAAGAATGCGTGCGACAGGCCGCGCGGCGTGCCGGCAGAACCGCGCAACAGTTGGCCGTTCTTACACAATCACCCGATCATCCGTTTCTTCCCGCCATGCCGGAGACAAAGTATCTGAAAGGCGGGTTGTATCGTGTCGTTTAGGAATGTTGGGTGTCGGAGGGCGGTGATAGTACGGCGAACTCCGTTCCAATCGGCCAAGCCCGCCTCGCGGGCTTTCCCGAAGGTTTTAGCCCTGGCCTTTCGAGGCCGGGCGCCGCTTGGAGTAGAGCGGCTGATATAGTTCTACCTCGAAATCGCCCGGTACCTTGAAACGTGTTGTCAGCCCGTAGCCCCTGTCGGAAATTTCGCTGGTGAACTCGACTCCTCGAGCTTTCAGTTCGGCAACAGTGCCCTTAATGTCGTCACAATAGAAGGAAATGTTATGCGTTCCAGAAAGTGATCCGTCTTCTGCATCTGCCGGATGGCAGCCCATGTCAGCCTCCGGCAGGTCGAAAATTAACCAGCCTTCTCCCACATCACTGGCAGGAAATCGTAACTTGTCGCGAATAAATGCCCGCAGTTCCTCGGGCTTCGATGTGTAGAACATCGTATGGACGCCTTTAATCATGGCTTCTCCTGTTGTGAATCCAGCGAGAATTTAACGGTGACCTCGATCTGCCGGTATTCAATCTTGGAAGGCTCAAAAAACGCAAAATGTCCCTACAGACGTGGTCCATCGCGACCGGATGGGTCGCAAGGACTGATACTCCCACGTGGCAGGTGAAAAAGCAAACGCTGGTCCAGCATCCGGTGCTGAAAGGTGTCCTGTGGTAAAAAAATGTAGCCGAGAGGCGAAGAATAAGAATGCTTGCTGTGATAGGTGAAGATCCTTCTCCTGGAAAGGGCAACAAGATAAGATACAACTGAGAATTTGGAGGAGCAATATGCGGAGAAGAAGGTTATCCATGACAAGGATCGCTATCCTTGTCTCAATCCTGGCGATTCTGGCAATTTGTACGAGCATCTCGGCCCCGCTGGAGAACAGCGGGAGCGGCCAACTAGACGTTTTGCGAAAAAAAATAAAGATAGAGAAAAAGGCTGCAGAAAAAAAACCGAGCGAAACGAAGACAGAGAGCAAGAGTACTGCCGAGGCTGCCGGCGAAGGTGTTATGTCGGTTTGGGTCAAGAAGGAATATCCCTGGGATAATCCGCTGCAGAGCGAATTCAGCATCAACGGGAAGACGATTAACATCTATACATCAGATACATCGGAACCGATTCAGGAGTATCTCAAGCAGGGTTGGAATACAATCACCATCAAAACCACCCCTCAAGTACCGGCGACCAAGAGCAACGGCTTGATTTTTCGCATCGGTCCGATGGAAAAGGAATCGAAAGGAAAGGCCGAAAGAATGGTGATGAAACCGGTCTTGTGGGAATTCCGCAATGACACGGACTGGCATTTCAAGGATGGACAGTATTCCTATCCCCTGGGCCCAGATGTCAAAGAGGTGACCCTTTCCTATAGCCTCTATTACACCGGCTTACAATACGAAGACACCGCGCTGAAAGCGGGAGACTTCATCCTGGCGAGTAAAGGGCATTACGGGCCTGCCTGGAACTCGCCGGTCACCGCTACCGTCTTTGTCAACGAAACTCCGCTGAACAGCTTTATGATCGCGTCACGCGAGCTTGTAATCACTTCGCTGCTCAAGCAGGGCAAAAACGAGATCAAGCTGATCTCAACGCGGGTGAATAATGCCATCAAGGACAACGACATTGAATTTCAGATCGCGGGCCCTGCGGAATGGAACGTGCAAAAGGCGCAGTATGTTGTTGCTCCCATTGTTCAGTTCCAAAGCATGCAGGGCTGGAAACTGGATCCAAAGACGGGGAAACGCATTAACCCCATTAAGCCTGAGTCAGAAACTATTGAGCGCATTATCCCGTTTTTCTTGAAGGAAGGTCCGAAAGCCGCCACGCAATGAAGACGGAGGGTCTCATGAAAAGCCGTTTCATATTGCTTTTCTGCGGTGCTTTGGTGCTTCTTTTCGGCCGAGAGGCCAATGGCCAGGCAACCACAGGCACGATATTCGGAACAGTTACCGATCCGACCGGAGCGGTCGTTCCAGGCGTTGAAGTCACAGCCGTAAATACGGCGACTAACTTTGCGCGCGCCACTTTGACCAATCAAGAGGGCCAATTCACGCTCCGCCTGCTCCCAGTCGGAGAATACCGCGTCGAAGCCGTGCTGCCGGGATTTCGGAAGTTTGTCCGCACCGGCGTGGTCATTGAGGTAAACCGTAACGCGCGCGTGGATCCTGTTCTCGAAGTCGGCGAGCAAAGCCAGGTCGTCAGCGTCATCGGAGATGCGCCGTTGGTAGAAACGTCCACTCCGGCGCTGGGATTGACGGTCAACCAGCAGGATATCCAAAATCTGCCGCTGGTAAACCGAGATCTTTACAGCTTGCTCGAACTGACGGCAGGAGTGGACACGACATTTGAAGCAACCGACAATTTTGGAGCGCCGATGCACGTCACTCTGGTCAACGGCTCGTCGAACGCCGGGGCGGGATCGGTCAATTACAGTCTCGACGGCGGCATCAACGCCAGCGGATTGCGCAACACCGGAAATTCTCTCCCCAATCCGGATGCGGTGCAGGAATTCCGGGTAGTCACAAACAGCTACTCGGCCGAATATGGCCGCTTTGCCGGAGGCGTGGTCGATGTGGTGACCAAGTCCGGCACAAATCGCTGGCACGGATCGCTCTTCGAATTTTGGCGAAACGAGAAGCTCAATGCCAATCGCTGGGTGCCGGGCGAATCGCAGTTGACGAAAGACCCGCTGAAAAGGAATCAATTTGGCGGGTCATTCGGCGGACCGATTGTCAGTGATAAGGCCTTTTTCTTTTTCAGCTACTCGGGTCTTCGACAACGGCAGACAAACTTTGCCAACACGGCCGAGCCGCCCACGGAACTGGAACGCCAGGGAGATTTTTCAAAGTCGCGGCAGACCAAACCGAAGGATCCGGTCACCGGCCAACCCTTTTCAGGAGCGATCATTCCTGTTTCGCGCTTTGATCCTGCGGCCAAGCAGATCCTGGATAAGTTCATTCCGCTCCCCAATCTCCCGAACAGTCTGTATGAAGTTCAGGATCCTCATCCGCTCGATACCAACGAGGTGCAGTTCAAGTTGGACCACGCGTTGAGCGTTTCGCACCAGTTGAGCGGCAGCTATTTTTTCACCCGCGGTCAAGATGTGGTCGGTCTGCTGGGGAACATTGCCTGGACGCGCCGGCAATTCAGTTGGACGCAGCAGAATTACAACGCGACTGACACCTGGACGATCAGTCCCACTATGATCAACCAGTTTCGCCTTACCTACCTGCGCAATTTCGGCGGGCGTCTCAACCTCCCGGAGATTTCCCTGGGAGATCTTGGTTCCAAATACCGCATCCAGGGTCCTCCCTCCCTGCCGCAGATTCAGGTCTCAGGGCGGTTCAACCTGAACAGCGCCATTGCAGGGCCCGTTGCCGGCAGCAACCTTTATCAGGCAAGAGATACCTTGAGTTTCACGCGTGCGCGGCATTCGTTTAAATTCGGCGGCGAAGTTTTCCTGGAAAAGGTCACCCATGATACAACGCTGAACAACTACGGCACATTCAGCTTTGCCAGCAACAACAGCCGCGGCACGGGAAATGCACTGGCCGATTTTCTGCTGGGATTGCCGACGACGATGAATCAGGACGCCCCCGTGACGAAAAATGACAATGGTTGGTATACCGGTTTGTTCATCGTGGATGATTTCAAGGTGCATCCGCGCCTAACGCTCAATCTCGGACTGCGCTATGATTTGCAATTGCCCTACAAAGATCCGCTGGACCGGAAGCTCACCTACGTGGCCGGGGCCAAGTCGAGAGTGGTACCCAACGCGCTTCCCGGTTTGCTGTTTCCGGGCGATCCGGGAATCCGTAGAGGCATTGTGCCGGCCGACAAAAATAATTTTGCGCCCCGGGTGGGATTGGCCTGGGATCCTTTCGGCGACGGCAGGACGGCCGTGCGAGCAGCATTTGGCGTTTTTTACGGAAGCATGTCAGCCAATGAGTGGAACTCTTCAGCCGACGGCCAGCCCTTTTCAATTCGGCAGCGATTCAATAATGTCAAATCGCTGTCGGACCCGTATGGATTGCTGCCGGGCGGCGTTGGCCCCTTCCCATACTTTTACGATCCGGCAAATCCGCGGTTTGTTTTGCCGGCGACGGTGCGCGGCCCAAATCTGGACTTTCGCCTGCCCTACATTTACCAAATGAATTTTTCAGTGCAGCGCGAAGTGATGAAAGACTTGAGTGTTACGGCGTCTTATGTCGGCACGCTGGGACACAAGCTTCCGTTTGACCGCGACCTGAACTATCCCATTTACGGGCCGGGCGCAACCACGGCTAACGTCGATGCACGCCGGCCGATTCTCCCCGGACAGCTAGGGCAAGTGTTCCTTATTGAGTCCGATCTCAGTACTGCGTATCACGGGCTTCAGATCACCGCAGAAAGGCGCGCGTCGAGGAATTTTTCATTCAAGGGTTACTACACATTGGGCAAGAGCCTGGAAGGAGCGACGCTGCAGAACAGCACCCGTGGCACGCCCCAAGACTACAACGATCTGGGCGCCGAGCGCGCGCGCACAGACTTCGACCGCCGCCACAGTTTTGTTTTGTCCGGGATCTGGAATCTGGATTATTTCAGCGGCGCGCAGCCTGTGGTTCGCGCCGTCGTTTCGGGTTGGACCCTTTCAGCCATTGTCACGGTGCGCAGCGGCGTTCCTTTGACGATTACCAGCGGCCGGGACAACAATCTTGATGGCAATACCAATGACCGGCCCAACCTGACGGGAGATCCGAAACTGGACCCCAATCGTCCGCGCGTGGAAGCGGTCAGCAAATGGTTCAATACGGACGCTTTCGTTCAGAATGGAGCCGGACAAGATGGCAATGTAGGCCGCAATATAATCGACGCTCCCGGCAGCAAGAATGTGGACATTGGCATATTTCGGGACTTTCGCCTGACGGAGAAAACGAAGTTGCAGTTCAGAGCGGAAGGCACCAATGCGTTTAACATTGTCAATCTCGGAGCGCCCGTCACGACACTCATGTCCGGCACATTTGGCCAGATTCGAACCGCCCGGCCAATGAGACAAGTGCAATTGGGCCTGCGGTTGTCGTTCTGAACCTCGTTGCCTGTAACAGAGAAACCGGTAGCAGCTAATAGGCCGCGGATTCACGCGGATGAACGCTGATAGCTATTGTGCTGCCGAAGCAGCGCCCGTACGCTTACTTGAACCACTTCTCCATTTAACTGGAAGCGCTGCTTCGGCAGCACATTCGCTGACCCGCGTCAATCGGCGTTAATCTGCGGCTTACTACCCGCTACCGATTTCTCTGTGACAGGCACCTAGCCAACTTCCTCTGCGAATTTTTCCAGATTTGCCAGAGGTTTTGCCAGCAACTGTTTATTCTTCAAGACCGGCTCGAAGACATCGCCGATCTTGTCCAGACGCGCAAAAATGTTTTTCATGTTGAAATTTGAAGGGTCGAGATCTTTCGCCGCCACTTCCTTCCAAGTCACGGGCGTGGCGACAGGAGCACCAGGACGAGGCCGCAGCACGTAAGGTCCTACCACGGTCTGCCCTTTCCTGTTCTGCAGAAAGTCGACATACACCTTTCCCTTTCGCTTCTTGACGACTCGCTCCAACGTCACCAGATCCGGGTAACGATGCAGCAGCAGCATGCCTACTACCTGTGCGAACTGGCGGGCGTCATCATAGCTGTATTGGGGTTTCAGCGGCGCCAGTATGTGCATGCCGGTGGCGCCCGAGACTTTCGGATACGCATCCAGACCGATTTCTTCCAGCAGCTCGTGCAGTTTCAAAGCCACCTCACGCACCTGGGAAAAGGGCGCCTGTTCCGGATCCAGATCAAAGAGAATAAAGTCCGGTTTGTCCAGGGTGCGCACGCGTGAGCTCCATGGATTGTGAGGAATACACGCCAGATTCGCCAGGTAGAGCAACGCGTCACGGTCATTGCAAATCGTGTAGTTGACGTATTTATTCGGGCTGTCGGGGCTATGAATGCGCTCGCGCGGAATCCAATCGGGAAAATAGTCGGGAGTATTCTTCTGATAAAAGGATTCACCGTGAATCCCATCCGGGAAACGTTCCAGATTCAAGGGCCGGTCCTTCAGATGCGGCAGAATGAACGGCGCGATTTTGTCGTAGAAGGAAATCAAATCATGTTTCGTATACCCGTCCTCGGGCCACAGGACTTTGTCCAAGTTGCTGAAGGCAATGGAGTGCTTCGTTTTAAAGGGGGCCGGATCGGATTTCGAGGGGGCCGCGTCGGGAGAACTCTTTTTTGTTTTAATTTTTTCTGGCTTGCGTGCCGCACGTTTCTGTTTCTTGGTGCTGGCCGGACTGTTGTCGTCAGAACTATTTTCCTCAGAACCGGCCGAACTGTCGCCGGCCGTTCGGCGAGCTGTCTTTGCCGCGGAGCGCCCAGCAGGCTTGCTGTCTGAGCGCCTGCCGCGTCTGCTGGATTTCGACCCCGGTTCAGTGGCGGCGGCAGTGTCTCTCTCCGCGATTCGCGAAGCGTCCCCGGCATCGACTTCGACTTCACGTCTGCAGCTCTTTGGATCTTTATCCTCTCGCAGACCAAGAAAGACAGGGTGACGGATGATCCCCTCCTGGGTCCACTCGGTGAAGCGCACTTGGGCGACCAGTTGAGGTTTGACCCAGTGAGCGCCCTTCAGTCTCGGAGGGTTTAAAACCGGAGGCTGGGTGGTCTCCAGGTTCTTTAACGAAGAGTGGATGGTTTTCAGGGTTGCCGTGTCAAATCCGCCGCCGGAGCTGCCGACAAACAGCAGACCAGTTCCATTATCCCGGCTTGTAGTCTCGGCGGATTTACTGGTGCCGCCCTGGCCTTTGGAATGCTTGCTGTGGGCTTCGGTCTCAGCAGGCCTGCCGTCGTACAGTCCCAGCAGAAGCGAACCGAAATACTTTCGCGATCCATGCGGCTCGGTGTATCCCACCACGACGAATTCCTGCTGCAGCGCGCATCGTATCTTCAGCCACTGTCGGCTTCGGCGCGATTCATAGAAGCTGTCCTTTTCCTTTGCCAGAATGCCCTCTAGCCCGCGCTCGCCCGCCGCCCGGTGGAAGGCTCTGCCGTCTTCTTCAACGTGATCGGAAAACAGGAGACGACCGGCTGCCGCACTTGAGGGAGCGATGTTGGCCAGCACAGTCCTCAAAATCTCCTTTCGCTTCCAGAGGGGTGTCTTTGTAAGCAGGTACCCGTTGCAATAAAGGAGATCGAACACAAAAAAATATACTGGAATCTCCTCCATTCGCTTTTCGATGTCGGCGCGATGGCGCAGATGCATTCGTGGCTGGAGAAGCTGGAAACTGGTGCGCCCACCTTCGTCCATGGCAACGATCTCTCCGTCAAGGATCGCTTCGTTAACCGGCAATTGAGCCAACGCGTCGGCGATCTCGGGGAAGCGGTCGCGCATTTCCAGGTCGTTTCTTGAGAGCATGCGGACGCTGTTGTGCGTCTTATATGCCATTGCGCGCACGCCGTCATATTTCAGTTCGTACATCCACTGAGGCGAATCGAACGGCTCATCGACCAGAGTGGCGAGCATGGGCGCGATGTGGCGCGGCATGGGCTTCCTGTCGCCTTCCTTGACGTCGAGATTTTCGAGCTGTGTCTCAATCGGGGTATTCCACTGTCGAGCGCCTTTCTTCTTCTCCAGGTCTTCGATGGTCTTTCCCGACTTAACCGATTCCGGCTGTTCTTCGGTGATGTCGCTCCCGGGGTCGGCGTCGTCATCGTTTTTCTTGAAAAGCAGCCAGTCCTTGCTGGTTGAGCCTTTAGTGCGGACCAGAATCCAAGTGCCCTTGAGTTTTTTTCCATGGAGCAGAATGTGCAGTTTGCCCTGCCTCCACGCTTCCAGAGGGTCATCGAAATAGTCATCGGTCAAGTCGTATGTCCCCTTGTCCCACACGATGACGGTTCCGGCTCCATAGTTCCCTTCGGGAATGATTCCCTCGAAGTCGCCGTAGTCGATGGGGTGGTCCTCCACTTGCACAGCAAGCCGTTTTTCGCCTGGATTGTAGGAAGGGCCCTTCGGGACAGCCCAGCTCTTGAGCGTTCCCTCTATTTCCAAGCGGAAGTCATAGTGTAAGCGCGTAGCCTTGTGCTTCTGGATGACAAACATCAACTTTCGCGGCTTGCCCTTTTTGACTTTCCCCTTAGGCTCCGGCGTGGCGGAAAAGTCTCGCTTTTTGGCGTATTCCTTCAGTGACATGCGGTTATTGTAGATGAAGGTGGGGCGATGCGGTAGGGGAGCTCCGCCCGAGGGTGCCGGAAAAGCGAGCCGCGGATTACGCGGATCAACGCGGATAACTTCGGGAGCGGAAGAGGGCTATTGCGAATATGCGAATATGTATGAAGAGCGACACTTTGTAAGCCAGGGCCACTCTTCCGACCCCATGAGTTATCCGCGTTGATCCGCGTAATCCGCGGCTCGCTTCTTATTTTGATATTGAATTTCAAAATCAATATCATATAATTCCCAAGAATACACAAGGTTTGGCAGGGTTGAGGCAACCAATGACCAAGCCGCTACAAATGATGAATCCAAGGCAAAACTCCATGAAAATGGCTGGCTGCCTCAGCGTACTCCTGATTTTAACCTCATGCTCCCTGATAGCCGGCGATCGCCTGTACTTTGTCACTTACAGCCACAACATGGAGGAGCCGGGAAGTCTTGAAATTTCCCCTAGCT
>DASXTB010000209.1:0-6736 GCA_036505615.1 Acidobacteriota bacterium
ACTAAACTTCAACTAATCTGGACGGCATAATGACTGCAATCAAGGAGACCTGGACACGACGGCGGGAAAAAACCCGTCCAATAGCGAGCAAAAATGATAGCTCCGATCAAAAATGTCAGTTAATTTGGACAGCAGTGACGATCACGTCCACGTCAACGACTACGGCCACGTCTGCCGTGTTGAAAAAACAATCGCAAATATCTCTCCTGGCCAGTTTCGATGCTGACGAAGATGATCAAATTCTAACTAACGATCCAGCGAGTCGTTCGTCGTGGACGTGGTCGTCGACGTGGACGTGATCGTGAACGGCATTAATCCCATTTTAACCGTGGAATCTTCGCGGGAGACAAGGGAATTCAGGGTTAGTCGTCCAGCGGTCAAAGGGATATCTCCTGCCGTTGTGTCCGCTGTGTCCTTTGTGGTGGAATGTTTCGGGCAGGAAGACAATAGGAATTTTTTCGGGTCTCCACGATCTTCCGGGCTTCATTGGCGACGCTGGTACACCGACACGCTGCGGGAGTCGGCATGCAACAAGCTGGGTGGTGCGTAGCCGCGCGCCAGCAGCGGTTTGATTGCCTCCCATTCGCCGGCAGGAGCATCGGAGAAGACCAGTATCACCGCCGGCGTCTCGGACCGGCCGATCTCGCTGCCCCGCAGCAGCAGACGCCGCTCCGCCCCTGTATATGCGAGCAATCGTTGGTAATCTTCGGGTCCCGGATCGAGAGAGCGCAAAATCTCTTTGGCTCTTGTTAACCCCTCCATGCCTCCAGTTCGCCGCACTTGATCCAAGTACTTTTGAATTTCAATTTCGGGGAGAGGTGCGGCAAACACTGCCACGCGCTCTCCCCGCTTCAAATAGGGTTGAATAAGACGAGCCGCTTGCAGATCGAGCTGAAGCGCGGGCTGCGTCGCGCTTCTTTCTACCCATTGTCGGGCGCGAACCAGTGAATAGCCACTCGCGATAACCGTAAGCACGCATGCGGCAATCGTCTTGCGGCGGCTCCAGAAGATCGCGCGATGAATGCCGCTTCCCGCAAATAGCAAGGCAACCGCCAGCGGCAGATGTCCCTCGCGAAAGGTAACCCAGCGCTCCGGATCCGGCTCAATACCATGTGCCGAGAACATGATGCCCAAGGAAAACAGCACTCCCAGCGAGAGCACAAACAGCGCCATCCGGCGGCGATTTAGGATTTCCGCCTTTCCGTCTGATTTCCAAAGGTCCGTAAATGAAACCGCCAGCCCCAGCACGAAAAATGGGATCAACAACCATCCCAGTCCGGAAGCTACCGCTCTTGAGACCGAGATCAAACGATAGAGTCGCGCAAAACTCCATGCTCCAACCAGCACAAAAGTGCCTTGCGGACTTAGGCCACGCCATAAAAGAATCCAAAGAAGCGGCGCCCACAGAAACAAGAGAACCGCCTTTATGCATCGAACTGAGGACGCGAAAAACAAATCTGAACCGCGCGCATAAGCAAGCGAACCCTCGCTGGAAGAGTCGCGCGCAAAATGCGGCTTCAGTGCAAAGTCTAGTGCGCAAACCAGGGCGACGACCCACGCCTCATAGCGGGTCAAGCATGCGGCTGCGATCAGCAATGAAGCCGCCGTCAACCGGCCGCGCCAGTAGAAATAGACACCCGCCAGCAACAACAACAGCATCGCTATTTCCTGATAGGGTACGACGGAAAAATGGAGCAGATACGGGTTGCAGAGAAAGAGCACCGCGGCGATTACTGCGGCCGGCAGAGGAAGAATTTCACGGGCAAGTAAATAGAAGAATACTCCAGCCAAGGCTCCCATCAAAGAGACCGCCACCCTCACCCAGAGCGGATCTCGTGAAAGCCAAGACACCGCGTAGATCAGAAACTGGAATAAAGGCATCTGGTAGGCCAGCAGGATTCGGTCTCGGTGTACCAGCCGAAGAATAGTATCGCCGCCATAAATGGCGGGACTGAGCCATACCAGCCACAGTCGCACCAGCAGGCCTCCGATGAAGATTGCCAGTGCGGCCCTCATTTGCGCCTCGCGGCTTCCCTGCGGTATCTTTCGGCGGCGCTGAGATTGCCCTGTTGATCCAATAGGGCCGCCATCAGCAGGTACGTTTCCGCGTTGCGGTCGTCCAGTTCCAGCGAACGTTCGCCGTACAAGACCGCATCATGGAGCATTCCGAAACGAAAAAATAACAGGGCCAGCTCGTAGAAAGTCGCCGCCGAGCGCGGCTCGGTACGCATGGCGACGGTCAGATGCTGCCGCGCCTGTTTGAAATTCCGTATTCGAGAATAGAGCGCTCCCAGAGACCGATGCAGTATCGCAGACTCCGGATAAAATCCCAGTCCGCGCTCCCAGGCGTCGATCGCGCCCGAGTCATCGCCGGAACGCGCTCGCGCCTCCCCAAGATTGTGCCATGCGGCCAAGGATTGCGGCCTTAGCTGCAGCGCCTTCTCGAAGCAGCGCGACGCGCGACGCGGATCGACCGGAAGCAGCGCGGTCCCCAAATTGTAACTGGGGCGGTATTTTTCTGGAGAGCCCTCCACTGCGTTTTCCCACAGGGATATTTCCGAAAGCCAAACTTTGTTGCGAAAAACCGAAAGCGCCGACCAAAAGACGAAACAGAGGATACCCGCAATCAGAGGCGCGAGACCGAAGCGCTTCCATAGCAAAATGCAAACGCCTTCTGCCATGCCGGCCAGTCCCAGCATGGGCAGATACATCCGATGCTCGAACATGACATCAGAAGCCGGTATCACGCTGGAGGTGGGAAGCAGTAGAAACAGGAAACTGAAAAACCAAAAACTCAACGCGCGATAGCGCTCTGGCAAGGCGATGAAGAGACAAACCAATCCTCCGATGGCAAGCATTGACAGCTGCACCGGCAGAGTGAGCCCGGTCACCAGCGGCACATCATGGTCGATATTCAGCCCTCTTGGATAAAAGAACAAGGACAGATAACGCCAAAACACCAGCGTTTCCGTAAACAGGTAAAGGTGAGATCTCAGTATCAGCGAAAGCATTGCCAGTATGCAGGCAGCTACGGCCGCAATCAGGTAAGGATGAAGTTTGAAGCTATTCCGAGAAGACGCCAAGGCCATAAAGAAAATAGGGACCAGCCCCAGCGCCGACTCCTTGCTCAAGATCGCCAAAGCCAGCAGAGGAATAGCAAGCGCGATGGCCGGTCGTTGGCCCCGCAAAAAGCGAAAAAAGAGATAAAGCGACCCAAAACCAAAAGCGGCAGCCAGAAGGACGGCGCGCTGATAGATGTAATCGACGGCCTCGGTTTGAAGCGGGTGTACCGCAAAAACGGCCGCTGCAACCGTGCCCGAGCTGATGGCAAACAATCCTCCAGAAAACGGCGTCAAGTCATCCGGCTCAGGCGGATGAGGACGGGGATTGGAGGCGCGGCCTGTAGCGCCGCTATTGTACCGGGGACTAAATCTCACGGGCGACGCGCGCACTACTGCGCTCACAAGCGCAATGTTTATCAGATGCAGGGAGCTGTTGACAAAGTGGTACCAGAAAGGATTGTCTCCAGCGATGCGGAAATTCCAATAAAAGGTGAGCCAGGGGAGCCATCGCGTCCACCCCGCCTGATGCATCCGGGTCCAACCATTCGGCGACCGAACGTTGGGGTCTCTCAGGAAGAGGTTGTCATCGAACTGGAAAGGGCCGCGAAGGGAGACGGAGAAGACAAGGAAAGCAACAAGCAGGAGCAGAGCCATGGTCACCCAGCCAGGGAACCAGGGTCTACGGCTCTCCATTATTTTTTATGAGTGCTGCTTTCGCCCAGCAGGCCGCTGGCGAAAACGGGCCGGATCTGGACCTGGTCGATGTCGGAAATCACGAGATGCGGGGCAACGAAGCGGTACCGAGATTGGCCCGGAGTGGCCGCTTCGATTTGTTCTTGAACCAGGTTTCCTCCGCGCATGAAACGAACAATGAAGCTCTGAATCGGGTCGGGTGAGCTTCCTGTCTGGATCGTGATTGCCACTCCACCTCCCCCTGCATCGCCCAGCGTGACCTGCTCTATGATCGCGTCTGTTCCAGTGGAAGATAGTTTCGCCCCCGCCGGCCGCGGCACAACGGGAGTTGTGGTCAGCGATGCGGGACCGGTCCGCAGCGTCACCGCTGAAACCGGTGAGCTGGCGGTGACTTCCAGTGAGCCGACAGCGTTCTTGGAAGTGTCACCAAATTCAGCAAACTCGGTGACAAACTGCGCCTTCTGTTCATTGGGGCCGAGGACAAGAGTGGCCGGCGTTGTAGACAGCAGGCTGGCGTCGAGACGAAGCAGCCGAAACGACAGCGTGCTGCTCGTGCTCCCCGTATTGGCGACCGCCAGCCCGGTGTTGAAGCCGGTGCGGGTATCTACAAAGACTGTAAAATTGTTCAGATTGGGGGAGGCAGGGACACCGGCTTCGGTCAAAAGTTTTCCCGCGCTGTCAAACTCCGAAAAAATTGCGGTGCCGCCGATGGTGCGGTCGCTGGTGATGAGGGCATAGCCGTTGCGCGCCGGACCCTCGCCGGTCGATTCCAGAACAAGTGTCTGCTTGGGCTGAAGCTGGAACGAAAACTGGCTGCCTGTCCTGCCGTCCTTTAGCGTGAGGCTGAAAGCAGATCCGTCCGACCGGCGAAACACAATTGTGCCCGTTGCCACTCCATCGCCGTTGTTTATCAGAATCACGGTAGTCCGAAAGACAACGACACCGGCCACACCGTCGGCGATCTGCGGAAAGAAAAACGTGATCTGCTGCGCTAAGGCCGTGGCAGAAACTAGAATCACCAGCAAAGCCAAATAAGCGGCGTTCCTCATCCGCTGTCCTCCTGACTATCTATATTCTACGCGCCTGTTGCAAAATGGAAAACGGAATTTCGAAGGCTATGAACGTCGTTCTGGTCACCGATTGGCTGGTTACCCATCGGGGTGGAGAAAAAGTTCTCGAATCCCTGGCCGAGCTCTTTCCCAAGGCGCCCATCTTCACTCTGTTCTCCCAGCGCGGCCGGATTTCTCGCCGGCTGCAGGAACATCCCATCCATTGCTCCGCCCTGGACCGACTTCCTTGGGCGCGCAGCAACTATCGTTATTTCCTCCCGCTGTTTCCCTGGGCGATCCAAAAACTCTCGCTTCCGCAGTGTCACCTGGTCGTCAGCGTCAGCCATGCCGTTGCCAAAGGAGTGAAAGTTCCCCCGGGGGCGAAACACGTTTGCTACTGCCTCACTCCGATGCGCTACCTGTGGCACCGGCGGGAGGAATATTTTTCCCAGGCGTCGTGGCGCAGTTTGGCGCTCCAGGTCCTTTCGACACGACTGAAACGCTTTGATCTTCAAAATGAGCAGGTAGATCTCTTTCTGGCTGTCTCTCGATATGTGCGGCAGCAAATTCAAGACATCTACAGCCGGAAAGCAGAGGTCGTGTATCCTCCGGTGGATACTGGGTTCTTTTCTCCGGACTCGGCCGGGCAAAGAAGGGATTATTTCCTGGTGGTAAGCGCGCTGGTTCCGTACAAACGCATCGACCTGGTGGTAAAGGCCTTCAACCGAAACGGCAAGAAATTGATTGTGGTCGGTTCCGGTCCGCTCGAGAACACTTTGCGCCGTGAGAGCAAGCCGAACATTCAGTTTCGCGGATGGGTCTCCGATGAGCAATTGCGAAGTTTGTACCGTGGCGCCTGGGCTCTGATCGTGATGGCAAGGGAGGACTTTGGCCTGGCTCCTCTGGAGGCCAACGCCTGTGGAACTCCGGTGATCGCGTTTCGGGGCGGAGGGATTACGGAAGCCATGACCGCCGAGACTGCAGTGCTGCTGGAGCGCCAGGCATGTGATCTGCTGGAAGAAGCCGCCGCACGGTTTTCCCCGGATGTCTTCAGCGCGGAGCGCCTGCGGGCAAATGCATTGCGTTTTTCAAAATCGATTTTTCAAGAAAGAATATCGGAGATTGTAGCAAAGCTGTAACATGTATTTTCATAAGAGACACCATGGTTTTGAATCTGACCAGCAGTCCGGGCAGAGAAATCAAGAGAGCAATGGATCTGTGTGCCGCGATACTGCTGGGGGTCTTGCTTGCTCTTCCGGCGCTGGTCCTCGCTGCCCTAGTTCGGGCCACTTCTCCCGGCCCGGCCTTGATCCGTCAGCGGCGCCTGGGCAAAGACGGCGCACCTTTCACGCTCTATAAATTGCGCACCATGCGACAGGATGCGGAAAACGGTATCCCTATCTGGGCTCGCGCCGACGATCCACGATGCACGTCACTGGGCGGATTTCTGCGCCGCACCGGCCTGGACGAAATCCCTCAGCTTTGGAATGTTCTCAAGGGTGAGATGAGCCTGGTAGGGCCGCGCCCGGAGCGCCCGGAGTTTGCCTGCGATTTCTCCCGATCGCTCCCCGATTTTAAGCTGCGGCACCGAGTCCTGCCTGGCCTCACCGGATTGGCACAGGTCCGAGGATGGCGCGGTGATAGCTCTATCGCTGAGAGGCTGAATTCCGATCTGGAATACATTTCCCGCTGGTCTCCCGCTCTCGACTTGTGGCTCCTGAGTCAAACTTTGCCGCAGAGTCTCGGGCAATTGGGAAAGCAGGAAGCAGGAGGCAGGAAGCAGGAGGCAGAAGGCGGTACAACCTAGGGACATCGTTGACACTTTGACCTAGGAACATCGTTGACACATTTGCCAAGGTACAAGCTGCACAAGGGGGTGCACAGGATGCCTTGGAAAGAAAGGTCGACGATGGATGAGCGAGTGAGGTTTGT
>DASXTB010000210.1:0-20521 GCA_036505615.1 Acidobacteriota bacterium
ACTAAACTTCAACTAATCTGGACGGCATAATGACTGCAATCAAGGAGACCTGGACACGACGGCGGGAAAAAACCCGTCCAATAGCGAGCAAAAATGATAGCTCCGATCAAAAATGTCAGTTAATTTGGACAGCAGTGACGAGCACGTCAACGTCCACGACTATGGCCAATCGAATCGTGAGCGATTGTGTATTTCGTCTGCGTAGGCGCGGACGTAATCGTGATCGTGAACGTGGTCGTGATCGGCTTTTATTGGGTTGCGGCTCTGCCGACTCTGCGTCTTTGCGTTCTTGCGCCTTTGCGTTGAGCCTTTACGGAAATCGCCAAGAGTCCGCTTGCTTACGCGCGCGGCTCAGTAAAGGGGTGCAGTGTTCCGGACTAAGTCACGGGCACGGCCTGCGGCGCCGTTGGCGGAATTGGCGGCGGCGGGGGCCATAACAGTGCGTTTAAGGCGGGATAGCGAGGCGCCAGGAAATACAATGAATATGACTGAAAGAAGACCAGTCCCGGCGCATAGACAAAAGAGAGTGTCCACAGCAGTCCTGCAAGCAGGACCAGACACAATAGAATAAATAAGCCGATTGTGAGAGCGTTCCAGGCCAGCGCAAGCATATGTACCGCCCCAAAAATGGCAACTCCGATGATTCCCAGCGGAATCAGTAGCAACAAGACCACGATGACATGGACAATCGCGAACAATATGGCGCTTCCCACCGCCAGCACGATTTTCAGCAGCACATAGACGGTGTAGGCGCCCTTTTCGGTGTTTATCATGGGAAGAAGCCGCTGCCATCCATCCAGCACTCCGACATTCTGCAGTGCCATGACGGGCACCACGAAATCCTTGGTGAGCACGGCTATTACCGCACTCGTGACAATCAGCAGCAGCGCCACAAGGAACAGTAACAGTCCTGCGCCGATCAGCAGCGCTAAATGCTGGCGTGGCTGGATGAGAATTCCTCTGCGTTGCGCAAACAAAATCGGCGCCACGATGATCAAGCCCAGAGTGCCGATCACTACCACGGCAAAGCAGACGGTCCAGAGGAAGTAATGGAGCCCGAGTCCGCGCCAACGCCGCCAGCCTTCAAGCAAGTCGCAGCGGTCGTAGATCACTGAATCGAGGAGTATAAAGCGATAAACGCTGGCGGCATAAATCCAGGCCAGGCCAAGGGCCAATAAGATGATGATTCCAGCCACAAGCCAGAGCCAGAGATGCTCGGGAACATGCCAGTCCGAAGCGGCGAGTGAGAACACTGCGCCAGGTCTCCCGCGTCCCCGGATCCGAGCAGGAAAACCGGCATTGGACAGGCCTCCACAACTACCGCCTCCTCCAAACTCACCGGTGACCAGGGCCACTATGGCAAGACGCGCCCAGCGGCCGGCGCGAAAGGGCTGGAAGAGCTGGCGCCTGGTTCGAACAAATGCCGGCGAGATGACATCAACAGCGGATACGGGCAACCGCACCTCCCTGTCTTTTCGGCATCACTGTATCTGCATCCCGCTGATGGTTTCAATGCAAAATGTGGCTCCTCGACGTGTAGAGGCGATCAGATGGAGCCCTAGCCCATCCCGCTTGGCGGGACCGGCGATAGCTTCTGGCCAGGGGCGCACCGTAGCAGAGCCGTGGGATCAGGGTCATTCTTTCATTCGAAGCCCGAATCCCGGATTACTCACAAATTTGTTGCTTTAAGGTGCGGATGCTGTTGCCGTCCCGCCTGGCGGGACGGCCCGAAAATAGCCCAGCACTTCAGTGCTGGGATTGCGGGTTAACGCCAGTCACATCAACCCAACGGAGTCCCGTAGGGACGGCTGATTCGGTCGTCCCTACGCGACTGCTATCCAAACAGAGCGTGGTGGCCTCCGATTCCCAGCAGTAAACTGCTGGGCTATTATCACGCCGTCCCGCCAGGCGGGACGGAAACTGTCCACGATTCTCCAACACGAAAAATTCGTGAATAATCCGGGGAAGGGGCGGGCGACAGCAATCTCTAAGATTTTTTCTCGCAAAAATCTCAATCCTGTCATACAGATTGTCTTCGGCACCCACTAATAGTTTGAACGAGCCGAAAACAACGCTCCGCGCCGATGGACACTTCAGGGCTTGAGGCCCAGTTGGAGGCATGTCACAAAGAAAGCTACGGCTGGGCGCTGAGTTGTTGTTCAGGAAATCCGGAAGAAACGGAAGACGTTCTTCAGGCCGTGTACTTGAAGATCCTGGAACGAAAGGCGCGGTTCGACGGAAGATCGACATTCAAAACGTGGTTCTTTTCCGTAATTCGAAAAACTGTGGCGGAGCGCCGCCGCCGGCGCCTGTTTCAATCGCTGATGCTGGCCAGGCATCTGCGAAGAACGGGCAATCGAGCGCAGTGCCAGGATTCCGACGAGAATATCTTCAGCTTGCAGTTTCAGGCGGCAGTCCGTCGGGCGCTGGCCGCTCTGCCAAGGAGGCAGCGGGAGGCGCTGCAACTGGTCTTTTACCACGACCTGAGCCTGGCAGAGACCGCCAAGGTGATGGGAATCTCTGTAGGATCGGCTCGCACTCACTACCAGCGCGGGAAAAGGCGGCTGCGCCAGTGGCTGGAGCGCTCGAGGGGGTTCAATGAATCGAGATTGGGAAGACGACAGAATCAGACAACTGTTCCGTGAACTGAGGCGGGAAGACGAGCAGCTTGCCCCGCCCTTTATTCGACACTGGGAATCGGTCAGGTCTCAAATCGGCGCAAAACGGCGCTTCTTTATGTTTACCACTGCGGCAGCCGCGGCCGCAGTCCTGATTCTGCTCAGCGCTTCAACCCTGATCGTGCTGCATCATTCTATGCCGCCCCCTGCTCCGCCAAGTTCCTGGAAATCCGCGTGGTCGATCATGCTGTGGCGGCCACCCACGGATTTTTTGTTGCAGACTCCGGGCGGAGAACTGCTCCGGACTGTCCCGGCAATCGGCCGCTCATCGGTGCAAGTGCCGGCGCTGGTCTTAGAAAGGAAAACGAGGTGACAGGATCATGAAACTGAAAATCAATGCTGTTTATATTTGCCTGATGCTTGCCGTTGCATCCCTCTTAGCGCAACAGCCGGGCGATCCGATCGGCGAAAACTTGTTCCCGCCGGAACTGCTGATGCAGTACCAGAGGGAGATCGCGTTGAGTGAAGCTCAAAAGAACGCGATTAAGGCGGAACTCCTAAAAGCCCAGTCGCGGTTTACCGAGATGCAATGGCAGCTCCAGGGCGAAGTAGAAGCCATGGCTTCGCTGGTCAAACAGGCGCGCCTCGATGAGCAGCAGGTCCTGGCTCAGTTGGACAAGGTGCTGAACCTGGAGCGCGAGATCAAGCGCACCCAACTGGGGCTGGTCATCCGCATCAAGAACAACCTCACTGCGGAGCAGCAAGCGAAGCTCTTGGAGATAAAAAACAAGCTCGAGTTCAAAAACAAGCTCTCGAAATGAGCATTTCCTGGCCGCGCTTCGCAGGCTAGCTGTCCCGGAGGGACAGCCGATAATAGCCCAGCGATTCATCGCTGGGTTTAGAAAGCTTCACAGCAAGAAGTCCCGTAGGGACGGCTGATGAGCCGAAGGCTGATCGCTGCTGGCCATCAGCAAGCAGATTCCAGTTCTTCCAGCAAAATCCTATTAGCTCGTTTGAGACTATCCCGGCCGCGCCGCCGTGACAGGCATCTATACCGCAACCAAGGACCGATCACGTTTGCTATCACGCCCCCTACAGTAGCATCGCCGCAACCAAATCAAAAGCTGATGTCGGCTGCGTGCACGAAGCCGTGAATCCGCAACAGGAACGTAATAAGCCAGCGGTCAAACCCGAAGGGATTTACAGAGGATAGCCGGCGGCAGGACCCACATCAGCGGGGACGGTGCCAGTTTGGCACACCATAAACGTCCGCCGCTGCAAGCGCCGTCTGCAGTTTGGAAATTTTACGACCTTTGATTGCGTGTCCGAGCGCGCCTCCGTCCAGCTAGCTGTCCCGGAGGGACAGTCGATAATAGCCCAGCGATTCATCGCTGGGTTTAGGAAGCTTCACAGCAAGAAGTCCCGTAGGGACGGCTGATTTGGATTGCCAGCCAGGAATTTCAGTCGTCCCTATGGGACTCCTATTCTTTGGCGGCTGGACGTGGGAGAGCTAACATGGCCGGGCGTTGGGAGAGCTAACAAAAAAGGCCCCAAAACTATCCTATTTTGGGGCCCCTGTACGAACAATCTACCTCGTGCTGTAGCGGCACGAGTGACATATTAATGACGTTTCTAGCCTTAAAGTGTGACCAGGCTCACATCCTATTCAAAATAAATGATCCAAATCACGTTTCACACAGTGATCCAAATCACATTTTGAGTGGCTCATCCCCAAACCGTTGAGAGCTGATGGCTGAGAGCTTAGAGCTGCTTGCTTAGCGCGTTACTTCAAATCCGCCTTCTTGACAACATCTGCAGGCACCGCGGAGAGGAAGTCGAGCCGCAAATTTCCAAACAGCTCCTGCGCCAAAATGCCGATGTCCGACTTAATGACAATGTATCCGCCGATCTGCGATCCTACGGAAGGAATAAATTCATTTACCAGTTGAGATATTCTTCGGCCCGCCTGCAGCACCAGGGACGTTCTATTGACCTGGCCCTGCGCTGTAAAAACTTCCAGTGTTACGTTGGCCGCCACCGAATTTGGATTGTACAAAGCTATTCCCGTAAAGTAGCCGCCTCCGTTAGCCACGTGGCTGAAAATCGCCTCTGTCGCCAGATCCGCCTGCAGCGGCAAATCGGCGGCAAATCTCACGTCGGGGGAAGCATCGCCAAATAGCACATCCGCCACCACTCCGGCAGAGTCGGCGTTCAATTCAATGGAGCCGGACTGAGCCGCCGTGGTACGCGCATCTCCCAGGCCAAACATTTCTGCGACGGTCAATTGCGCCGAGCTCAAGGGATCTAACTTCTTGGTGAAGGAAGTGCCGATAGGCTGATGGCTTTCGTTGAAAGCCTGCCCGTTGACAGTGACCGCCGCGCCGCTGGTATTGACGATATTCAGGCTGGTAAAGAACGATTGTCCGCCGCCGCTGCCGTGCGCCAGCTGCGCCGAGTAGAATTTGCCCGACAAGGCAGGCGTTATGGCCGACAATCCTATGCTTTCCCCGGCCCGAACCAGTTCAAAAGCAGCCACTCCGCCACCGATGGCCTGAACAGAAATATATCCGCCCGATTTTGGAAAGCTCGCATCTTTGAAAATATTGCTGACACGGTCGAATAGCGAACCAGCCGGTGCAAGCTTGATTTGCACTTGTGAAAGCTTCGACCCGGCCGGCGAGTAAAGTGTAAGCAGGACGCGCACCAAAATATCATTCGGATTGACGATGCTGATCTGCGTTTGAGCATCCTTCCCCTGGAAAGTTCCGGAACCTTCAAATACTCGCGTCAGGTAGGAATGCGTGCTGACCTCGCTGAATGTCGTGGAGCCGTCCAGCCAGCGCCCGTCGAAGCTTCCGATTTGATAAAAGCTGCTGATGGTATCGCTGTCCGCCTGCAGCTTAATCCAGCCACTGGGTACTTCGGTACCGGCAGTCCCAAGCAAGGTGTTCACCAATGCCGCCAGTTGTGACGTGCCTGGAATGCTGCGCTGGACAGTGGCAAAAGAATTCGCATTTCCATCGTATGCGGTGAGCTTTACGTTGGCGGTGGTCGCGCCTGAGTTGCTGATGGCAATGCCGGTGAAGAACTCGCGCGTCTGCTGCGAAAAGGGATACACCAGTGTTCTCTGCTTGGGAAGAGTGCCTGTGCCGCTTTGGAAAAACAAATCCTTGCCGGCAAGATTGATCGAGTCGGTAAACACCTGGGCAATCCCAGTGGTATTGCCATAGGTCAGTACGGGATTCTGTGACAGATCAACTTGTTGCGCAGCCGCTCCTCCACCCGGGCTTACTCCAACGACAGCAACCAGCGCCTCCTGGTCTCCCCGGGTGACCTTCAAGTTTCCGTATTTCATTTTTATGTCGCCGTTGGCAAACAATGTGACGCTGAATTGGTTTCCGTCGCTCGCAGTCAAGGTGGTGCTCTGTGAAAACTCAGGAACATTCATCCAGGTAAAGGTCACGCTGTTGTCGCGCTGCGTGAACATGACTTCTCCACCCTGATCTGGGTTTAGATCGGTAAACAACGCGCCAATCCTTGGAGGTCCGGAGACAAGGCGCGGCAAATCGCGCTCGTTGGACGCAAACTCCCCTCGGCCAAAAGTTAGATTGCCATCGGAATTTACAAATACTCTGTCATAAGTCTGTCCAAAGAAGGGGAACTTAAAGCCGTTGGGAAAAACAAATGGCACAGCACTGTCGTCGTGCAGGGTCGGTAAATTGTTAGGGATTTCGTTTGCGATCATGACGAGGTTTTCCACTTTTCCATCGGCCCCAACCGTAATCACAACCTTGTCGTCCGGATTGTCCAGGTCCGGATCACCTGACTCCCCGCTCCCGTTGAAAAAATCCCGCGGAAAATCTGTAAATCGATTCTCAAAGGGCAGAGAACCCTTCTCATCGTCTGAAAATCCGGATCCTCCCGTGAACTGATCAAAAAGGGGTTCAATGAACAAATAATAATCGCCCGGTTTGACCCCCTGGAATTTAAACTCTCCGGTATTTCGAAGAAAATAATCAGAAAGCGTCGAATAAATGCGCACCTGGCCCGCTGCGGGGCTGTAATCGGCCGCGCGCAAAACTACGTTGGCGGCGGGAAGGGGATCGCCGCTGGCACGCTTCACAAAACCACCGATCGTGCCGGTACCCGCTAGGCTGACCGGATAGAGATTCGATAGTTCCAGAATGTCGTCATCCTGCGGGTCTGTAGGCGCTCCATTGAAAAGAATAGGAAACATTATGGGAATGAAGCGCCGCCCGCCAGGCACGAAGTTGCCTGGCTCTAAGCCGGTAAATTCAATTCCGGCCTGCGTGTGATCCAGTCCGATCAGGTGGCCGAACTCGTGCAGCATCACAGTTCCCAAAAAAGAGGTGTTGGAACCAGAAGTCCCATTGATTACAGCAAAACCCTGCAAGATAGTATTGGTCTTTGCATCAAGCATGGTCTGGGTGGTAAAACCGAGCACGTTTCTGCTGGAACCGGCGCCGAGCAGCAGATCAGTGATCCCGCCGTCCTTGTCTAAAATCACCGGCGTCACATTGTCAGGTAGACTCTTGAAGAAGGCGGAGACGTTGCTCTTTGTCACATCGATGTCCAGCAGGCCATCGTATTGGAAGGAAATGTTGACGCTGGGCACATCGTGCCATGTTTTGAGAATCGACGCAACGAAGTCCACTGCTCCCTGTTCGCTGAGCGAAGCATTCAGGCCGCCCCGATCCACCTTGTAATGGACCGGCTGGCTGGGATCCCATCGAAAGGGTCCGCTTCCGTTCGAATTCACGATTATCGGGCCGCCGGCCAACGCGGCGGCGAAGTTAAGCATGGCTAAGATGAAAAGACAAAATAAGAGGTGCTTCATTTGCATTTTTAGAAATCCTTAAATAATCTCAATCGATTTCGAAGACCGTCTACGTTCACGTTCACGACCACGCCCACGTCGACGCCCACGTTATCGTGGTCGTGGACGTAGACGTGAACCTGAACGTAGACGGCTTTATGTCTCAACCAAGGCATTGGAACGGAGTTCGCCATCAATGTCCGGCTACTGGATCCGGCGTACCAAGGTGAGAAAATCGGTCAGCAGGACTCGATCAGAAGGCGCGCTGCCGGCGGCAGGAGTCTCAGCGGCCCTTGCTCGGGACGACAGGCGAACCACTGACGGCAGCATACTTCCGGCGCGCACATACCGCTCGCCGTTCGTCGCCCTTTCAACGCGGTAGTATCCCTGTTGCATCCCCACCGGGCTGGTCAGTCCGATCTCGCTCGGTTGATGCATAAAAAGCAAAACCTCGTCGCCCTTCCTGTATTGAGGCAGGCCGGGAATAAAAAGAACGCCCCCGGAACGGCCCAGTTGCCGAAACGTCAAGGTGGGCGCGCTGCCTCCTTTGATCCAATTGCTCACCGAAACGGTATATTCGGTGTAAGCAAGATGTGAATCAGGCATGGTACCCTGGCGAGTAGCAACGACGCGGCCGACGAAAATCTGCTGACTCTGCCTTACCAGGTCTTCAAGCTCCAGCGGTCGAACCGAGCTGGCGTGACCTACCACCGGCAATAGGGCCAGCGAAACAAACCAAAACAAATGTCGAAATCTCATCAAAATACCTTCCATTCGCTAAAAAGATGTTCCCGCTCATTATAATACGGCAGGCAGGCTTTCTGGACCAATGATAGCGAATACAGTCTTAAGACGCGTAACTGAGCAAGAAGTCTCAAGAATTTTTTCCGACCCTGACTCCGATGCCGCCAAGCGATGGATCGATTATTGGGCCTCCACCGAGACACGGAACGCAGAACTGCTGGCGCAGTTTCGGGGGATAGTATCGCTGGGATTTCGAGGAAAAACGGTCCTGGATGTCGGTTGCGGGACGGCAGGGCTGGCCATCCAGGTAGAAGCGGAAGGCGGCCGGTACTTCGGGGTTGATTATTCAAGCTATGTATTGAAGATCGGCCAAGCTTGGCTCCGTGAGAGGTGCACGGCGGGCAACGGATCTGCGCCGGCATTGATGCGTGCTTCGGGATGCGAGCTCCCTTTCCAGCCGGAGAGTTTTGACTACATCTTCGCTCTCGATGTCATCGAACACCTTCCCGGATTGCCGCAGCAAGCGACGCTTCTCAATGAGTTGCGGCGTCTGATTCGTCCCATGGGAATGATTTTCCTGACCACGCCCAACCGGTGGTACCCCTTTGAGGGCCATACGTTCCTCTATTTTCCGCAGTTTCTGCCGACCTCTCTGGCCGACAGGTATATAAAAAAGAAAAACCCGGGTTTCTTGCAGGAGCACGGCTCTTTTGCTTCGATAAAGCTGTTGGCGCCCACCGACCTGCGCCGGCTGCTGCAGCTCTCGCGTCTTTCGCTTCTGCATCAGTTGCCTTGCTGCATGGATTATGAAGACTTTCCTCTTTCAAAGAGGATCTGTTTTCGAGCGCTTGGCATCTTGAGCCTTTCCTGGTATCCACTCCAGGAGTTTTGGGGATGTCTTACAAGGGAAGAAGATCGCGAGGCGCTGCAAGTCAAGCGCGGAAAATGCCATCGCATCGCGCTCCAGGAATCACTGGATTCGACCAGGGAGTTCTCCAGCGAGATCGACTTTGACCGCGGCCCTGAAGCGCATCAGCTTCAAGCAGGGTGGTTTGCTCATGAGCGCACCGAGCGGGGGTTCCGCTGGACCACCGGCGAAGCCCAACTCTGGCTGCAGGCTGAAGGAGAAGAGGAATTTCTATCCGTTTCCGGTCATTATGACGCTTTCGAGCGAGGCGCCCCTGCCACTCTGACGATTCACTTCGACACTCACTGGATGGGCGAACATTCGCTGACGCCCAACGAAGACTTCTGCCTGCGCCTCCTATTGCCTTATCAAATGCGGCGCCTGCAGATCTGCACCATTCGTCTTGCAGTTCATCCCTGCCATACTCCGGGCGGCTCGGACCGCCGCCGATTGGGCGTAGCCATTAATCAGGTGGGATTGGTCCCTGCATTGGGTAACCGGCTCGACTTTGATCTCAGCCCGGAGTCTCACAAGCTGGGAAAAGGTTGGTTTGCTCGCGAACAAGAGGAGCGTGGATTCCGATGGACTGCCGATCAAGCCGAAGCCTGGTTGCAGGCTAAGGGGAACGAGCGCTTCGTGTTTGTCTTGGGGCACTGCAACGCATTAGACCGAGGCCAACCGGTAACACTCGCGGTTTACTTCGACGGGCACTGGATCGGGGAGCATCGCCTGACGCTGAATGAGAAATTTCGACTCCGCTTTCTATTGCCGTATCAAATGCGGCCCTCGCAAGTATGCACCATTCGCTTTGCTGTTCATCCCTGCTCTACGCCGGGCGGCTCCGACCAGCGAAAATTGGGTGTGGCCATCTATCAGGTGAGGCTTATCCATGTGTTTGGTAACCAGCTCGACTTTAACCTCGGCCCGGAGTCACACAAATTGGGAAAAGGGTGGTTTGCTCTTGAGCGCGGATTTCGATGGACTGGCAATCAATCTGAAGTCTGGTTGCAGGCCGCAGGAAACGAGAACTTCCTTTTCATTTCAGGATACTGCAATGCTTCAGAGAGAGGCCAGCCGGTAACTCTTTCAGTTAGCATCGACCAGCAAACTATCGGCCAGCATCGCATGGAGAAAGATGAAACATTCAATCTCCATTTACCTCTTCGACGTGCTCTGCGTGGCTCTGCCATCTGCCCCATCGGCCTTTCCGTTGATCCCTGTTTCACGCCGGCGAAGGACCAGAGAAAGCTGGGCGTAGCGATCTTTGCCGTTTCGCTCTATCAGAAATGAATCTACTGAAGCGAGCAATTCTTTCACTGGCATCTATTCCCATTGGTCTATTCTCGGGACTGTTGTTGACGCTATGCGATGCTGCCGCGCTCTTGCGGCATCGCGTTGGCGGCAATGGGCGGGCCAGTGCTAAATCGTCTCCAAGCCTGGATCTGTCTGTCTCGATTATTGTTCTAAACTGGGACGGAAGACCACTCCTGGAAGAATCTCTCCCTGCCCTGCAGGATGCCCTGCACGACACGCAGATCACTCACGAAGTAGTCGTGGTAGACAACGGAAGCTCCGACGACAGCGTGGCCTTCGTGGAACGCCAGTTTCCCCACTATCGAATTGTGCGCCTGCCTGCCAATCTCGGGTTTGGCGAAGGCAACAATGCCGGTGTTCGGGCCGCCCGGTGCGGTCTGGTTCTGCTGCTCAATAACGACGTGTTGGTGGAGCGTAATTTTCTTGAGCCACTGGTGGAGGCAATGAGTCCTTCGACGTTCGCCGTCACCAGCCAGGTTTTCCTGCCGCCGGACGTACGACGAGAAGAGACCGGCAAGACCGTCGCCCGTTTTCGCCATGGGTGCTTGGAACTGTCGCATGAAGAAATAACACCTTCAGACCGGACCAACGGAACTGTTGCGGTGTTCTGGGCCGGAGGCGGGTCGTCGCTCTACCGCAAGGACCTGTTTCTGGAATTGGGGGGCTTCGATTCTCTTTTTTCCCCCAGCTACGCGGAAGACGCAGACCTCTCCTTTCGTGCGTGGCAGGCGGGATACAAGTCTGTGCTGGCCACCGCGAGTCACGTCCTACACAAACACAAAAGCAGCACTCGAAGACGTTTTGGGGAATCGGGCGCGCAAAACCTGATGCATGCGCACATCCGCCTTTTTTTCCTGAAGAATTTCTCCCTCCGGCGCGTGTGGAGTTATTTCCTTTGGCTGCCGGCCAATTCCTGGGCTAATCTCGAGTTTGAAGCACTGGCAAGGGCGCTTCGGAAATGGCCTTTACTTCTGGCCCGCCGCATGGCCCGAAAGCGCCCTGTTCTGTCCGAGGAAGATATCCTGGGTCGCGCAGGAACCCCAGTGGCTGAAGAAATGGGGTCAGGTCTTCGGAATTCGGATCTAAATTCCGAAGACCTGACCCCAAGTCTGCTCAATCCGCAATCCGCATTCCGCATTCCGCATTCCGAAACCCCCAATCCGCAATCAAACAAACGGCTGCAGATACTATACGTCTCCGCATACGTCCCCCACTTGTGGAGGCATGGCGGCGCCGGAAGAGTGTTTCAATTGATCAAACGGGTGGCAAAGCAACATGACGTCAGCGTGGCCGCATTCTACGAAGATGACGCCGAGCTGAAAGAGTGTGAAAACCTGCGCAGCTTTTCTTCACAGGTAATTCCTGTTTACCGGCGGGGCAAGCCCGCCACTAATATTTTCCCTTACGAACCCTTTGAAGAATTCGATCTGCCTGAAATGCGCCAGGCGCTGATTCAGGCGGCGCGGGAACGCCCCTTTGACATCGTGCACTTTGAATACACTCAGATGGCCAGTTACGCCGACCTGTTTCCGAACTCTGTCAAATTCCTAACGGAAGTGGAAGTCAACTATGGCGCGGCAGCAAGCAAGATTTCCTATCTGTCCAGCCCGCTGAAGCGGTTTAAATGGTATTACAACTCGATGCAGGTTTTAGATCGCGAACTGGCCCTGTGCCGGCTGGTGGACCACGTCGTGTGCGTCAACGAAACCGACGCGGCGCTGCTCCGAGGATACTTGAATCCGTCGGCCGTGCATGTAGTCCACACGGGTGTAGACATCGAATACTTCAAGCCTAACGGCAACTACGCCGAGGAGCCTTTCTCGGTCGGATTTGTTGCCGCATTCCGGCATGAACCGAATGTCGACGCCGCTATTTTTTTCATAAACGAAGTGCTGCCGGCGATTAAGAAACCGGTCCCGGAAACCCGTTTCTACCTCATCGGCTCTTCACCGCCCGAAGAGGTGCGAACGTTGCACGACGGAAAGCATGTGTTTGTCACCGGCTTTGTACAAGACCTGCTTCAGTATTACCACCGCATGTCGGTTATTGTGGTCCCCCTGCGGATCGGCGTCGGCATCCGGGGCAAGATTCTGGAAGCCTGGGCGGCAGGAAAGCCGGTCGTCGGTACTACGCTGGCCGCGGCTGGAATTGAAGCACACCAGGGCGAAAACATATACATCGCCGACTCGCCCGCTGAGCTGGCCCGGTGGACGGTAAGGCTGCTTGGAAATCAACCGGCCCGCGCTTCCATGGGCGTCCGTGGAAGAAGGACAGCCGAACTGTTCTACAACTGGGATCAACTGGCACAGCGGCTTTGTGAGCTTTATTCGAGATGCATCCATTGATAGTGCAGACCGGCTCAGTTCCGGAACTCATTTACGTCCTGCAACGTGTGGTCACGTCCAGGCCGGTTCGGGTCCTGGCGCTTGATTCCGAAAATGTGCTCCAGTATCTGCGCGAGTTTGACGGGTTGCAGGTGCGCGTTTTTCAAAATTCTCGGAACGCCCAAGCCATAATGGGAGACTGGCAAGATTCGTCTCCTGTCTACTACATAGGCGGTTCAGCCTTTCCGTTCATTCAGAGAAAAGTCTGCCGGCTGTTTTCCGGCTCTATCGCGGTTTTCCCTGGACAATACGAAGATTGGCCCGCATTTCGGTCGCATTTTCAATCTCACCTTCGGCGAGACGCTGTTTTAGTGGTACAAACCGAAAGGGCCGGATTCATCGAAGAGTATCTACAGGAAGTTTTTCCGCAGCATCATTTCAGCCGGCCTTCGCTTTCGCTGCTGTGCTCCCAAAGGGAACTGCCTCACTGGAAGCAGCTGCATCCGGACCGGCGATTCTGGACCTATGAACGCGCCAGCGAGTTGACGCGTCTGGTCTTTGATCTCCGCCGCCAGCACTTCGATGCCTGCGTGGTATTTTTCACCGGAAATTCAGACTTCCCACGCGCAAAACTGATTGCGCTACTTTGTGGGGCGCGTCAGAAAATCGCCGTCAACGAGTACGGCCAGTTCATTGAAATCTCCCCCACTTCTCTCCTTCGCTTCGGTCTCCAGCGTTGGCGCCATGGCGTCGTTCCGAAGTGGAGTGGCGCTACTCGAGTGTTGGTCGTGCAGACTTGGAATGAGGAGGGGATGCGGCAGATATTCCAACACGTGCAAGAAGGCTCCTTCTTTGGCAAGGCTCAATACTACTTATTCACTCGCGACGACAAGGCAGCGGCTTTAGCCCAGGTTCTCCCCCCGGACCAGGTACTAACCTATCCCTCCAACGCCGGACCTCTCGATTACTGGAGAAGCGTGCGTACACTGAGGAAGCTGCGTTTTGATGCGGCTGTGGCCGCATTTACTGAAGAGTCGACTTACCTCACGATGAAATGGGTTCCCTTCCTGGCAGGAATTCGCCACAAACTAATATTTAACCGGCATTACGACTGCTTCTTTTTTTCTCCCAGAAGATTTTTCAGATATTGGGCTGGGCGGCATGTGGGAATTCTTGGAGTCACGCGGGTGTTAATCGTTCAAACGTGGGACGAGGCGCGCACGAAGCGAATCCTGGACCGGCTGCAGCAGGGATCATTCTTTCGCAGGCCACAATACCACCTGCTGACCAGAGAAGATAAAGCCGGGTCCTTCCGCGGCCTTCCGCTGCTTTCACAAATTTTGACATATCCGGAAGGTTCCGGACCGCTCGATTACTGGAGAACTCTTCGAGATCTGAGAAAGCTGCGCTTCGATGCCGCAGTGGTTGCGTTTACGGAAGAGCCGACGTATTTGAAACTGAAGTGGATTCCATTCTTGGCTGGGATGCCAGACACGCTGATATTCAACCGCCACTACGACTGCTTCTTTTTTACTCCCGGCCGCCTTGTTGATTACTGGATTCAGCGTTACTCGGGACAGTTCGGAGATCTTCGTTCCTCTGCTCCGAAGTTGATTTGGTGGCTCTTTTTGCCAATCTTGCGCGGCTTTTTGTTCCCTTTGCGTTTTTTTTATCTCGTGACGTCAATCACAATCAGACAGATCCGGCGAGCCTATAATTCACAGCATCAGTAAGTGGCATAGACAGTGGAGCGTCTCCACTGTTGCCGGGTTCGGCAGTATCTTCGGGCCCCCTAACCGTCCTGCCGAGCCCGGTTTTTGTTTTTGTCCGCAGTCCGTTGTCAATCGTCCGTTGCCACAGAAAATAGTCTCGAACGTCCCAACCCACGTTCCCTGGCGCCAACAATCAAAAAGAGACCCTAAGCCACTGACAACTTACAACGGACCATTGACAACGGACTACGGACAATTACCTACACATTGCCGGTCACGGCGCGCACCTGAATTCCCCCCAGTACCTGTTTTTCATGCATTGCCTTATTGACGGCATTCAGATAGGCCCGCGCGCTGGCATCGATCAAATCAGTACTGGCGGCCTTGCCTGCGTAATTCTTTTCGTTGAACACTACGTGCACGAATGCTTCGCCTAGCGCATCCTTGCCCCGGGTTACGGAAGTGAGCGTGTAATCCAACAGGCGTCCCGGCAGTCCCGTGATACGGTCGATGGCGCGGAATGTGGCCGAGATCGGCCCATCACCGGTGGCTGTTTCCAGCCAACTTTCTTCCCCGCGGCTCAGGCGCACCGTCGCAGTTGAGATCGGTTGGTTTCCACCAACGACTTGGAGAAACTTCAGCGTGTAAGTGTCTGGTATGATTTTGATCCCATCCTGAATGATGGTAATCAGATCCTCGTCATAAATCTCCTTTTTCTGGTCGGCAACTTTGGTGAAGAGGAAGTAGGCCTTTTCCAGTTCTTCCGCGCCCAGCTCGTATCCGAGCTCTTCAAATTTCTTTTTCAGCGCATGCCGTCCGGAATGTTTTCCTAGAACTAGCGTACTGCTGGGAGTACCGACCGACTGAGGGGTCATGATTTCGTAAGTGAGAGCGTTTTTCAGCATCCCATCCTGGTGAATTCCCGCTTCGTGAGCAAACGCATTCTTCCCCACGACAGCCTTGTTGGGCTGAACAAAAACGCCCGTCAGGTTCGCAAGCAGCCGGCTGGAACGGTAAATCTCCTCAGTCCGAATATCGGTGTGATGCTCGAGGACCTCCCGGCGCGTTCTAAGCGCCATCACGATTTCTTCCAGAGACGCATTTCCGGCCCTTTCCCCGATGCCGTTGACTGTGCATTCTACCTGGCGCGCGCCATTGCGGATGGCAGCCAGTGAATTGGCGACCGCTAACCCCAGGTCATTATGGCAGTGGCTGCTGAACACGGCTTTGCCGCTGTTGGGAACACGGCGGATGACTTCATGGAACAAAGCCCCAAACTCTTCCGGAATGGCATATCCGACTGTGTCGGGAATGTTGATAATCGCGGCGCCGGCGTCTATAGTCGCCTCAAAAATCTGGCACAGGTAATCAATGTCCGACCGAGTCGCATCCTCGGCGGAAAATTCCACCTCTTCGCACAACGAGCGGGCATAACGCACCGCTTCCACCGCCTGCTGGAGCACTTGCTCCCGCGTCTTTTTCAGTTTGTGCTGCAGATGAATGTCGGAGGTGGCGATAAAGGTATGGATGCGCGGTTTTCGGGCATGCCGAATCGCCTGCCATGCCCGGTCGATATCGGTCCGCGTAGCTCTAGCCAGGGCGGCGATAGTGGGCCGCCGGACCTTCTGCGAGATGGCATTTACCGCTTCGAAATCGCCTTCGGAGGCAATGGGAAATCCAGCCTCAATGATATCGACATTCAGGCGCTCCAACTGCTGCGCCATTTTTACTTTTTCCTCCAGGTTCATGCTGGCGCCCGGAGATTGCTCCCCGTCTCGAAGCGTGGTGTCGAAAACGAAGACTTGGCTCATAATGTCCTCCGCTGATTCCCCCCGCAGGCGCGGCCGAATTTAGCACAGCTTTGCGTCTACAGGCAAGTGCGGCAAGGAGTTCCCAATTGCGGAATGCGGATTGCGGAATGCGGATTTAGGGAAATGTCAGAAGCAAGCAGGGGTCAGGTCTTCAGAATTCAGATTTTGAGATCACTGTGCGCACGGTCCGCTAGTTCAACACGTTAGGACGGTGAATTCCGAAGACCTGACCCCTTTTATTCCGCCTGTCGGCAAAAACTTTAAGATGCTAGGCCTTGGCCCTATAAGCATCCGCAAGCATTGGAGTCGATCAGATTGGACGCTGAGTATTGGTTCAAATCCTCCATCAGCTTCTTCAAATTCTCCGCCAATAAGCTATCCACTGCTGCTCTCTTGTCCACTTCCTTGAGCACTTCACTGACAGCAGCTTGGCTCTTGCCTGTTACTGTTGCAACCTCTTTCCCGGTCAGCCAAGTATGGCGCCGCAACGCATAAGCGAATAGTTGGGAGCGCCGAGTCGTGGAATAGCTAGCGAAAATTCTTTCGACAGCGGCGCGGATTTGGTCCGGAGGCAGCGAAGCCCGGATTCGCCGCAGGTTTCTGAGGCTGGGCAAGTTGGCGCTCTCCTTTTTGCATTCAGCCAGCAGGCGAATCCTTTCCAAGAAAGCCTTGCTTCCAAGAATATAACCCGCGGCCGCTCGTTCAAATGGACTGATGGGTCGCTCCGCCTCTCCGCGCTCGACAAACTGCCTGTACTCTTCGGGTCCCCCAAAATGCCGCAGCGTCCTCTCCGTATTCACCCAATCAACAGCAGACGGACCTCCGACAAAATTTCGGTAACTTGACCAATAATACAGCTCAGCTGGACGTGAGATCTTAGAACGGTTCGGGTTAAGGTGAATGTAGCGCGAGCATTCCAGAAAATAATCTCCTTCCTCGACCAGGATGGCTTTGTACCTGGCCTGCCAAAGATGGCCAATGCGACCATGACGCTTATTGAAGTACTGGGAGTAATGGGAAAGAATCTGCTGCATCCACCGACCCAGTTGCGATACTGGAGTTTCACACAGCATGTGAAAATGATTCAGCATCAAGCAGAAAGCATGGATGATCAATGCACCATCCTGTACCAATTCGCCCAGATCGCTTAGAAAAGTGTGCCGATCATGGTCATCGTGAAAAGTCAGGCATCGATTCACGCCCCGTGACATAACGTGATACATGGCTCCTGGAAACTCTATGCGAACAGGTCTGGACATATCACTCTAGAAGGTCGACTCACTCAGATTGCAATTAGACATAACTGCCAGTCTTGGAGATTTGCGAAACTTTTTTTCCGAACTGAGTTCTGGAGCTGCCTGGGGTCAGGTCTTCAGAATTTGGATCCTGAGATCATGCTATAGGTGCCATCCAAACAAGCACGAAGCTGAATTCTGAAGACCTGACCCCACTGGTCCGCATAGTTTCCTTAAGGCTCAAGTCCTAGAATCTGGGGTCAGGTCTTCAGAATTCAGATCCTAAAGATCACGAGGGACTATCCGAACAAGTTACGAAGGTGATTCTGAAGGCCCCCACTGGGGGTCCTTAGAAAGCTGAATTCTGAAGACCTGACCCCAACTGGCATTCGCCTGAAATTTTTTCTATAATGATCCCCTCCTCCTCCAGGAGAACACTCATGGCATCCATATGGTCGGGTTCGATTACGTTCGGGCTTGTTTCCGTTCCCGTTCAGCTCCATTCGGCGCTGAACTCCAAGGACGATATCTCTTTCAACCTGTTGCATAAGGAGTGCAAGGCCCGCATCAAGCAACAGACTTACTGCCCCACTTGCGAGCGCACTGTGGATCGCAATGATCTGGTGAAAGGCTACGAGTATGCCAAGGGCCAATACGTGGTCATGGAAGACACCGACTTTGACAAGTTGGAGGTCATCGCCACGCGCAATATAGATGTGATGGCCTTTGTGGATCTCAAGGAAGTCGATCCCGTTTATTTCAACCGCCCATACTTCTTGACACCCGAGCCGGGAAGCGAAAAGACCTTCACGTTGCTGGTCCGAGCCATGGAAAAAAGCCACAAAGTGGCGCTGGTTCGTTTCGTGATGCGCGGAAAAGAATATGTGGGCTGTATCTCGCCGCGCGATAAGGGGCTGGTCCTGTTTGTAATGTATCACCAAGAAGAAGTGAGAGACTTCCAGCAATTTAGCACCGAGTACAAAGTCGAGTTGCGGGACAAAGAGATCAGTCTGGCGGAACATCTAATTGAGAACCTGACCGAGCATTTTGACGGGGAACTGCTCAAGGATAAATACCGCGAAAAACTGGTAGAAATCATCAATCAGAAGGTCCAGGGTCACTCCATCGAGGCAGTGCCGGCGAAACGCCCGCCTGCCAAGGTCGTCAACCTGATGGACGCGCTCAAGAAGAGTGTCATGGAGACGTCAAAAGCAAAACACAAGCCGGCCGCAAAGGTCCAGGCGGTGAGGGAAAAGAAACGGAAAAAGGCGTAGTAATACAAGTCGCAGCTCGAAGGTCGCAGGTCGAAGGTCGCAAGTCGCAGGTCATAGATCAAGAATAGAGCTGGCATTTGAAAACATCGTGACCTTCGACCTGCAACCTTCGACTTGCGACCTTTGACGATTGATTCGCTCTTAGCGGTCGAATTTCTTAGTCATGATTTGACATGTACACCGCAAGAGAGGCCTCCAAGATTCTCAATGTTCAAGAAGCCAAGATCCGGTACTGGACCCGTATCGGCTTGGTAAAGCCCAGCATTCGCGCTTCACGCCGAAAGCTGTATAACTTTCAGGACTTACTCTGCCTGAGAACAGCCAAGACTCTGGTTGAGAACGGTTATTCGGCGCACCGAATCAAAGCTTGCCTCCGCAATCTTCAGTCTTTTTTCCCAGAAGGCGACCATCGCCTGCACGCTCTGAAGATATTCGGCGACGGGAAGAAGCTGATCGTCGATGTCGGAGGCAAACTAGTGGACTCCAACACCGGCCAGCAGATACTGCAATTCCACGTTGACCGGGCGATGCGCGATCTACGGAACAAAATCCGTGATATTGCCGGCCGGGCTGAAGATGCTCAGTATTGGTTCGAAAAGGGGACTTATCTGGACAGCGAACCGGAATCCTATCAGGAAGCTATTCACGCCTACGAAACCTCTATCCGTCTGGACGGATCCCTTCCTCACGGGTACGTCAACCTCGGAAACGTCTACTACAATATGGGCCAGACTCATCGCGCCGAGGAACTGTACCGCCAGGCGCTGCAGCGCGACCACGACCATCCTCAGGCGCACTACAATTTGGGAAATGTGCTGGAGGAGCACGGCAGCCTCCAGGAGGCCATCTACCACTGGAAGCGCTCTTTCGAGCTGGATCCGAAGTTTCCCGATCCGCTATTCAATCTGGGCCTGATCTATCAGAAGATGAACATGCGCAAAGAGGCGAGACTTTACTGGAAGAAGTATCTGCAGCTCGATCCCAATAGCCCCTGGGCGGACATGGCAAGAAATCAGTTGAAAAACTTGCAATAAAGCAAGTCGAAGGTCGCAAGTCACAGGTCCCTGAAAAATTGCGGATTGCAGATTTGGGATTGCGGATTTCAGACGTCTGCCGATTTACAAAAGTATTTAGGAAAGCACCTCTCGCATGTTTCAGTGTCAAGAAATTTCTTCTCAAGAAACAAGCGGTGACCTCGTACACAAACTCTGAAACCAGCATCAGACGGGCGTTTCAAAGCGGGCGAGATCGCGGGAACCTTTTTCTCTTTGTTGTTGAAAAGCCGCTCTTCTATTTGCTAGTTTTACTTCCTCAACTTCTTGCAGGACCAAAGCCGATATTACGCGTCCCACCCGATTCACCAATCCGGTTACGGGTAGCTCTGTGTTAGCGCTGCGTATACGCCAGATTATCCCTCCGCTTACAAGGCTGCTAAAAAATTGTAGCGCCGGCCTCCGGCCGGCATTCCGTCTGTCGGGATTCGTCGAAGGCCGGCCTGGAGGCCGGCGCTACAATTGGGTGGGTTACGATTTTTCATGCCTTCCCACGCTCGCGTATGCTGATTTTTTCTCACGTTCCAGCCGACGGAGGCGCTGATATTGGTCTACGGCTGACGCTAAGTGAAAATCCTGGCTTCCCCGGCGCGAGGCGAGGAAGGCCATTTTCGGCAAGAACGACGAACCACGAACCAGTGACAACAGACATTTCGTGACTCTAGACCTGCGACTTGCGACCTTCGACCTGCG
>DASXTB010000211.1:0-5948 GCA_036505615.1 Acidobacteriota bacterium
GAAGAGCGGCGGAGACTGAGGAATCAGGCGCGTGGGTAGACTTCAGAACGCGCGCGGGGTTAGACAGCCAGCGTAGCTCAATACTTCCTGTGTTCAGTGTAGGCTGCTCGAATGTACAGTCAAGCAGAATTATAAAATTGAGCCTGGATAGTTCGATGATTCCAGAGGTGTCACAGGAGCCAATTGTTCGAAAGGAGAGAAAACCAATTCACGGAGTCTCGACCGTCGAACGATTTGCCTCTCCGCAGGCCGATCGAACGTGTTCCCTTGAACGGAGAATCATCGGAGGCCAGCATGGGCTGAAAAGATACGAATAGGAGTAATTCGCGCCTAAGGCAGCCGATCGCAGATTAATGGGATGCCATTAATTACTGCATCGCTATCACAACTTAATTGATTTCGAGCGGGATCCCAGTTGTGGGAAGTGGCGCACCCCCATTTGTGCTAAAAGTCTGCGCAATGGATAGAACGAGTGGAATGAATAGAACCAATCGAACCAAATTAAGGCGTTGAAGTTCAAAGGAACGGGGAAACCAGTTTGCCAATCAAGCCGTTAGAAAAACAGCCCTGTTACGCTCTTAATCAGCGGGCCTTCACCATATACTAATACCGAGCTGAGCCTTCGATTCTGAACGTCAAAGATTGTGCCACTACCTTAAAAGTCCCGTTGGGGACACCAGCACTTACGCGATTCCCCCAAATTCCTGTGACACTGGCGTGACACGCGTGTCTGTGGAAAGGGCCTCGGCTGTCTTCCGCTACGATGGGTTGTGAATAATTTCAGGGGTGGGGTCCTACCCAGCTGACTACGCTACCTGTCCACAATTTACGCGGGGCACAACAAGCCCATCCAGTATCAACTGAACCACCGACTTACCGGTGCAATTTTCTGCTCCCTCATCGCCGGGGCTCGGTTCGTATTCGGTTCAGGACAAGACTTGAATTAATTCCAGGTCCAGTGGTAAATAATTTATAGCGGAGGCCATACCCTATGGCTCACGAGCTAACCCCGCGGTTCAATCTCACGACGTTTCTCGCCAAAGTCAACGGTGGGGAAAAAATTCTTCAGGCCAAAGAGAAACAAATCATCTTTTCGCAGGGAGATGCGGCGGACGCCGTCTTCTACATTCAGGAGGGCAAGATCAAGCTCACCGTACTCTCCGCCAAAGGCAAGGAAGCCGTCATCGCGATTCTGGAGCGCGGAGCTTTTTTTGGGGAATCCTGCCTCACCGGACAGATGGTGCGCGTGGCAACTGCAACCGCCCTGGACGTGTCCACCATCCTGCGCATTGGCAAGCCCACTATGATCCGCACACTGCACGACGAGCCCACCTTCGCAGAGCGGTTCATCACCTATCTCCTCACGCGCAACCTTCGCATCGAATCGGACTTGGTGGATCAGCTCTTTAATTCCAGCGAGAAACGTCTGGCGCGGATGCTGCTACTGTTGGCCCACTTTGGGAAAGAAACCAAGGCAGAGCCGATCATTCCGAAGATCAGCCAGGAAACGCTCGCCAAAATGGTCGGCACAACGCGGCCGCGAATCAGTTTCTTTATGAATAAATTCAAGAAGCTCGGCTTCATTCATGACGACAACGGCTTGCATGTTCACGGTTCCCTCCTCAACATCGTCCTGCACGACTAGTTTCCCCTTTAAATAAAGCCAAGGGCAATGTCCGACGGCAACCTTTAACTATTCTTCACCACTGTTCAATATTGAACAGACTCGAACGATCGTTGTTGTGTAAGCTTGCCTGGAATAGGCACGATGGCCTTCCTGAGAAGGCCACATATGCTTGGATCATTCAGGTAGACACCGGAGTATTTTCTATGACCGATCAACGCCTCAAGGTGCTGGTGGTGGATGACGATGAGCATAGCAGGGAGCTGTTTTGCGAGATATTAACATCTGCTGGCTACGTGGTCCGAGAGGCTTCGGATGGGCTAAACGCGATAAGTCACATGGAGGCTTCACGATTCGACGTCGTCCTGACCGACTTCTCCATGCCCGGAATGGATGGGCTGGATCTCCTGGTTGAAATCGGGAATCGCTGGCCGGAGAGTCGTGTGGTGGTGCACTCGAACATGTTGTCGCGAAGGGTATCGCGACTCGCCCGGCTTGAGGGGGCGTATGCCAGCCTCTCCAAGCCGCGCAAGGCTGCTCAGCTCCTCAAAACGATAGCGGCCGCCTCATCGGCCGCGTAAGCTCCCGCATCACGGAGCCACTTTGAGTTCTGGATTCGAAGGTGGACCCGATCGGTGGTGAGATCTTGTCGGATAGACTTAACTCCAAGACCCACTCCTAACGGTCTTTCATGCCTAACCGTAGGTTACGCGTCCACCATACCGTCGTCTTAGGGCTAGAGCCGGCGCAGCGGATGAGCGTGGAGTCTATGCGAGTCGCATTCTTTCTCTTTGTGTCCTTCGTCTTCTTCCTGATCATTATCGGTCTGCTTGCATTGGGAAGCGTAATGAGTCCCGTCCGGTGGAATGAACGGTCGAAGCCAGCGAGTTGAGCGTGCGCTCGCGGACCTGTGTCCGCAATTCTCTTTGTTGAGCTTCTTGTCTACCTTCCGCGAGCGATCGGCGTCTCGCACAAGCACACTCGTTTGTGACTTTGGTGAGAGGGCGGGCCTCGGCTGCTTTCCACTACGATGGGTTTTGAATAATTTCAGTACGTTTCCTGTATCCAGCTGACTAAGCCACCTGTCCACAATTTAAGTGGGGCACAACGCTGAGCAATTTTGACCAGACCGGAGTCTATCTTGTCGGATAGAGTTAACTCCAAGACCCACTCTTATTGGTCTTTCATGCCTAACGGTAGGTTAGGCGTCCATCATACCGTCATCTTCGGGCTTCTGTTTCTCTCAGCCTTGGCCATGCAAGGCTGCTTGGCCATTGTATGGCTGGGCGCGGTGGGGATTGATAGGACCCGGACCAGTGACATTGAGTTCCAGGCATTCGAGAACTCATGGGTAGTTACACCGCAAGAGCAGCAGCACCTTGAATTGGTAAAAACTATCGCGGTGATGCCGTTCGCCGGAGATTCGGTGATGGCTGAGCGGTGGACTGCTGTGTTTCGAGAAATGACCGATCTTCGAGTGGTGAGCCCATCAAGCGTGGCCCGCTATGGGGTATCCCACCACGAGCAGGTAGGGCTGGCGCAGCGGATGAACGTGGAGTCTCAGGTGGACTGTGTGCTGATCGGGAGTGTGGTCGGTCAAGCGCCGCAGAAGAGTTTTGGGGGGTTGAAGGAGCGTTCATCGCAACGGTTATACCTGTATCTCGTGAATGATTCAGGAACTTTGATGTGGAAGACAGAGCTGCCCTATACAATTGTAACGGGGGCTAAGGATTTGGATGAGGGAATCGTGACGAAAGCTCTCCTGACTCATGTGAGAACACACGCGAATGAGCTAGGGTTCGCTGAACTGGTAGCGTTGAGCAAACGGACTGTCTCACGATCCCTGCATGACGCGTCCGACCGTCAAATGGCACGGCCTTTACCGGGGATCGAGCGTCCTTGATGGTCATAGCAATTCTTCACGCCTACGCACTTTATGACCAGATCATCATCTATCCGCAGGCATACCCTTTGGTCTACTGCCCCACGTAATTGCCGGACAATTTTCGAACGTTGCTAGCCGTCAATCTGTTTTCTGCTGCAGGTGTTAGGCGATGACCGAAGCGCCTGCTCTAGCGATTCCTCGTGTGCGCCTCCCCCGGCGCACACCCAGCCCCGCCGCGACCAGAGACTCGCCTCTCGCTGATTGAAACTCTCGGCGCTGTTGCTGTGAAAATTTATGATGGTATTCGCGCCTGCCGCCGGCACCTGCTGAAATGCTGCCTGTCAACTATCTGATTTAGGGACACTGGAGCGCTAGTTTTGGCAAGCTGGAATTTCGGGTGTTTGAGGGCAGGTATGCTTGCAGGTATTATGGACAAATGACTTTGACACCTCGACTGCCTCACCAATTGCTCAAATCGGCTTCCCTTGAGCCTTCATCTGTGGAACCGCCCCCAAACGCGAGAACAAGGCGGGACCCTCCACCATCACAGATGCACTGAACCCCTGCAACTCGCTCCTGGAGCATGTTTCGTGACTTCAGAACGATCCGAAGGGAGGGGATTAAATAACGCCCTAATCGCTCCCGTACAACCATTCCGGTCAGGGAATGATGGACTTGCCAGGAAAAGTCACTTGACAGCATGTAGTTGTATATGCAACACTACGCACCGATGAATATGGAATCGAACCAAAAGAAACAAGATAAAGCTGTTATTGATCAGATAGGGTGTGAGTGTCTGTTGAGTCGTGCCCGCATACTCAATCGTGTTCTCACGAACATCTACGATGATGAATTACGCGAATTCGGTCTGAAAGCAACACAACTCAATCTCCTGGTGGTTGTGGCAAGGATCGGCCCCGTTCGGCGTATCGACATTGGCAAGCGCCTTCACCTCGATCCATCAACGCTGACCCGTAATCTCAAGATAATGCTGACCAATGGTTGGATAGAAGAGATTATAGATGGAGAAGACGGGCGAGGCTCGCCGTTGCAGGTTACGGTCAAAGGTCGTAATCTTCTGCATCAAATCGTTCCTTCATGGCGAAAGGCGCAGGATCGCACACAAAGGCTTATTGGGGATAATGGAGCGACACTCTTGCGAAAGCTCGTAGCAAACATGATCGGGATTCCGTCGAGGTAGGAGTGTTTTTTTGATCGTGTAATTGCATATACAGATACATACCATTCTGGAACTAGCCGCCCACCTTAACCTGAAACAGAATAGGAGGACTCACAGATGGATCATTTGCCGCAAAAGAATCGACATGAAATGTTCGGATATCGAGGAGACTGTGAGTCTGCAGACAAATCCAACACCAATAATGCCCAACCAATAAGGAGGGATTAGATATGCCTTTATGGAAAGTTTATCATCCTGTCGGAGCGTTCACTGCTGAAGACAAAAAAAAGCTGGCCAAGCAGGTTACGGAGGTGTATGCGAGCATCCCGATCCCTAAGTTCTATGTGGTGTTCATTTTTGAGGAGGTAGCCAAGGACTCCTGCTTTGTAGGTGGCGAGCCCAATAACAAATTTGTCCGGTTCAAGATCGACCAAATTGCTAGGACGTTACCCAGTCCGGTCCTCAGAGAATGGTGGATCAGGACACTTGATCAAGTCATTGCTCCCTTCGTAAAGGACAAGGGGTATGATTGGGAGATTTCCATTGACGAGACACCTTTTGATCTTTGGTCTCTTCAAGGGGAACTTGCTCCGCCTTTTGAATCTGTAGCTGAGAAGCGGTGGGTTAAGGAAAATAAGCCGAGTCCCTATACCTTAGCGGAAAAGCTTCCTGTCAATCTCATCCTCGCTCCCGGAATAGCGGTCCGTTAGGTTCCGGCTTAGCTGGCTGTGAACGTTCGCGGAGAGTCGTACCCAAGAGAGATGACGGCCCACAGGGCAACGTCATCTTTCTTGGGACAAATTGTTACCTCCTTCGGCAAGTGTCCTCGCTGGTCCTTTGTATTAGCGTGACCAGAAACTGTCGCGCCACGATGCACGTGACTCACATTGCCCGCCGACTCGGGCCCACCCTCGCCGACGTCATCTTGCCAGATGGCACCAATGTCAATCACACTCTGGTCAAAGACGGCTGGTGCTGGTGGTATCGGAAGTATGCCGCGGCTCACCACAGCTTGGTGCAATCTCTGCCCCCGCATCCCCCTACCCCCCCCCTGTAACGCGCTCCTGGACAAGCTTTACCTGCCTCAGCGTGATGCGAATCGGAGGGGTTAAATGATGAATAATTCACTCCACCGCAACCACAATTTCTTTTCTTTCAGCGATTTCCCAATATCCTGCAACCATCCGAATTTACTAGAACCTATCTCAAAATTGCTTCAGGAGCATGGTGATGGATGCCAGTTGCACAAAACCCAGGAA
>DASXTB010000212.1:0-4400 GCA_036505615.1 Acidobacteriota bacterium
GACGACATCCGGCCGACGAATCCAAAAACTAGCCAGGCAGGCGGAGAAGAAATAGCTAATGTAGTTGGCCGCTCGGCCCGCAAATCTTTTGGTGCTGAAGGTTGTGCCTGCGGCGCGGTAGATCTCCACACCATTTCGTGACTCTCTTCGAAATGGGAGCCGGCTGCGATGTTCAACCTGGTTTTTGCGGTCCAGGGGGAAACCTGCAACGACGGAAATCCGACACCCAAACTCACGGGCTAAATCCTCGGCCAGCTCAGTCAAGAGTTGTCCGGTTGCCCCAAAATCCGGGTAATAAGAACGGTTAAAAAAACAGATATGAATGGAATTCAACGCGCGACGACTTCAGACTTGGATAGGACCTGTTTCACTTTCTCGCTGTACCACTGAATGGTTCGATGGAGACCTTCGCGGAAGTCGGTGCGCGCGCTAAAACCAAAAGCCTCCCGCGCGCGGCTGATGTCGAGGCAGCGCCTTGGCTGGCCGTTGGGTTTTCCAGTGTCCCACACTACCTTCCCGCGGAAGCCGGTGAGGTCCGCAATTAGTTCCACTAATTCCTTAATGGAGATTTCCATGCCCGAACCGATGTTTACCGGCTCGGGACTGTCGTAGCGCTCGGCAGCCAGAGCGATGGCTTCTGCGCAATCGGCCACGTATAAAAATTCGCGAGTGGGTGTTCCATCTCCCCAACACAGGATCTCCGAGTCTCCACTTTCGACTGCTTCAACGCATTTGCGTATCAATGCTGGGATAACGTGGGAAGTCTCCAAATCGAAGTGATCCCCGGGCCCGTAGAGATTCACCGGAAGCAGATAAATTGTGTTGAAACCGTACTGCTGGCGATAAGCTTGAGCCTGAACGAGAAGCATTTTCTTGGCCAGTCCATAGGGAGCGTTAGTCTCTTCGGGGTATCCATTCCACAGGTCGGTCTCGCGGAAGGGTACGGGCGTGTACTTGGGATAGGCGCAAATAGTTCCGATCGCCACGAACTTTTCCACACCAGCGCGCCGGGCATGCTCCATCAGCAAACTGCCCATTGCCAGGTTTTCATAGAAAAATCGCCCTGGATTCGCGCGATTTGCGCCAATCCCGCCGACACGCGCAGCCAGGTGTATGACGAGCTGGGGTCTTGCGTCGCGATAAAGGCGCTCGACGTTCGCTTCCCTGGTCAGATCGTAGTCTCTACTTCGTGGAACAAGAAGCTGCCTGTGACCCTTCTTCTCAAGCAACCTCGCCAGGTGAGAGCCGAGAAAACCAGCCCCTCCGGTGATCAATGTGCGTTTGTCGAAAATGTTCATGGGTGCTCCTGTCTTCTGTCAGTGCCCAGTTCTCAGTTCCCAGTTCCCAGTTCCCAGTTCTCAGTTGCCAGTTGCCAGTTCCCGGTGTCCCCAGTGTTCCCCGTGGTTCAGAATTCGTCTCATGGAGAAATTCTCAACGGATCCGGGATCCAATGTAAGAATTGAAAAACCAAAAGTGCTGGGCATTTTCGGGCCGCCCGCCGTTAGACTGGCCACCGCATCGCACTTTAGGAAGAAATCTATGCATGATCTCGGACTCACGCCGACGTTCCGCTTACTACCCACTCTTTCCTTCCGATTTCTGTTTCAGTCTTCTGCTGAGTCTTCTCTAAGACGTAAGGCCCCATGACCAGAACATCCATTCCTGTTCTTAGAAAACAGTCAAGAGCTTCGGACGGCTTGTGGACAATCGGTTCATTTTCGTTAAAGGAAGTATTCAAGAGAACGGGCACACCAGTTAACTTCTCAAAGTGGTCCAGCAACCGCCAGTAAAGAGGATTTTCATGGCGGTTAACGGTTTGAAGGCGCCCCGAGCCGTCCACATGCGTGACTGCCGGAATGGCGCGCCTTTTGTCGGCCCGCACCGGGTAGACCTGGATCATAAACGGATCGGGAACGCCACCGACGAAATAGTCTTCCAGTGCTTCCTCTTTAATTGAAGGCGCAAACGGGCGGAACTTCTCACGGAATTTGATCTTGGTGTTGATGATCTCTCGCATATCGGCGCGGCGCGGATCAGCAAGAATGCTGCGATTGCCTAAAGCCCGAGCACCCCACTCCATACGCCCCTGAAACCAGCCGACGATTTTTCCGTCCGCAATTCGCTGCGCGGTCCACCGGCACAGCTCGTCTTGATCCTCGATCTTCCTCCACCGATTGTGAAATTCGTTTAATTCGTACAATTCGTGGCTTAATTCGTGGCCAAATTCGCTGCCGATTTCATGTTCGCTGAACTCCGGTCCCCAGTAGCTGTGCCGCATCACGTAGACTCGCGGCATTCCCAGCCGCTGATTCCAAACATAAAAAGCCGCGCCCAGTGCTGTTCCGTTATCCGCCGCTGCCGGCTGAACGTAGACTTCCTGAAATGGCGTGCTCTCGCGGATTTTTCCATTCGCCACACTGTTCATGGCACATCCCCCCGCCAAGCAGAGGCGCGGAATTCGCGTCTTGCGGTACAGGGCGCTGAGCACATAAAAAACCGCCTCCTCAAAAACCACTTGAAGCGAGGCGGCAATAGCCTCGTGCGTGGGCTCCAAGAGTTGTCCGGGCCTGCGGGCCGGGCCTAAAAGCTGTTCCAGCTTCTGCGAATACACCGGGGCGACGGCCGGCTCGCCATCGTCCCAGGTCATTCCGTCGCCCTTCGACCAGTGGTGGAAGTAGGACAGATCGAGCTCGAAGCAGCCCTCAGGCTTTAGATGAATCAACTTTCGCAGCGCGTCGATGTAGCAAGGTTGGCCGTAGGGGGCCAGTCCCATAACTTTGTATTCATCGCCGTACTTTGGAAACCCGAGGTACTGTGTAATGGCCAAATACATCAGCCCCAGGGAATGAGGGAAATAGGTTCTCTGCAGCACTTGGAGTTTTTCACCGCGACCGAGTGCCCATGAAGTGCTGACAAAATCGCCGAAACCGTCAATGGCGCAGACTGCAGCCTCTTCAAATGGCGACACAAAAAACGCGCTCGCCAGATGAGCGGGATGGTGCTCCACCCACTGCATTCGATCTCGGATCCACTTTGCATCCAGACCAAGGGTCTGTGCGATTGTTTCAGGTATCGCGGAGATTCGACTCAGATTCTTTGCCCGATTGGATATCAACCCGAGGCTTGGCCGATTCCGAAGCGCGAAGATCGCTTTGCGCGCCAGGTGGGAGCGCGGATTCCGGGAAATGGCGAAGTAATCAATTTCTTCGGGCCGGACGCCGGCCATCTTGAGACAGGTGAGCATAGACTCGCGTGGAAAACCTGCCCAGTGCTTGACACGCCGGAACCGCTCCTCCTCGACCGCTGCAATCAGCTTGCCGTCGCGCAGCAAAACGGCAGAGACGTCTCCGTGGTAGGCGTTGATTCCGAGAATGATCACTTAATTCTCTTGAAATAAAAACAAAGGTTCACGACCAAGACACGGAAGAGTCGAAGTCCCCAAGTCAGAGCCCGGAGCGTAAGCGACGGGTCCCGCCAGAGTAACAACATCTGCCAGAACAAAGTTTAAGTCACCGAGTTGCACTGGCAGGACCCGTCGCTTACGCTCCGGGCTCTGACTCAGGAATCGCGACTCTTCCGTGCCGGTTTCATGAATTACGGTGTGGCCGACGCCTGGCTGGCTGGCGCCCGGACCGGGAAACCGGCCCAGTAATTAAGAAATCCAAGATATTCCTTCACTACGGCGAATGCAAAGTAGCGATCCTGCCACCAGTGATTCGCGTCATAACAATCGCGCTCGCACGCGCGGACAATTGCATCCCATTTCTTGCCCGTCACATAGCGCCAGAAAAGTCGCACTCGGCGCGTGTGGAATTTCGAAGTGACTAGAATTACCGGGCCAGCGCTCGGTTTCAGCTCTTTGGCGACGACTTGGAGTTCTTCCAGCGTTCCCTCGGCGCGGTCGTTCGCAATTATGATAGCGGAACTAGGGACCCCGAGTTTGGCAAGCGCATCGCGGCTCAACTCCCAACTTTCCTGGAGTTCTATTCCGAGGATGCCGAGCGCACCCTGTCTTTCTAAACCTGCGCCCCGAACCAGCAGTACCTTGGAAGCCCAGTGCTGATGATAGAGTTTCGCAGCCTCTACCTCTCTATATGGGACATCACCACCGAGAACCACTATCGCTGCTGCAGGTCGTAAAGCGTCCTCGACAAACAATAGTTGCCCGATAGCGCGCAAAAAAGCGTTATGGCCCCAGAAAACAACTCCAGCTGTTACTAAAAGAGGGACTGTCCAGCGCAATGCGCGCCGGCTAAAGTGTTTCATTGAAATCGTGCCGTTTCCTCCGTTGTTCAAAAATTTTGACGTCAACCAAGAAACGGTACCAACACCCCTGCAGGAAGTGAAAAATGAGACCTTCCTTTCCGTCGAGAAATCCTAATCGCAAAAAGTAGCGGTAA
>DASXTB010000213.1:0-36828 GCA_036505615.1 Acidobacteriota bacterium
GCCGCTCGCGCGCATGCGCCCACAGAGCCGCGACCGGAAGGGCGCGGCAAGGCAATCTAAGTTATCCGCACTGAGACGGCCCTCAGGCCGTCTCTCCGCTCCAAAACCCCATAAACTGAAAATATCAAGCCAGCTTGAGCAAAGCGGGATTGCCGAAGCCGGCTATTCTGGTGCGCCGCGCCCTTCCGGCCGCGGCTCTGTGGCTGCACACAATGCCGTGTGGTCGGCTGGCGGTTCATTTCCCAAATCTGAATTTCCCCAGTCCATACCGGCGGTATGAGCTCGCTAGAAGTAGTAGTTCTGGAGCGCGTAACGTCGCAGAATATTTTTGACGTAGTGCCGCGTGGAAGGATAATCGATGCGGTCCAGAAAATTCTGGGCCGGCTCGGAGGTATCGCGTGGAGGAGGTTCCAGCCATTTTTTCACGCGCGCGTCCCCGGCATTGTATCGAGCGAGCGCATAGGGGAGCGGGTCTTCGAAGTCCTTGTAGCGGTCGATGCAATTCCTCAGATACCAACAACCCACTTCAATGTTCAGCTCCGGATCGAGCAGATCCTGGGATGCGAAAGACACATTCTTCGCCCGATTGTAATCGTCCAACGCCATGGGCGTTATCTGCATCAGGCCAATTTCGCCGGCCTTTCCCCGCGCATAACGATTAAACCAAGTTTCCTCGTAGATCAAAGATTTCACCAAATGGAAATCAAGGCTGTATTTGACCGCACCCCGGGAAATCAGGTAATCGTAGCGGGAAGTCCTCCAGCGCACGTACGAGTAGGCAGAGATGACTGTTACAACGAGTATCAGGGGGGGAAGTATGCGGCGCATTCGCAAGCTGGATTATAACTCTGAGTCGAAGGTCCAAAGTCAAAAGTCCAAAGTCGAAAGTCGAAGGTCAAAGATTGAAGTTGGAGTGGTTCTAAGCGTCCGCGCCAATGAGGTTCACCTATCTTATGGTTTTCAACACTACTTCTGCTGACTTTCGACTTTGGACCTTCGACTTTCGACTTTCGACTTTCTTTTAGAGCGAGAGCGCTTTATCTTTTTTGCGAGGGCCTTTTCCACCAGCGGAGGGACCAATCCGCTTACGCTTCCCCCTAGAAGGAAAACCTCCTTTACCAGGCGCGAACTCAGATAAGAGTAAGATTCGGCCGGCATCAAAAAGACGGTCTCAATCTCGTCGTCCAGTCGCCTATTCATCAGCGCCATCTGAAATTCAAATTCGTAGTCGGATACTGCGCGGATCCCGCGCACGATAACTCTGGCACCTTTCCGCCGCGCATAACCGACCAGCAGGCCGTCGAAGGTGTCTATTACGACGTTTTCCCAGTCGGCGGTCACCTGGCGAAGCATGTCCACCCGCTCGCGAGTGGAAAAGAGGGGAATCTTTTCGGAGTTGACCAAAACTGCCACGATCACCTTCTCGAAAAGAGTGAGGCAGCGCTTAATTACATCCAAGTGGCCATTGGTAATAGGATCAAACGATCCGGGATAAATTGCCGTGATACCGCCTGGAAGATTCATACCGTCAGGCGCGACATTATAACAGCATCCCAGGTTCCCTTGGTGCAGACGAAGTTCACAAGTTGGTTAACTTTCGACCATTCCAATAAATCGGCTGGCCAAATCCGCAGTGCCCAGTTTATACCGGTGGTATGAGATCTCTTTCTACCTATAGCTAGTGGTGAACCCGCAATAAGTTGCGTAAATACTCATGCTCCCTCATTAATTGGGGGGCTAACTCGAGGGTAGGACTTGCCGAGACGGCGCTTTGCAACAGCGACTGGATGGAAGTCCATCGCGCCTTGTCCAGGCGTGTTCGGCTACATGCCAAAAGCAGGGCCACTTGATTTTTGAGTCGGCGAATCTCTTCGGTCACAGAATACATAACTGCTCTGGTGAAAGATTTGCGAATAAAAACTTGCAAAAATTTTGCTTTTGAGCAATGGTACTTTTACTGTATTGTTAGCATCCGGCTCACTTTTAGCCACAACCTTAACGAAAGGAGAGAGGAATGCCCAAGACACTAGGCGAACGCATCAGGGAAATCCGGGAAGCCAAAGAATTGACACAACGGGAGATCGCCGCCCGTATTCAGATTGACGATTACTATATCTCCCGGTTGGAAAACAATCACATCAATCCTACGCTGGCAACCATGCAGAAACTGGCCGACGCACTGGGGGTGGAAGTCCGTGACTTTTTTCCGCCGCAGCAGGCAGAGTTCAAGATCACTCCGCCCAAGCTCGACAAAGACCTCAAGAAAGTGGTCTCGCTCTGGAAGAGTTTGACCGAGGAACACAAGCAGCTGATGCTCCGCTTCATCGAGCAGACGTATAAACTGGACACCCACGGTATGAAAACGAAGGCCAAGCGGATGTAGATCGTTGACCCGCCTGCCGTCCCGCGTCATTCATAGCGAACTTCCTTCCAATAGGATGCCGAAGGAAGAAGGCGGAACGCAGAAGGCCGGTCCGGCGGCGACGAGCGCCACGCAGAGCGACCGCCACACCGCTTGCCCCATGCGGTGGCGCTGCCACAGGGACGCCTTGGCACTGGCGGCTCCAGACACTACGGAAAAATGGATTCTTGCCTCCTAGAGGATCTCTGGGCGAGACACCAGCGTCTTTTTAGACATATTGCCTGCGCCATAGTGCGTGACGCTGATATCGCAGAGGAGGTGGTTCAAGAAGCTTTCCGCCGAGCCCTTGGCTCTCATTTCCCGGGCAGTTCGTCCGAGGAAGCACTTCTCTACCTGAAACGGATCGTCACGAATACTTCAATCGATTACTATCACCACGGACGCCGGCAAGCTCTCGAGGACGACCTCGATCAGGCTAATCGCGTGGCCGATCCACCCGCGTCTTCCCCTCTCAATCAACTACTCGAACAAGAGCGGCAGGATCTAGAGAAAAAACGACTGAACGTTATCAAGCGGGAAATGACAAAGCTGCCCCCTGAACAGCGTTTCATTATCGAAAACCTGGTTCTTCAGGAGTCTCCTGCAACACTGACGGCCCTCAGCCAGTCGACGGGCGTTCCAATTTCGACACTTCGAAGCAGGATGATTCTGGGGCTGGATCGAATCAGAGAAAGTCTCCGCAAGGAAGGACTTTGGGGCGTTAAGTAGACATGAAATGTGAAGAAGTCGATTTGATTGGGTTCCTGCAATCCGACCTAGATTCCAGCCAGACTTCGTCGGTAGCTGAACATTTGCAGGGATGTACGGACTGCCAGGATCGCTTGCGCCTGGTGCTGGAAATGCGCAAGAACCGGAAAGAGCTGGAGCGTCTCAAACCAGCTCCGAAATCGCGCGGCTATGCCTGGCCCATCGCCGCGGGACTGGTATTGGTAGCACTAGTCGGTTATTGGTACTCCCTGAATCATCAAGACGTCACGAAACTCGCCGTTGTTACTCCCTACCCGATGGTCCCGCCCGAATTGCGGTCCCCTCGCCCGCAAGATGAATTCCTCGCGGCGGCGCGCGCCTACGGCAGCGGCAACTGGTCTGCGGCTGAAGTACAGCTTCGCCAATATTTGAAGAGCCACCCAGAAGACTACGAAGCCATGTTTTACCTCGCGAATGCCCTTTGCGCGCAGAACAAACTGAGTGAATCTGAAGTAGTCCTGGCTAAACTCGAGACCAGGAACCCACAGGATAATCGAGTACGGTGGTTGCTTGCAAACCTCAGTCTGCGCCAGAGGGATATTCAAGCAGCTCGGCGGCGCCTGGACGCGATTACGCACAGTGCTGGTGAGTTTCACGAGGAGGCTACCGCTCTGCTCAAGAAGCTGCCTCACTGAGAAACTGGCAAACCAAAATCGGATGTCACACTATTTTGCGCTATTCACCTTGTGGATGAAGAGCAACAGATACGCAGCCAGCCGCTCTATCCAGTGCAGCCTGGTGCTGGTTTTACTCGCAGGTTCGCTGCGTGCTGATGCGGGTGCGGATTTCCTCAGGGCATTACGAGCCGGCTCCTTCGAGCGGGCGAGAACTATTTTTTTGCAGCATCAGAATCGAGCAAGCAATGCCTTTGAGGCGGCGCTCTTTGAGGCAAACCCGGCGGCGGCTCGCAGCTATCGCCGCGGGGCCTATGCCCTTCAGCCACTGCTCAAGAACTATGCTCTGACTGAAATGGTCCGCCTGGACGGCAAACAGCTAGCGGCGCTCTATGTGAACAAGAAATTGGGTTGGGACGCATGGGAAAAGGGCCGACTCTCGGAAGCCCGACACAATTTCAGTAAAGCGTTGCAAATCGCCGAAGCCAATTCCTGGAGCTGGCAACAGGAGCATCTCTCTTTCCTGATTGCCTACACGCTTGCTGATGAAGGACGATTCTCAGACAGCAATGCTTGGCTGGAGATAGCCTGGAAATGCCGAAACCCCCAACGTTCAAATCATCTGGACGCAATGATTCGGGAGAATCTTGGCCACAACGCCCATAAGCAAGGCAACCTGGATCTGGCTTTAGAACGTTATCACGAAGCGATGGATCTGCACACATCGCTGCAGTATTCGGAAGGAATGGCCACAGCTGCAAACAATCTGGGTGCGCTTTATCAGGAAGGGGGTAATTTTTCTGCCGCGCTTGCGCACTACCAACGGTGCCGCAGCGCGCTGGATCCGGACAGCCGCAACATCCCCATCGTCGAGAACAACATGGCCGGGTGCCTGCTGGAGCTGAATCGGAACGACGAAGCCGACGCGATACTTGTCAAGCCTCTTAATGCGCAGTCCCCAGGCTATTTTCAGAGGCTCAGCCTGCGACAAAGGTACCTTCGAGCGGCGGGCAGAAAAACTGAGGCGTCGGCGCTCTCACGTTTTGCCCTTCAACATGCGAGAACAAAGAGGAACACAGCGCTCCTATCCAATGCTGTATGCGATGCGCTTGACGGATCCTCTTCGGTCCGCGAAGCCTCGGGATTCCTGAACGAGGCTGCTTCATTGATCCCTGCCGACGACCCAAACCGTTGGAAAATTGATTTTCTCCTCGCGCGGCTCTGGTACCGGGACGGAGACCCAAGGAGAGCTGAGCCGCTCCTGCAATCTGCGTTTTCTACTCTGCAACAACGCGGGTCTAGATCCTATTTTGAATTCAACTTTGCCGCTCGAGTACTCGAACTGATGCGCGTTTGGGTTTCTGTTTTGGTTCAACAAGGAAAGATTTCGCAGGCGCTTCAGATCTGGGAAATGGGCAAGAGCATGGCTCGGGGGAAGCCTGCGCCTGACTTGTACGCTTTTCAGCAAAGCCTCGGGCCCAACTGCCTGGCCATCGACTATTGTGTCTCCGAGGACCGCACCGTGGCCTGGATAATCAAACGAGGGAGCTTGACTTGCGTCACCTTGCGCACCGGCGAGTCGGAATTGGCCTCGCGAGTGCAATCACTGCGCTTGCCCCTGCTCTCCGCGGTCAATCTCGTGGCCCCACCTTACCGGCGTGAGATTTCGAAACAACTCCACGAGATCCTGGTGGCGCCATTGGAAGAGCCGTTGCGCGGCGGAAATTGCTGGACGATTCTCCGTGATGGGGCACTGCACGCGATTCCGTTTGAGATGTTGGAAACAAGAGACGGAAAATCTCTTCTCGAACGCGCTGTGGTCCGCTATTGGGACACCTTGCACCCTTTTGAGGGCACGACTCAAACTCTGAGAAATTTTACCGTCTGGCAGGAAGGTCCTTTTGCGGATCAAGCCTTCTTCCCCGCTCGCTCGCAGGTGGCGCGAAGTTGGGATGAAGCACGCCTCGCCAAAGGCGATGTACTCCACTACGCGGGGCACTCCTTACTGGATGAGGCATTTCCGGCGCTTTCAACGCTCTCTGCACGTGGGAGAGTGACTGCCCAAAGGATCTCTCAAGTCCATCTGCCCTATCGCCTGGTCGTTTTGAACTCCTGCGAGTCGGCCGGCGAAGTCGGGGGCTTTGGAAATGGACTGGTCGGATTATCCAGTGCCTTCCAAGTCGCAGGAGCACGTCAGGTCATAGCCACGCTCTGGCCCATCGACCAGCATTCCAGCTTCGTGTTGAGCGAGTTGTACCGGCCACCGATGCGAGAGTCAGAACTGGCTCAAAATTTTCGACGCGTTCGTCTAAGATTTCGCAGGACTTCATACCGAGTGGGACCCCACTTGCTCCAGATGTCGAATCCTTATTTCTGGGGCCCTTACATTCTGATCGCTCCTCATGCTCCGCACCCGCCTTCACGCCATGGCGACCTAACGCCTTTCCTCTTTCCGCTCGTGGCGCTGACTACAAGATACTGTATCCATCGGCGCCGTGGACCCAAGGGATAGTATTCTTGGCTTGACAGCTTCATCACTAAATCCTAAAATTCGCTTCAAGGACGTGGTGTTGGAAGCTAAAGCTGAATTTCGTCAGGGATTCTCACCGGGCTCAGGCCTTTCGGTGCCCTTCGCCCATTCGAGTGAAAGGGATTTCGCCAACGTCTTGACGTTCTACGGAATCGAATGGCTATATGAGGCGGTCTGCTTTCCTCTGACTCGCGACGCCGCGGGAAACGTAATGGAGAGTTTTACGCCAGACTTTTACCTCCCCGAACATAAGGTATTTGTTGAAGTCACAACGCTAAAACAGAAGCTTGTCACGCGAAAGAACAGGAAGATTCGCCTGTTTCGCCAGCTCTACCCGGAAATCAATCTGGTAATCATCTACCGCAAGAATTTTGAAAGCCTCCTGTTAAGACTTGGCATCCAATAGCATCGACACCAATTTAAAAAACTACGCCGGTCTGGGACAGGTGCTCTTTTCCCCCGAGGCGTTGCGGGCGCGAACCGCCCAGATTGGAGCCGAGATTACAAAGGACTTCTCCCACCGCGACCTGATTATCGTCGGGGTCTTAAAGGGCGCCCTCTTATTCACCTGCGACCTAATCCGGAGCGTCGATTTGCCCCTGAAACTGGATTTCATCTCAATCACTAAGTTCAAGCAGGATGGCCGCTCCACGGGAATCCGCATATTGAAAGACATAGATTTTGATGTGACCGACAAGGATATCTTGCTGGTTCAAGACATCGTGGACACGGGATTCAGCACGAACTATCTGTTGAAGAACCTCAAATCTCGAGGCCCCAAGTCGCTTTCCATCTGCGCGTTGCTGGATCGAAGGTCGATTCGGATTATCGATGTCGGCGTCGAGTATCGGGGTTTTACCGTGGGCGAGGATTACGTGGTCGGCTATGGGATGGATTACCGTGAAGCCTATCGGGACCTGCCGTTTGTCGCCAAGCTTGGTTCGCCCGCCGCCAATCACAATCTGTAAGAAAGGCTCGCGAGCCCCTGAGGCCGCTGAGAGCGCCTAGAGACAGCCGCCAGGCCGCTCTCCGCTCCCAAAATGTAGAACTCTATGGCGAGGCAAACGAGGCCGTCTCAAAACCAATGAAACCACGGGGAACACTGGGAACACGGGGCCAAGAGGGCCTTCGAAATTGGCAGTAAATCTTATTGTTAAACCGATGACTGATGACCGATGACGAATGACGTTTTGGTTGCGACCTGAGAGCCGCGCTGTGTTCCCAGTGTTCCCCGTGGTTCATAGTTTATTGAAATTGCGATTGACCTCCTCGCCGCTGAAAAACGAAAGCACAGAATCGCCTTGGCGAAGCTGTCGGTAGGGACGGCAAGTCTCGACAAGCTTTTCCACGCCCGAAGAGGCTCTATTATGCTCAAGGACGACTGTGCCGGCCGGGTTGCAGACTTGGGCGGCGCCGATGGCGCGAGCCAGATCAACATACGACCGGAAATCGTAGGGTGGATCCAAAAATATCATATCGAACCGGTGTGTAGTGGTCGCCACCCAGTCAATTGCATCGGCATGTACCACTTCCGTCTCACCAGTGATACCCAGGAGATTGACATTTTTGAGAAGCAGTTTCACCGCCTGCCTGCTCCGCTCCGTGAACATCGCAAATCTGGCGCCGCGGCTGAGCGCCTCAAGACCAAGGGCGCCCGTGCCGGCAAAGGCATCCCACACGGTGGCGCCCGATAGCTGTTCTCGCAAAATATTAAATAGCGTCTCGCGCAGCCGGTCGCTGGTAGGACGAATATTCCGTCCTCTGAAAGAATGAAGAACCCGGCCTTTGAACCTTCCGGCAATGATCCGCATTTTTAATGTCGAATTTGGAATTTCGAATGTCGAATGCCGGCTTTCAAATATCGAACCTCAAGTCTCAGATTTCGAATCTTGGAGATCTCCATATTAGCTTGGGTGTAATTTTCAACACCTTCTCAGCATTAGGGACCAAACATTAACTGGCCCGCATTCGACATTCGAAATTCGACATTCGCAATTATCCCACACGGCTCAACCGAAACTTGGCCTTCCAAATCTTTCCCATCCTGCTGATATACTCCTCTTTCTCGCAGCCGCTTAAGCCACGGAGGAAGGCAATAGCTTCGTCACGCGCCAGACGCATAATCTTCTGGTCGCGCAGCAAGTTCCCGTGCCGGAAAAGAGGCACGCCTGACTGCCGCGTGCCGGCAAACTCTCCAGGACCTCGAATCTCTAGATCCTTTTCGGCGATCAAAAAGCCGTCCTGCGTCTGCTTCATGATCTGCAGCCTCTCCCAGGCGTCCTCAGAGCCAACACGGTCCACCAGCAGAATACAGATGGACTCCTTTGCTCCCCGCCCCACCCTCCCACGAAGCTGATGTAATTGCGCCAGTCCGAAACGCTCAGCATGTTCAATGACCATCATGCTGGCATTGGGCACGTCAATACCTACTTCGATCACTGTAGTGGCGGCCATGATGTGTATCCTGCCGGTGGAAAACTCCGCCATCAGCTTCTCCTTTTCGGCCGGCTTAAGGCGACCATGCAGGACACCAATGCGCAACGGCCGGAAGCGGTTTGCCAGTTCGTCGCTCATCGCTTTCACCGCGCGCAGATCGACTTTCTCCGATTCCTCAATCAGCGGATATACAATGTAGGCCTGGCGTCCGGAAGAGATCTCCCTGTCGATTAATTGATACACCTGGTCGCGACTGCTTTCCGTTTTCAAAACAGTACGAATCGGCTTTCGGCCGGGAGGAAGCTCATCGATCACCGACACATCCAGGTCTCCGTAGGTGGTCATGGCCAGCGATCTGGGGATGGGAGTGGCAGTCATAATCAGCGTGTCGACGTTTTCCCCTTTACCCATCAAGGCAGAACGCTGCATCACGCCGAACCGATGCTGTTCATCGATGATCACAAAACCGAGATTGGAGAAATGAACCGTGTCCTGAATCAGGGCATGGGTGCCTATCAGGACGTGAAGAATTCCTTCGCTGAGAGATTTTCGGATCTCGACCCGCTCTTGCTTGGAAGTGATCCGCGACAGCAATGCCGAGCGCACGCCCAGGGGCGCAAATAATTTGCCGAAAGTCTGATGATGCTGCTCCGCCAAAATCTCCGTAGGAGCCATCACCGCCACTTGCCAGCCATTGTCGACGGCTACCAGGGCCGCCTGCGCGGCGACCAGAGTCTTGCCGCTCCCTACATCCCCCTGGAGAAGACGATTCATGGGATGCAAGCTCTGCATGTCTTCGACAATCTCGCGCAGTACTTTCTTCTGGGCTTGGGTGGGATGGAACGGAAGCATCTCCTTAAGGCGGCTGCGAATCGACTCGGTGATAACCAGCTTTCGCTTCTTGACGCGCCCCCTTCGTCGCTCGCGAGCGATGATCAGACCGGTTTGAAAGAGGAAGAATTCTTCGAAGATGAGGCGAAAGTGAAAGGGGGACCGAAATTCATTCAGCTGGTCCAGTTTCTCTGTAGCAGAGTACTGCGCAGGCGGAGCATGCAGCGAAAGAACGGCCTCTGTTCGCTTCGGCAACCGCCACTTCAGTTCCAGCGAGGGAGGCAGCCAGCCGGGCAGCTCCTGCTCTATCTGCTGCAACAGTTCCCATTCAAGCTGGCGTATGACTTTTCCTGTCAGCGTTCCAATTCTGCGGTAAATGGGCGTAATCCGGCCCGAATGCGCCTGTTTCCCCGCCGGATCGTCGATAATCTCGTACTCCGGATTCTTCATGCTTAGATGGCCCGGCTTGAACTGATCGTGACCAACCTGGCCATACACGACGATCCAATCTCCATGGCGGATCACATTCTTGAGGAACGGCTGATTGAAGAACTTCAAGATCATGGATGAGCTTTGATCACGAATCACTACTTCAAAGATGCTCATCTGCTTGCGGGGAGTTCGATAGACGCCCGCCAGGGCGACCTGACCGAAGACGACCGCCATCTCCCCGTCCTTCAGATCGGAAATCTTCCTAAAACTGGAGCGGTCCTCGTATCGGAAGGGAAGATAGAGCAGAAAATCTTCTGCGGTGGCGATTCCTTCTTTTAGCAGGTCTGCCGCACGCCTCGGTCCGACTCCTTTGACAAACTGAATGGGAGTCTCCGGATTTAGCAGTGGTTTCATTTGGTTCGTAACTTATACCTTATACTTATACAAAACGCCCAGGTCAGCGAATTTGCGAAACTTTTTGCGGAAAAATACGGAGATAAGGTGGCAACATGAAAATTTCTAGGATCTTGGTGGCGGGCATCCTCCTCGGAACGTACTTGTTTCTTTCGACCGGATGTGCCGGCAGGAGCAAGGGAACCAAGCTGGCAATGAACCTCTTGCAGGGGAGTTCGTTTGAATCGCTGAGCCGTTACATAGAATTTACGAGCTTCAGCCCCGCGGGCAGCTCGGCAATTGCGGAAGGCACGGTCACGACCGGTTTTCGTTTTGAAAAGGAAAACGGCCGGTGGGTCTTAAAGGAAGTCCGCCTGGGCGAATTACAGTGGGAAAATGTCCAGGATTTCAAAGAAGCTTTGGACAACGTCAAAGCGCGGCGCACGCGGCAAGAGATGCAGGAAATCCTGCAGGCAGCGGCAAGGTATGCCGCTCAAAAGGGCACCTACCCGGAGGCTTCCGACTTTGTAGACCTGGCCGACAAGCTGACGCCAGATTACCTGAAGCGGGTGATCCGCCTTGACGGATGGCATAATGAGTACAGAGCGCGAACGGAGAACGGAAGGCTAACGATTATCTCAAATGGCCCTGATGGCTTACCGGATACGCCGGATGATATAAGGATGCCATGACTTGATTGCGGATTGTGGATTATTTCGATTGCGGAATGCGGAATGCGGATTGTTTTCCATGGAGGAATGTCGGATTGCGGATCTCAGATTGCCGTTTCTGCGTTCATTCCTAATCCACCTAGCTCAACAATCCGCAATCCGAAATCCGCATTCGCAATCCGAAATCCGCAATCACAGCAAGTGGCCCAGCTTTTCCTTTTTCGTCTTGATGTACTCATCAGCCCTTTGGGAGTGAGACACTTTCAGAGGGACCATCGCTTTAACTCGGATCCCTTGGCGTTCCAGGGCAGTTTTTTTTGTGGGGTTATTGGACAACAACCGTATGGCGCTGGCGCCCAAGTATTTTAGGATGTCGGCGCAAAACTCGTATTCCCGCTGGTCGGCTTCAAAGCCCAGCTGCTCATTGGCCTCGACCGTATCCGCTCCGCCGTCCTGCAGCTCATAGGCCATCAACTTATTGATCAGCCCGATGCCCCGTCCCTCCTGCATCTGGTATATGAGGACACCGGAGGGCTCGGCGGCGATTCTTTTCAGCGCTGCTTTCAATTGCGCTCCGCAGTCGCACCGGTGGGACCCGAAGACATCTCCAGTGAGACATTGGGAATGGATCCGGACTAAGGGGGCTGGCGAGACCGGCACTTCACCCTGGACAAGAGCCACCGCCTGCTCCCCGCTGGAAGATTCCTCAAAACCATAGATGGCAAACACTCCCTCGTCGGTAGGGAGAAGTGAACGCGGGACTCGCCTTTCGTTTAAAGCCATGGACTTGAGTATATCACCCGAAAGCGCAAAAGCAGGTGCGAAGTCAATGTGGGCAGAATCACTAATGTAGGAAACTGGAGCGTGCTGAAATACCAACTTACCCGGCCCCGCGGCGCCCCGCCAACCCTGGATAGTTCACAAATTCCAGTAAGAGACCTAACGCAAAGGCGCGAAGGCGCAATAGTGCAGGCTGAAGAGGCTGCCGAGAGCGGCTGAACGTTGCAGCGGGACTCAAAGAAGTATTGGCGTCCCTACGCCGTTCCTTATAGCATGTTGCCCAATAGCATGTTGCCGACCTTGAAGAACGATACGAACCTGATTTCCAAGACGCGTCAGGTCCTTCTGCTTCAGTGGATGGTCGTGATTGCCGCGGCCTATTTACTCCATTTTTCGGATAGCCCTTATTTCGTCACAGCGCGGCTGGTGTTGACGGTGGCCTTGCTTGTCGTCACGCTGGGGATGACACTGGCATTTCGCTGGCTTGCATCCCAAAGATGGATGCCCATGCTGCTGGCAATGCTGGACACGCTAGCCATTGTCGGCGTCATCTACTTTCTTGGGTTCGCGCGCAGTGATTTCTACCTGGTGTTCATTCTGGTGTTGATCCTGGCGGCGCTCATTAAAAACCTGGTGTTTTTGTGCATCAGCACCTTCCTGGTGACAATTTTTTACGCATGGGTGCTGTGGAGCAATGATCCGAGCGGCTTTCTAGCATCTCCTGGCTTCCTGCTTCGAATTCCGTTCATCTTCGTCGTGGCGGTTTTCTTCGGATTCCTTTTGTACCAGCAGCGCCATCAGGAGGACATGGCTGAGCGGCAGCTCGAATTCACTCACGACCTTTTCAATTTGGGACGCGACTTGACGCGTTTACTTGATGAGGAGCAGGTCGTATCGAAGAGTCCCGGGGAAATCCAACAGATCATGAACTGTGATGCTGTGGAGCTGCTGCTTATGGAGGGCGGCAAGATTCGGACAGGGGCGTTCTACGTTAGTGGTTCCTCCAATGCGGGCTCAAAACAGGGCACCAGCATTCAACTTGGATGTTCCGCGATTCCCAATTCTACTGCCCTTCCCGATCTTTCCTTTCATTCGCGCCTGGTGAGCAGGCTTCGGCTGGAAGACCAGGATTTCGGCGAGCTGCGGATCTTTCAGAAAGATTCGCACGTGTGGACTGAGGAAGAGAAAGTCAAATGCGACTTCCTCGGAACCCAGATCGCCATTGCGCTGCAGATGGCTCAGCTCTTCAAAAAACTGGAAGGACAAGCGAAAACCGACAGCTTGACGCAGATTGCCAACCGCCGCCACTTCTACGAGCGCCTGGAGCAGGAAATTGATCGAACAAGGCGAAAGCAGCGTGAATGTACCGCCGTACTCATTGACCTGGATCATTTCAAGGAAATCAACGACCGCCATCGGCACACGGGCGGCGACAAAGTGTTGATCTACGTCGCCCAAGCCTTAAAGAAGGTCTCCCGTATCAGCGATGTCGTAGCCCGTTATGGGGGTGATGAATTTGCGCTTATCCTTCCGGAGACAAGCGCGGACAAGGCGCAGCTTCTAGTGTCCCGTATTACCCAGGAACTGAAGCAGCATCCTTCCCCCGTGGGCCCCATCGAGATGAGCGTCGGAATTGCTTCCTATCCCGAGCATGCTCACGACGTAAAGGAATTGATCGAAAACGCCGACAAGGCTTTGTACCAGGCTAAGACAGCGGGAAGAAACCGAACAGTAATTTTCCGCGCTTGAGTTCCGAATCGTGCTCGGGTAATTCTTTCCGATCTTCCCGAAGTTCAATCGCCACTCATTTTCGCAGTCGAGCCAGCAATGTCAAACCGGAGCTTCAGATGGGCATTGCGAAGCGAGGCGACCACTGCATGTGGGTCATTGCCTCGGGCGAAGATAAAACCCAAATACTGATTCCCTTCCGGTAGAGGAATCAGTGTTTGTCCCACATGGGCGGTGATGGAAATTTCATCGATGCCCGGGATGTTCCTGGCTTCCGAAAGTCCCTCTACCTGCGCCAGTACACCCCTTTTGGGGATTGGTATCATCATTACGCCAGAGGCACGCTTCTCGCGCTTCATATCTGCCACGCTCATGCCTAGAGCATGGCGGAGAATCAACTCTTCAAGCGAGACGCCGGTCCCAAAGCGGAGAGCCCGAGCGCATCGTCCTCCAATCGAACGGGCGGCAATCTCCAGCACGCAAGGTTCCATCTGGTTGACCCTTAACTCCGCATGCACTGGCCCTTCTGTCAAGCCCAGCGCCTCAGCTGTCCGAGCCGTGCAGTCGATGACCTTCGTTTGAATATCGGCGCGAAGGATAGAAGGAGTAACGTAAATGGTTTCTTCAAAGAAAGGACCATCCAGCGGATCCGGCTTGTCGAAAAGCGCAAGTACTCGCAGCTTGCCCTGCGAAAGAAGCCCCTCGAGGGCCACTTCCTTTCCCGGGATGAAGTCCTCGACTAGGACTTGCCGGGCGGAAGTTCCCTTGCTCTCGATCTCCGGTGCGGAAAGAATCGCCGCCACGCGCCGGAAAGCCTGAACGAACTGCTCACGGGTATCGGCGCGGATGACGCCGCGGCTGGCCGACAAAATCAGAGGCTTCACCACGCACGGGTAACGCAGGCCCCGGGCAACAGCCGCAGCGTCGTCGCTCAGGGAGAGCAGCCTGTAACCGGGGACACGTACTCCAGCCCGGCTCAGCAGTTCGCGCATTTGATACTTGTTGCCAGCCGCCAGGGCCGACTCTACCGAGTTGTGGCGGAGCTTAAGCGATGCAGCAACCATGGCTGCCACGATTGCCGTCTGCTCGTCGACGGGAATGACCGCGTGGATAGGATAGGATCGGGCAAATTCGGCAATTATCGATGTAGCCTCCTCCGGTTTGTTAAAGCTGACCGTGAGAAAGCCCGCGGGATTGAGGTCTGCCAGCGTACTGGGCTCTTCGGAGGCAACGGTGACGTCTACGCCAAGCTGCCGCGCGGCTGTCAAGAATGCTTCTGTGCGGTAGGTGGTGGTGGGTAAAAGGAGAAGAACGCGCAGCATTTACCTCCACCACATGCTATTCCGCTCCCACTCGCCCGTTCTCCCACTCACCCACTGCCTACTTCGCCGGCTCGTAATAGGGATTTTTCCCCGCAGCGTGATCGGTGGTGTCAAAGACTTCCCAGACCTCCGGTACCTCTTCCCTAATTAATCTCTCGATCCCTTGCTTTAGGGTAACGTCCGCCATTCCGCACCCCTGGCAACCTCCGCTCATGCGAATGTAAGCACTGTTGTCGCGCACGTCAATGAGCTCGACATAACCACCGTGTCCTGCAATACCCGGATTGATTTGCATTTCGAGAAGCTCCAGCACTTTATCCCGAATCACGCTCTGGTCGGGTAGACTGGCCCGCATCTGCTCCTCAGTCGGCGCCATCCCTGCCTGAATGTAGTCCCGGATCACCGCTCCCACGTGTTTGCCGATCTCCTTCCAGTCTTTACCCACGCCGCGAGTGACAACAACTACAGCACCGTAGACGGAGACCTCTGCGACATCCTCAATCTGGAAGAGCTTCTCGGCCAAGGGGATTCCCTTCGCCTGTTCCCTGTTGCGAATGTCGATCTTGCCGGCGTAAACCGGCCGGTCGACGGTAAACTTGCAAACCTCGCTATTTTCTTTGTCGAACTCGGCCGTAATCTTGGTTTCGTTGTCCACAATACAATTCCTCAATCCAATTACAGCACAAAACTCGCCACAATCCCAAATGACCGTTTAGGCTGATGATGGATCAGCTTGCTTTTTAGAGCCTGCACAGCAGGCGCCAGCATGTGGCCCCGGGTGAAGCGGAGCGGAATCCGGGGAGCTTGCAATATTGGTTAATCGGAGCCCGCATTGCGGGCGACAGAAAATGCCAACTGGCGCCTTCTCGTTCCCCCAAGCCTTCTGCCGCCCGCTGTGCGGGCTGCAAATAGTTTTTTGTTAAGTCGCCCCCGAGTTCCGCTCCGCTCCACCCGGGGCCACATGCTGATGCCTGCTGCGCAGGCTTAGTTCTCGGACCACCAAGTTTTCCAAAACAAAAAAGGCCGCCAGCTCCTGGCGGCCTTCCTCAACGAGCTCTGATGTCGCGCCTTAGACCTCAAAGACTTCCTTGTTGGCTGAAACCTGGACCTGCACCAGAGCTGGATCCGGTCGCTCTTTCAGGACATGCTGGCGGTATAGTTTGGCCATCTTCTCGTCGTCCTGCTCCTGGAGCCGCCTGGCCTCACGCTCTCGCCGCTTCTCCTCACGCGCATTCTTGGCGATTCCCATCTTGTCCAGGTCATTTTGGGCGCCGGCGGCAACATGCTCGGCATTTAACCTGAGCGAGTGCTCCACACTATCGAGCTTGACGCTCTTTCCGCCGGCGAAAATCTCATGGCGGCCGTGCTCCTCATACCACTTAGTAAGCGTGGCCGTCATGTGCATGTTCTCGATGATATTGCGCCAACCTACGCCGGTGTTGTAGGCGCAGAACGAGATTTCACCCTCCTGCGTTGCGTAGGGGATGATGCACTGCTCGGTGCGTCGGAAATCATAGTTGAATAGGTCCTGGAACCACATCCCGGCGATGAATAGGAAATTCCAGCGATCTGCGCGCCGCTTACGGATGTCTTCCTCGGTGCGATCACCTGAAACCTTCCCGTAATCCCTTCCACTGGCTCCGAATGTCTTGTCGAACTTCTTCAGCATATCACTCAGGCGAAAATGTGTCGGGGACTGGAACGGGTCGTAGTTCTTCAGCAGGGCCAACGCCCCTCCCAGCAGGGAGAGAAACCTCCCGCGCGCGGCATCGTTGACTTTCTGAAGATCCTTGGCGAACTGTTCTGCATGGAAGAACTTGGTGAGAGGAGCCGATTCTTTCGTCTCCTTGTCGATCATAACCGCCATACCCACTCCGCAGTTGGGATGGCACCCGCAGTTAAGCTGACCCCAGTCGGACTGCGGGCCATGGACCAGATCCGCCCAATCCGAGAATGTTCCCATAAAAGAAATCGGGAACCAATCTCGCACCGGCTCTCCCAGGCCGGTTTGGTTTTTGACGTCATGCGCTAAGTGCGACAGGGTGTAGCGCTGCGCTTTACGCCGCTCGTCGGTTATGCCTTCGTCGCGGCCGGTGAAGGAAACCGGCTGGAATGACAGGAAGGAGATTTTCTTGGGATTGTCCAGCGCGAACTGAATGATTCGACCTACCTGTTCATTGTTAATACCGTTGAGAATCGTCGTCACGGGCACAATTTCAACGCCGGCGTTGTAAAGATTCTCAATGGCGCGGAGCTTCACATCAAAAAGATTCCCAACCTTGCGGTGCGAGTTGGCCGCGTTGCCGATTCCATCAAACTGCAGATACGCGTAACGCAGTCCCGCGGCAGCCGCAGCCTCGGCAAAATCCGGGCTCTTGGCAAACTCAATTCCATTGGTAGCTGCCTGAACGCTGTTGTAACCGACTTTGCGCGCATAACGGACCGCATCCAGAAAGTGAGGCGATATGGTTGGCTCACCGCCCGAGAATTGTACTGACATCTGGCGACGGGGCTTGATCGAAATGGCGTTATCGAGAATCGTTTTGATATCTTCCCAGGTCAGCTCGTGAACGAAACCAACCTGGTTGGCGTCCATGAAACAGGGGTCGCACATCATGTTGCAGCGATTCGTCAGATCGACCGTGAGTACGGAACCACGCCCATGCTTGATAGTGCTGCTGCCATGATTGTGCAGTTTCTCGTCGTTGTGGGCCCGGATGTCTCGGCCTGGAAACACCTCCTCGAGGTGCTTAAAAAAGGCGGTATCGATGGCCATCACATCTTCGAAGTGGCCGTGCTTAGGGCAGTCTTTCACCATCAAGATCCTGCCGTCGCGTTCAATAATCTGGGCCTTGATCTCTCCCACCTTCTCGTTGAGCAGGATCTCTTTGGGGAGCTTGCCATCAATGATTTGCTGTCGGATTTCGGGAACGCACTTTGGACAGAGAGAGTCGGTGGTCCGAGGCCAGCCCAGTGGAGGCTTCGTCTTTAGGTAGGACTTCAACAACGGTTTGTCGGACCACGCTGGCGTAAATGAGGGATTCGGCCGAATACGGTTGAGCCTCTCAAACACCGCCCACGCCGCCGCTGCCGCATAGGTCACTCCCTTCTCCATGTACTTTGCAGGCTTGTGCATGTCTACTCTCCTAAATGAATTGAGCCTTTGAAAGTGGTCACGAAATGGCGTCCGTTTGACATAATATGAAAACTGAATTTCCTGACAAATGGACCGTTTTGTAGAGAATGAAGTCTGGCACCAAAATCGCTCCAGATCAAGCGCCGACCCGGTGAGCAACGGGGGACAGATCAAAGTTTTCCTTGAAACTGTACCCTCTATTAGGTACAGTTCCGAAATAGCTAGGTTTTACAGGAAGTTGCACCGATCCGCCGAGCTAAAATGATTATCGATTTCGAAGACATTCGTCGATTCATACCGAGTTACATATTCAATGAATACGGCCAGCTTACCGGTAATTATGTCTTTTTCGACAAGATCCTCTGTATCGCGGAAAATGGCCGCATTCAGATATGGCTGAATCGGGAGGCGTTTGAGGTGAAAGATCCTGACCGATTGATCTGCGATTACGACGAACAGGCCTTTGCGAGGCAGATAACTCGCAGCGCCCGCCCGCCGAAGTGAATGAACTCTCGAAAGGTTTTCAATGCCCGATAAATTCGATATTGAGTTTGATTCTAACACGCTCGTCTCTGCCACCTTATATCGTGCCACCAGGGAGCGACTGGGCGTCACGCTGATTCTTGCGCACGGCGCCGGCTCTAATCAGAACAGCAGCTTCCTGGTTAGCTTTGCTAATAACCTGGCGGCCCGCGGTGTTGACACCGTCACGTTTAACTTTCCTTACATGGAAAGAGGGAAGCGTGTTCCCGACCCTCCGGAAAAGTTGGAAGCGTGCTACGGCGCAGCAATCGCCAGAGTCCTCACGAACTCACATTTGAGATCGAATAAACTGGCCATCGGAGGAAAATCCCTGGGTGGGCGCATCGCCTCGCACGTAGCTGCAAGTGATGATCAGACCGCGGCCTCCATTGCCGCTCTGATATTCCTCGGTTATCCTCTCCATCCTCCCGGCAAACCACAACAGCAGCGCGTCAAGCATCTGCCACACATCCGCGTGCCCATGTTATTTGTCCAGGGATCGCGCGACGCTTTCGGCACGCCCAAGGAACTCGAGCCGATCATCAAGCAACTGGATGCCGAAGCGACGTTGTACGTTGTGGAAAACGGGGACCACTCTCTTACGGTTCCCAAGAAATGGCCGGTACCTCAGGAAAAGGTTTTTGAGGCGGTGCAAGACAGAATCGCGGATTGGCTGAGGAAGAGGCTCACCACCGGTACATCAGGCTCAGCTTGAAATCGAAGTTGTTGGTGTGAGCGCCGCGGGAAAAAATGACCAGATCGGCAAAATCCGCGCGACCCACCACATTGGGACGCAATACTCCTTCGACGCCTCCGCCCGCGGTCAGGGCACCGTTGAAGTCCGCCTTTCCAGGGTTCGGATCGGCGACAAAGAATCCCGGACCGATAAATCCAAAAAAGTTCACCTTGTAGCGCTGCTCCATTCTGTAGGTCCCTTTAAAGTTGAAGGTCCCATGATAGTAATTCACTGATCTGTCTACAGGATAGAAAGTTCCGGTGAACTCGAAACCGGCAATAGAAGTGAAATTGTAGAGAAACCGGCCTCCCACTCCGGCTTCTGTTTGGCCGGGAAAATTAGTGGCGCTGAAGACGAATCCTACTTCATTCTCCTTGAAATCTTGCGCAGCGGCGACCATGCCTGACGAGGCGAACAGAAATAGTGCGATCAGCAGTTTTTTCATTCTATTCGCCAGCAGCAGCGCCCTTCTGCTTCGCCTTCTTCTTCTCCGACTTCTCGATCTCCGTGGTTTCTTCGTCTTTGGCTGATTTCTCTGCTCTCGCCTTTTTGGCTTTCTTCTCGATCTTCGGCTTGTACTCACTCCCCAGAAATTCGATCAGGGCGGTCTCGGCGTTGTCGCCTTTCCGAAATCCGAGACGGATAATGCGAGTGTATCCTCCGCTGCGATCCGAAAATCGAGGCGCAATGTCTCCAAACAATTTGTGCACAACCGTCTTCTTTTTGATGAAGGCCAGCGCCTGCCGCCTTGCGTGCAAGGAATCACGCTTGCCGAGAGTGATCATTTTCTCCGCAACGGGGCGGATCTCCTTTGCTTTGTAGAGCGTAGTAACTATGTGTTCCTTATCGATCAGCTCGGTCACTAAATTCCGAAACAACGCCTTGCGATGGCTGGTCGTGCGTCCAAGTTTTCTTCCTGCAACCTGATGGGGCATGTTCACTCCGTTTCATTGCGGATTATTCGATTGCGGATTGGGGATTTCGGATTGCGGATTCAAGTTTCGAAATGAACTATTTCAAAACAAAATCTGCAGCCTAATGCGGAATTGATCTATCTAACTCGCAAACGCACAGAATTTAAATCCCGGAGCATTAGTGGAGATTCAATCCATAATCCACAATCCGAAATCCGCAATCCGAAATCCGCAATCAAATAACGTCTTCAATCCGCAATCTGCAATCCCAAAACCCGCAATCAAATTAAACGCTTTCTTCCTGCATCGGGCGGCCCTGCTCATCCAGCTTCATCCCGAAATGTAGTCCCATGTCCTGCAGGATTTCCTTGATTTCGTTAAGGGATTTGCGACCAAAGTTTTTGGTCTTCAACATTTCTGCTTCCGTCTTCTGAACCAGTTCCCCAATGGTCTTGATGTTGGCATTCTTCAGGCAGTTATAAGAACGAACCGACAGCTCCAGTTCGTCGACCGACTTCTGCAGATTCTCGTTGATGGCTTCCTGCTTGGAATCCACTTGAGGCTCTTCCTCTTCCGGTTCCTCCTCAAAGTTGATAAAAATGAACATGTGGTCTTTGATCAGCTTAGCAGCGCGAGCGATCGCATCCTGAGGAGTCATGCAGCCATTGGTCCAAACCTCAAGGTTGAGCCTGTCGTAATCAGTTGCCTGTCCCAGTCGCGCGGCTTCGACATAGTAGTTCACTTTGCGCACCGGTGAGTGCACCGAATCGATGGGGATATAGCCAAGCGACAGGTCCTGATCGAAATTTTCATCAGACGAAACATATCCCCGTCCCTTCTTGACACGCAACTCCATGGACAGTTTGCCGTCTCCTCCAATCGTGGCCAGGTGAATTGAAGGATCCAGGATCTCCACATCAGGATCCGGTTTGACATGGCCGGCCGTTACCGGCCCCGGCCCTTTTGATTCCAAATACAAAGTCTTGGCGTGGTCTACATTGAGAGAAATGGGCACCGTTTTCAGGTTCATAATGATGTCCGTTACATCTTCCACTACGCCCGGAATGGAGGAGAATTCGTGAAGAATACCATCGATTTTCACTGCCGTGATTGCCGCGCCTTCAATACTGGAAAGCAGCACTCGGCGCAACGCGTTTCCAATGGTCGTACCGTAACCTCGTTCAAACGGCTGAGCGTAAAAGTGACCATACGTTTTCGTCAGTGTTTCCAAATCACATGCTAGTCTTTTCGGTTTTTGAAAACCTTTCATTTTCTTCTAACTCCTTATTCAGGTCTTAGTTGCCAGTTGCCAGTTGCCAGCCATCATCTCATCCGCCTTCAAGGTAATCTCTGCTGAGGAATCTGAGATTCCAACTGGGAACTGGAAACTGGCAACTGGCTACTGCTCTACTTTGAATACAACTCCACTATAAGCTTTTCTTCAACTGGAATGCGTATGTCCTCACGCCGCGGTAGCTCGCGAACAGTCGCCTTCAGATTGTCTTTGTCCAACTCCAGCCACTGGGGAACCCCCTGCCCGCTCGCAAGGTCTATGGACAGCAGTACCTGCTGGTTCTTCTGCAGTTTGGGTTTTAAAGTGATTACATCTCCCCGCGAAACCAGATAACTGGGGATGTTTACTTTTTTGCCGTTCACCAAAACGAGTCCGTGGCGGACGATTTGGCGGGCATGTGAGGGCGAACTGCCGAATCCCGATCGCAGAACCACCGTGTCCAGGCGCCGCTCCAGCGACGTGAGCAATCTCTCACCCGTGATGCCCCGCTGTTGTACTGCTTTCTCAAAGTAATTCCGAAACTGGTTCTCAAGAATGCCGTAAAGGCGTTTTACCTTTTGTTTCTCTCTTAACTGCAATCCGTACCCGAGCGTCTTACTGCGAGTATCTTTCCCATGCTCACCGGGCGCCCAGCTTCTCTTTTCTACAGCGCACTTCTCAGAAAAACAGCGCTGCCCTTTTAAGAAAAGCTTCATCCCTTCCCGGCGACAGAGCCGGCATACAGAACCACGATATCTTGCCAAATTTTGCCTCCTCGATATTAGCTCTAAGCTATAGCTCTCAGCTCTCAGCTGTCAGCTCTCAGGTAACTATGCCCTCAGCTTTTGGCTCCTCAGCCTGCCAACTGGCGGCTGGCACCGTCCAACTGACCTTAAAAGCTGAAAGCCAGGCTAACGGCTGAGAGCTGAGACCTGACAGCTGAGAGCTGACAGCTTTAATTCATACCCTTCTCCGCTTGGGCGGACGGCATCCATTATGTGGAATAGGCGTTGCGTCCCTGATGGAACGAACTTCGATGCCGGCTGAGTGCAAGGCACGAATCGCCGACTCACGGCCTGCTCCCGGTCCTTTAACACGCACGTCTACGTACTTCATGCCGAAGTTCTCTTTCGCCGCACTGGCGGCGCTGTGCGCCGCCTGCTGGGCGGCAAAGGGCGTGCCTTTCCGAGAACCGCGGAATCCCATTGCCCCCGCGCTGGAAGCCGCGACCAGATTTCCCTCCTGGTCGGTGATCGTCACCAGCGTATTGTTAAAGGTCGCCTGGATATGCACAATGCCATGCGGAACAATCCGGCGCTCCTTTTTCTTGCCGACCCGCTTTTTAGGCGCCGGCTTCTTGCCTTCACCTGATGGGACTTCCGGCTTATCGTCTGCCATTTAACTCCTCATTTCTTCCGGGTGAGACTGCCCTTACGCGGGCCCTTGCGAGTACGCGCATTAGTGTGGGTGCGCTGCCCGCGCACCGGCAGTCCCTTGCGGTGCCGCAGCCCGCGATAACAACCTATATCCATCAAGCGCTTGATGTTCAGCTGAACTTCCTTGCGCAAGTCACCTTCAACCTGCCCCTGCTCTTGAAGTATTTTCTGAACGCGGGTGAGTTCATCTTCCGTAAGATCGCGTACCTTGCGGTCCAGGTTCACATCAGCCAACTTTAAAATCTGCCTGGATCTAGGGCGACCGATGCCATAAATGTAAGTAAGTCCGATCTCGATTCGTTTGTTTTCCGGAAGATTCACTCCCGCAATTCTCGCCATATCGCGAACCCCTTCAGCGCTGCCGTTGCTTATGCTTTGGATTGCTGCAGATGACCCGGACCACACCGCGGCGTCGAATCACCTTGCACTTGTCGCACATTTTTTTAACAGATGCTCTAACTTTCATGATTTCTCAACTGGTAATTCTTGCCCCTGACGACTGTTCACTTGTACCGGTATACAATCCTTCCCCGCGTCAAATCATAGGGCGACAGTTCTACCAGGATCTTGTCGCCCGGCAAAATGCGAATGAAATTCTTCCGCATTTTTCCGGAGATATGAGCCAGCACCTGATGCTTATTTTCCAACTCCACTCGAAACATAGCATTGGGAAGAGTTTCAACTACCGTGCCAACTACCTCAATTGCATCTTCCTTCGGCATACTAGTTTCTTTGGCTCAAAATCCACGGCCCGTTCGCCGTCACAGCCACCGAGTGCTCAAAATGAGCTGAATATCCCCCGTCGGCTGTCACCGCCGTCCAGCCATCGGAAAGGGTCCGATGCGCCGCTCCTCCGGTGTTGACCATCGGCTCGATCGCGAGCACCATGCCTTCTTCCAGCCTGGGTCCCCGGCCGGGCGGCCCGTAATTAGGTATTTGCGGCTCTTCGTGCAAGTGCTTGCCGATTCCGTGGCCTACAAACTCCCGCACTACCGAAAAACCGTAAGGTTCCACATGCCGCTGCACCGCTGCCGAGATGTCCGACACCCGATTTCCAACACGCGCTTGCTCGATTCCCAAATAGAGCGCTTCCTCGGTGACTTTCAGTAGTATTTTTAAGTTCTCATCGATCTCACCGACAGGCACTGTGATCGCGGAGTCGGCATAATAGCCGTCGCAGCAAACGCCGCAGTCGATGCTGATGATGTCTCCGGTCTTCAATTTATAATCTCCCGGAATACCGTGCACGATCTGGCTGTTAATCGAGGTACACAACGTTGCCGGAAAACCGTTGTATCCTTTGAAAGCCGGCTTGGCTCCCGCCTTCAGGATCGTATTTTCAGCCAGAGCATCGAGTTCTCGAGTTCTCACTCCCACGGCCACCATCTTCCTGACGACTTCCAGCGCGTCAGCGACAATCAGAGCGCCTCGGTGCATTTTCTCCAGTTCTTCCTGAGACTTGCAAACAATCATTGCTGGTTCAAAATTCGCTGCAATTCCGCGAAAACGTTTTCCGGTGCTTGGTCCCCCGCAACTCGATGGAAATCCGCTTTGGTTTGAAAGTAATCCACAAGCGGCGCCGTATCGCGCTGATACACCCGCAATCGCTTCCGAACCACGTCTTCTTTATCGTCGGCCCGTTGGACTAGAGGAGATCCGTCCTTGTCGCAAATGTCACCTCGCGACGAAGGGTTAAACTCTACATGGAAGATATGCCCCGATGCCTGGCACGTTCTCCTGCCCGAAAGCCTGCGTACAGCCACATCATCCTCGAGTTCAATGTCCAGAATCACCGGCGGAGTGCCATTCAACAGATTCTCCAAAAACTCCGCCTGCTTGATGGTTCTGGGGTAGCCATCGAGGATGTAACCATTCCGGGCGTCGGGGCGCGCTATCCTCTCTTTGACGATTGCATCAACCAGATCATCGGGAACCAGCCTGCCTGATTCCATGATCGATTTCGCCTCCTTGCCCAATTTCGTGCCCCTGGCCACCTCTTCTCTCAACATGTCTCCAGTAGAGATATGCGGAATTCCCAAGTGGAGCGCCAGTTTTTTCGCCTGCGTTCCTTTGCCCGAGCCCGGAGGGCCAAGCATTACAATCACTGTAGACATCAGGCTCGCCTGCCCCGAATGCGACCTTTCTTCAGGAACCCGTCGTAGTGGCGCATGATCAGCTGGCTTTCCACCTGCTGTACGGTATCCATGGCTACACCTACCACAATCAGCAGCGAGGTGCCTCCAAAGTAAAACCGCAGCCCCATACCGGTGGTGATGACCTCCAAGTTAAAGCGATTCAGCAAGTTATCCAGCGAGGGGCCTATCCAGGGAATCGGCTGTACCTTAAAACCCGTGATCAGGAATTCAGGAAGTAGCGCCACTAAAACGAGGTAAATGGCTCCCGCGAATGTGAGCCTCGTCAGCACCCTGTCGATGTATTCCGAAGTACGTTTGCCCGGCCGAATTCCCGGGATAAACCCGCCATACTTCCGAATGTTGTCTGCTACTTCGTCGGGATTGAAAATGATGGCCACGTAAAAAAAGCAGAAAAAGATGATCCCAGTAATGTACAGCAGGTTGTACAAGGGAAATCCCTGCTGCAACTGCTGGCTGAGCCCCTTGAAGAACGCGTTGTTCCTAATGACCAATCCGAGAGTAGACGGAAAGGCCACGATCGAAGCGGCGAAGATCACCGGAATAACTCCCCCGGAGTTGACCCGCAACGGCAGATGTGTAGACTGGCCTCCGTACATTTTGCGGCCCACCACACGCTTGGCATACTGTACCGGGATGCGCCGCTGTCCTCGCTCGACGAAAACGACGGCGGCAATCACAAGTACCATCATTATCAACAGCAATAGGACTGTGATCGGGCTCATGGTGCGGTTCGAAAGGCTTTGCGTCAAGTCAATAACCCCCCGCGGTATACTCGCGACGATCCCTGCAAAAATGATCAGTGAGATTCCGTTGCCGATACCGCGCTCGGAGATTTGCTCGCCGACCCACATGATAAAAGCAGTGCCAGTGGTGAGCGTGATTACGGTGAGCAGGCGGAAAGTCCATCCTGGATTAGGAACCACAGGAGGACCGCCGCCGCCTGCCGTCCGTTCCAGCGTGATAGCCGTGGCAAACGATTGCACCAGGCTCAATCCCACGGTCAAATAGCGTGTATACTGGGTGATCTTCTTCCGGCCTAACTCTCCTTCCTTGGATAGCCTCTCCAGATAAGGCCAAACGACGGTTAATAGCTGCAGAATAATGGAGGCGGTGATGTAAGGCGTGATACCGAGCGCGAAGATGCTGAGGCGGCTCAGATTTCCACCCGAAAACATATTCAAGAATCCAAAAATTGTGTTGGACTGCCGGGCAAATATCTGCTCGAGAGCCGCGCTGTCGATCCCAGGCGTAGGAATCCAGGAGCCGACCCGATATACGGCCAGCATGAGCAGCATAAACATAATCCGCTTGCGCAAGTCGGGAATGCTGACTATGTTTTTGACACTGCTTAAAATGGGATTAACGTTGGTACTCATTATCCGATAACCTCAGCGGAACCTCCGGCCAGCTTGATCTTCGCCAGAGCCCCCTTACTAAAATGATGCGCCTTGATCGTGAGTGGATGATTCAAGCTTCCATTTCCCAGCACACGAACGCCGGCGTTGTTTTTCCCCACCAGTTTCCGCTCCGCCAATAATTCCGGAGTAACTGTGGCCCCCTTTTCAAAGCTATTAAGCAGACTCAAGTTTACTTCGGCGTACTCTTTTCGAAACACGTTTTTGAAACCGCGCTTCGGCAATCGCCGGTACAGCGGCATCTGCCCGCCTTCAAACCCCGGGCGATGCCTGTAACCTGAACGCGATTTCTGCCCCTTGCTCCCCCGGCCCGCCGTCTTACCCAGACCGGACCCCGGGCCCCGGCCCACTCGCTTGCGGTTCCGGTTGGCTCCTCTGGGGCTTTTCAGGGTGTTTAATGCCAGCGTCATATCACGACTCCAAAACGGTTACCAGATGCGGGATCTTGTTCACCATCCCGCGCACCTGCGGCGTGTCGGGACGCTCGACAATTTGGTTTAACCTTGTCAGGCCCAGCCCTCGAACTGTTTCTTTCTGACGTTTCGTAAAACCGATTGCGCTCCGCACGTATTGAATACGCAGCTTTCCCGGGGCCGCGACCGCAGAGCCCCGGCGGGGCGCCTCTGTACTAGCTATCCGAGAGCGGGCGGGCGAGGACCCTGCTTGTTTCCGTCCGGCCGATTCCTTTTTTGTCTCCTTAGCCATTAGCTTCCTCTAGCACCACCGACTGTGCCTCTTCGGAAGAGCCTGCAGCTTGCACCTTTAAGGCCCGGAGCCCTTCAAATGTGGCCTTTACGACATTATGAGGATTGGGCGATCCAAGCGATTTGGTAACGACGTTGGAGATACCGGCAGACTGGACCACGGCGCGCACCGGTCCTCCCGCGATCACCCCGGTTCCCTCTTTGGCTGGTTTCAGCAGCACGCGGCCGGCCCCAAAACGTCCCAAAACCGCATGGGGGATGGTTGTGCCGACGCGAGGTACCGACATCAGGTTTTTCTTCGCCCGTTCGATGGCCTTCCGGATTGCCTGCGGTACTTCTTTCGCCTTACCCGACCCGAATCCAACATGGCCGTTGTGGTCACCCACGACTACCAGGGCGCTGAAGCTCAGATTCTTTCCGCCCTTGACAACCTTGGTCACCCGGTTGATAGCCACCACCTGATCTTTCAGGTCCAGAGAGTTAGCATCAATCTTCTCCAAGTTCCCTCCTTAAAACTTTAAACCCGCTTCGCGAGCGGCTTCCGCGAGGGCCTTGACCCGCCCATGGTAAATATAACCGCTGCGATCAAATACTACAGCTTCGATGCCTTTAGCCTTGGCCCTTTCGGCAATCAGCCGGCCCACAACTTTTGCCGCCTCAATGTTTCCCCCGCGTTTGATCGATTTCCTTTCCTGTCGATCCAGCGTTGATGCCGAAATCAGCGTACGGCTGTTTAGATCGTCAATAAGCTGGGCGTAAATGTTGTTCAGGCTGCGGTAGACGTTCAATCGAGGGCGCTTCTCAGTACCCACGATCCTTTGGCGCATTCGCAAGTGGATTTTCTGCCGCTGTTTGTTTGAGCTCTGCCGCTGCAACATTATCAGGCTCCCTTCTTGCCCACCTTCAATTTAATCTGTTCATCCACATAACGGATTCCCTTCCCTTTGTAGGGATCAGGTTTGCGCAGCGAACGGATATTGGCGGCGATCTGCCCCACTTGCTGCCGATCACTTCCTTCGATGGTAATAGTCCCCACATAGTTCTGCAGCGCTTTGTTCGCTTTCTCTACTGAAACCTTGATCCCCGCCGGAATGGGGTATTCGATGGGGTGGGAATATCCGAGCGAGAAGAGTACGCCACTTTTTTTAACCTCTGCCTTAAAACCAATACCCACAATGTCCAGTTCCTTCTTAAATCCGGTCGTTACGCCATGAACCGCGTTAGCAAGAAGACTGCGCACCAAACCGTGCAGCGCTAACTGAGGCTTACTGTTGTTGGCGCGCTGGGCCAGGAGCTGCCCATTCTCAACCGCGCAGGTAATACCATGAGGAAGCGTTGTCGTGATCTTGCCCTTCGGTCCTTGCACCTCCACGGTGGCCTTCCCCACACTGATCTTCACATCCTTGGGGATCGTTATGGGTTTCTTTCCGATTCTAGACATGATTCAAGTTAGCAGTAGCAAGTTAACAGTTATCAGAGGGCTTGCCATTGCAAGTCTGCAGTATCAAGTTGCCGGTTATCAGACGGCGGCAAAGCGGAATAATCTTATTCTGATAACTTGCCACTGATAACGTGCCACTTGTTAATAGATATTGCACAAAACTTCCCCGCCAACTCCCTTCTCCACAGCCTGCTTGCCCGTCATCAGGCCCTGAGATGTTGAAATAATGTTGATTCCGAAGCCATTCAACACCGGCGGAACGTCTTTCTTCTTTAAATAAACCCGGCAACCGGGCCGGCTGATCCGCTCCAGCGAGGTGATCACAGGCCGTCCCTGGGAGTCATACTTCAACAATATCGTGACGGTACCGTGGGTCGCTTCCTTCTCTCGAGACACCTTATAACTGTCGATGAAACCCTGTTCCTTGAGAATCTTCAATACTTCAACCTTCAGCCGGCTGATGGGAACTTCAACCGACGCGTGTCTGGTGCGAGTGGCATTGCGAATTCGGGTCAACAGATCAGAAATAGGGTCCGTAGAACTCATTTGAAACTCCGTTCAAGTTACCAGCTTGCCTTGATCACGCCAGGGATTTCGCCCGTCAGCGACAGTTCTCGAAAACAAATCCTGCAAAGTTCAAACCGGCGCAGATAGCCGCGGGGGCGCCCACACCGCTTGCAGCGATGGTAGCGGCGCGACGAGAATTTCTGTTTCCGGTTTGCTTTTACAATCAGTGATGTTTTTGCCATATAACCAAATCCTTTGACACCGCATTCTGGTCAACATTCACCCCAAAACTCGCCATGTGTCAGTTCTGGGACCGCTTCACAAAAGGCATTCCAAATTGCGCTAGAAGCTCTCGGGCTTCCTCGTCTGTCTTAGCTGTGGTGACGATCGTGACATTCAGCCCGCGTATCTTTTCCGCCTTGCCAATATCGATCTCCGGAAAAATCAATTGATCCTTCAGGCCCAATGTGTAGTTTCCACGGCCATCAAACGATCGAGTGGGAACACCGCGGAAGTCTCTCACCCGGGGCAGCGCTATATTGATAAGCCGGTCCAGAAACTCATACATCCGATCTCCGCGCAGCGTCACCATGCACCCGATAGGCATCCCTTTGCGCAGCTTGAAAGCGGCGATTGCCTTCTTTGCTTTAGTAACCACCGGCTTCTGCCCGGTAATGGCGGCGATTTCATCCGCCGCGCTGTCCAGGATCTTTGCATTCTGAATCGCTTCTCCCAGACCCATATTGATGACGATTTTGTCAATCTTCGGAATCGCCATCGAGCTGCCGTAGGCAAACTTCTTCGATAGCACCGGCATTATTTCTTTCTTGTACTGGTCCCTTAATCTGGCCATTTTTTCTGTCTGTTGTCAGTGGTCCGTTGTCAGTCGTCCTTGGTCGGTGCTCGGTCATCAGTAGTCCGTCGGTAGTCTGCGCCTCAGAGGACCGGACGCCGCGACGGACCACGGACAACTGGCAACGGACAAATCACTTGTCAATACTACCTTTGCACTTCTTGCAAATCCGAACCTTTCGCCCATCCTGCAGTCTTTCGTAGGTGACCCGCGTGCGCTGATTGCATGAACGGCAAATCACCTGCACGTTAGAGATATGCAACGGACTTTCTTTCTCCACGACCCCTCCTTTGATGTTCTTCTGAGGATTGGGTCTTGTGTGGCGCTTCACGAAATTGACGTTTTCCACAATTACGTGCTGGTCACCCGGAAAAACGCGCAGGATCCTGCCCGTCTTTCCCCGATCTTTGCCGCTTAGCACGAACACCTGGTCTTCCTTTTTGACATGCAATCTGGACATCGCTACAACACCTCTGGTGCCAAAGAAACAATCTTCATAAACTGCCGATCCCGCAACTCACGGGCCACGGGTCCAAAGACGCGAGTGCCAATTGGCTCTTTGGCCTCGTTGATCAGCACCGCGGCATTTTCGTCAAATTTAATGTAAGTTCCGTCCTTGCGCCGAGTCTCTTTCTTTGTCCGCACGATCACTGCCTTAACTACGGCGCCCTTCTTGATGGTCCCATCCGGGCTGGCTTCCTTCACCGAAGCTGTGACAATGTCGCCCAAATGCGCGATCAGACCCGTGGATCCTCCCAGCGGCAAGATGCACGCGATGCGCCTGGCGCCGGAGTTGTCAGCCACCTCCAGCATGGTTCGCATTTGGATCATGATCTGTTACTCCGTAGCCCTCGCCACAATTTGTCTTACCGCCCAGCGCTTACGCCTGCTCATTGGCCGAGTCTCCTCGATCTCCACCTTGTCACCGACTTTACATTTGTTCTCCTCGTCGTGTGCCAGGAACTTGTGAGTGCGGCGCACAAACTTCTTGTACAGCGAATGCGGGACCTGGCGGTTGACAGCGACCACAACCGACTTTTGCATCGCATTGCTCACTACAATCCCCACTTTTCTACTTCTTGGCTTCCGTTCTGACTTCTCTTCCATTTCCTTCTCTCATCTTTTCGGAGATGATCGTTTTGATGCGGGCGATGTCCTTGCGCACGGCACCGATTTTCGAAGATTTCTCCAGTTGTCCAGTAGCCCGCTGGAAACGAAGCCGAAAGAGTTCCTCAGAAAGACTCAGCTCTTCGGCCTTTAGTTCCTCCACAGACATTTCCCTGATTTTGGCTGCTTTCATTTCCGTTCTGATTGCTTCTGCGCCGCCGGCGCGCTCACTGCTTTCCCGAAACGAACAACAAATCTCGTTCGAATAGGCAGCTTGTTGGCTGCCAGACGCAAAGCCTCGCGCGCCACGTCTTCGGGCACACCATCCATCTCAAAAAGAATACGCCCGGGCTTGATGACTGAAACCCACCCTTCCGGAGCGCCCTTCCCTTTACCCATGCGAGTTTCCGCCGGCTTTTTGGTAATGGGCTTGTCCGGAAAAATGCGAACCCAAATTTTTCCACCGCGCTTAACAAATCGGGTCATGGCGATACGGCTTGCCTCAATCTGCCGGTCAGAAATCCAGCCCGGTTCCAGCGCCTTCAGACCGAAAGCGCCAAAATCGACTGTGTTTCCCCGAGTCGCCAGACCCTTCATCCGTCCTTTCTGCTGGCGACGATACTTAACTTTTTTCGGCATCAACATGAGTCTTACCCAACGCTCACAGCAACACTATTCGGTTTTCTCTCCAGAACCGGCGTCCCCGCTGGTATCGGCCGCGACATCGGCCTGCGATTCCACAATGCCTGCGGCAGGCGCGGGTTCGGCCGGCTGTGCCAGAGGGGGCTGGGGCGAGGGTTTCTCAACTGCAGGCGCTGCGCCTCTGGCTGCGGGCCCGCTTTCAGCGGGACGCGCCCGAGCTTCACGACGCTCCTCGCGGCGCTCCCGGGCCTTGTCTCTGGCCCTGGCTTCGGGCTCTCTGGAAACTTCGAAGACGTCACCGGTATAAATCCACGACTTGACGCCAATAACTCCATAGGTCGTATATGCCTGGGCAAAGCCGTAATCGATATCCGCCCGCAGCGTGTGCAGGGGCAGCTGCCCGTGCAAGTACCATTCCGAGCGCGCGATCTCCGCGCCATTCAGCCGTCCTCCGCAACGCACCTTGATGCCGCGCGCTCCGAAACGAAGACTGGTATCGACAGCACGGCGCATGGCGCGGCGAAAGGCCACCCGCTTTTCCAGTTGTTGCGCGATACTCTCAGCCACCAGCTGTGCATCCAACTCGGGCTTATTAATCTCCTGAATGTTGATGAAGACCTCTCGGCCTGTGGCGGCCTGCAGGTCCGTTTTCAGCTTGTCAATTTCACTCCCCTTGCGGCCGATGATAATTCCCGGCCGAGACGTATAAATGAAGATGGTCAGCTTGTTGGCAGCGCGTTCAATCTCGATCCGAGAGACTCCGGCGTGGGCGAAGCGCTTCTTCAGATTCTTTTTTATCTGTAAGTCTTCATGCAGCAGTTTTCCGTAATCCTTCTTGGCAAACCAGCGCGACTTCCAAGTGCGGTTGTAACCTAAGCGAAATCCGTAGGGATGAACTTTCTGGCCCAAGTTATTCCTCCTGTTCTCGACCGTCAGAGACATGAATGGTGATGTGGCTGCTCCAACGGCGCTCGCGGTAGGCGCGGCCCATGGGCGCCGGGCGCAGCCGGCGACGCAGCTTGGTCGGCCCCAAATCGACGTAGGCCTGCGAAATCACAAAATCATCGACACTCGCGGTCGGGGACTTTTGCTCGGCATTGGCCACCGCCGACTTGAGTACCTTGCTGATAGAGTCTGCAGCGCGCTTGCGAGTGGTCCGAAGTATGGCCATCGCTTCATCCACCTTCTTTCCGCGAATCAGGTCCACTACCAGGCGCACTTTCTGCGGCGAACCTTTGACATACTTGCCTTGAGCTTTTGCTTCCATAATTAACCTACAAACCAACGCCCCTGCCGGTTATTTCCTCACCCAAAGAGCAGGTCCGAGCAAGGGCAGCGTCTCGATTAACCCTGCCCCGGTCCCGGACTGGGACTTGGAGCTCCCTGCTGGGCGCCTGCGGCGGCGGCCGCAGCTTTCATCGCTATCGCCTTCTCAGCCTTGGTGGAGTGCGCCCTAAAGGTTCTCGTCGGTGAGAACTCACCCAGCTTGTGTCCCACCATGTTTTCCGATATGTAGACCGGGATGAACTTTTTTCCATTGTGCACCGCTATGGTGTGGCCCACCATCTCGGGGATTATCGTTGAGCGGCGCGACCAGGTCTTGATTACCGTCTTCTCGTTGCTCCGATTCAGGGCCTCAATCCTCTTGCGCAGATGGAGGTCAAGAAACGGGCCTTTTTTTACCGAACGAGGCATGACATCTCCTTACTTCTGGCCCCGGCGGCGAACAACGAACCGCTGAGTCCTTTTATTATTCCGGGTTTTGTAACCTTTCGTTGGCATCCCCCAGGGAGAAACCGGGTGCCGGCCGCCTGAAGTTTTCCCCTCACCCCCGCCATGCGGATGATCCACCGGATTCATGGCCACGCCTCGAACAGCGGGCCGTTTTCCCCGCCAGCGGCTTCTACCGGCTTTGCCAACGGCTATGTTCTCGCGCTCCAGATTTCCCACCTGCCCGATGGTAGCCCGGCACAGGATGTGAACCATGCGCGTTTCTCCCGATGGCAGCCGGAGCTGAGCGTAGTTCCCCTCCTTGGCAACCAATTGCGCGGCCGCTCCTGCTCCCCGAGCAATCTGGCCTCCGCGGCCACGCCGCAATTCCACGTTATGGATCATCGTTCCCACAGGAACGTTGATCAGCGGCAGACAATTTCCCACCAGGATGTCGGCGTCCGCGCTGGAGACAACTTTAGATCCGATAGTCAGGCCGTCGGGCGCCAGAATGTAGCGCTTCTCCCCATCGGTGTAATGAAGCCGCGCGATCCGAGCGGAGCGGTTTGGATCGTACTCGATGGAAAACACCTTAGCCTCAATGTTCTCCTTGTCACGGCGGAAATCAATCACTCTGTACTTCCGTTTGTGTCCGCCGCCCCTGTGCCGCACTGTCAAATGGCCCATGTTGTTGCGCCCGCTCAAGCGCTTGCGAGAACGGGTCAGACTCTTAAGCGGCGCTATCCGTGTAAGACCTTCACTGGTCTGCACCGTCTGAAAACGAATACCGGGAGATGTGGGTTTGAAGCTTTTAATCGCCATCGATTTCTTACCTATACGTTCTCAAAAAATTCAATTGGCTTTTCGCCCGGCTTCAGCGTCACAAATGCCTTCTTCCAGTCGGAGCGGCGGCCGGCGAAGCGTCCCATCCTCTTTTTCTTGCCGTGAAAATTGGCGGTGCGAACGGAAGCCACCTTGACGCTGAACAGACTCTCGACGGCTGACTTAATCTCGTGCTTGGTGGCGTCGGGCCTCACCTTGAACACCAGCACGCCCGTCTTTTCCTTCATTAATGTAGTTTTCTCGGTGAGGTACGGGCTTTCCAAGATATTGAATTTCGTCTTCATCTCTTCAACGCCTCTTGTACGCGAAGAATCGCATCGCGGGTAAAAAGCAGCGAATCGTGGGATACCACGTCATAGACGTTGATGCGAGAACTGTCCACCAGCGTGACCCTGCTGAGATTTCGCGCTCCCCGCAGCAAGTTGTCATTTTGCTGATCGTGGTTGACAATCAACAGGCGTGTGGCAAATCCGAAACTCTCGAGAATTTTCCTAAAATCCTTTGTCTTGTGGCTGTCGAGCTTGAAGTCTTCCACAACGGTGAGTTTTTCGTCTTTTAGCTTGCTGGAAAGGGCCGCTCGCAAAGCGCCGCGGCGTTTTTTCTTGGGGAAGGAGTAATCGTAGTCCCTGGGACTGGGGCCGAAAACGGTCCCACCGTGGACCCAAATGGGGTTGCGGATACTCCCTACGCGCGCCCTTCCTGTTCCCTTTTGTCGCCACGGTTTTTTCCCGCTGCCGCTGACCATGCCGCGCGTCTTGGTGGAAACGGTCCCCTGCCTCTGCGCTGCCTGATAGTGCCGGATAGCCTCCCAGATCAGCGTCTGATTGATCCGGGCCGCGAAAACGTCTTCCGCCAGTTCCAGGTCTGCAACCGAATTGCCTTTCAAATCCTTCACCTTGACTACCGGCATAACTTTCCCGTCATTTGGAAATAACAACGTAGCCACCCTTGCGTCCCGGAATGGCTCCCCTTACCAGAAGCAGATTATTTTCCGCGTCCACTCTCACCACTCGCAGTCTTCGGATGGTCACCTTCTCGTTACCCATCCGGCCGGCGGCCCGCATTCCCGGAAGAACCCGCGATGGAAACGCAGAAGCGCCAATGGAGCCAGGAGCCCGGTGAAACATGGAACCATGCGTGGCTCGGCCACCTCGGAAACCGTGGCGCTTAACCACTCCGCTGAATCCGTGCCCTTTGGAAATTCCACTGACCTTGACTGCGTCGTTCTCCTGGAAAAGACCTCCCACCAGCAATTGGTCTCCTACCTTCAACTCTCCGACATTTGAGTACTTAAATTCCCGAAGCACTCGAGTAGGAGGGACGTTCGCCTTCTTGAAATGGCCCTCGATGGCGCGTTTCGTGTTTTTTATTTTCCTGGCTTCCACGAGGCCAACCTGCGCGGCTTCATAGCCGTCCTTCTCTTTGGTCTTCCGCTGAACTACAACGCAGGGGCCCGCTTTGATCACAGTGACAGGGACAATGTTTCCCTCCGGATCAAAAACCTGCGTCATTCCAATTTTGATTCCGATCAGACCATCCGCCATTGCGCCGCTCCTCACTTGTGCTCGGCGCCAAAGGCCTTGATCTCGACATCAATGGCGGCAGGCAGATCCAGCTTCATCAACTGATCTACGGTCTGAGGTGTGGGCTCGAGGATATCGACGAGCCGCTTGTGCGTGCGAATCTCAAACTGCTCGCGCGACTTCTTGTCCACGTGTGGAGAACGCAAGACCGTGTAGCGATTCTTGACGGTGGGCAAAGGAATCGGTCCGGATACTCTGGCGCCCGTGCGCTTGGCGATATCTACGATCTCCGCGGCAGACTGGTCCAGTACGCGGTAATCGTAGGCCTTTAACCGAATTCGGATTTTTTCGTTAATCATTTAAGTGTCCAAGGCGTCTAAAGTCCAAGGTGCAACGTCCAAAGTCCAAGGTCTAAAGTCCAAGGTCGAAAGTCCAAAGTCGAAGGTCCAAAGTCCAAGGTCGAAGGTCTAAAGTCGGTGCTTGAAGTTTCGACTTTCGACTTTGGACTTTGGACTTTCCTTTCGACTTTATTGCAGTATCTCCGTTACTGTTCCGGCGCCTACCGTCCGTCCCCCCTCCCGAATTGCAAACCTTAACCCCTTCTCCATGGCGATCGGCGAGATCAATTCGATCGACAGCGATACATTGTCTCCCGGCATTACCATCTCCGTCCCAGACGGCAACTCCGCTACCCCGGTCACATCCGTCGTCCGAAAATAAAACTGCGGCCGATAGCCACTGAAAAACGGCGTATGACGCCCCCCTTCCTCCTTGGTCAGTACGTACGCCTCGGCCTTAAACTTCGTGTGCGGCGTGATCGACCCGGGCGCCGCCACCACCTGACCTCGCTCCACTTCCGTCTTGTCTGTCCCCCGCAGCAGCAATCCCACATTGTCCCCCGCCTGACCCTGATCGAGCAGCTTGCGGAACATCTCCACCCCCGTGATCACTCGCTTCACCGTCGGCCGCAATCCCACTATCTCCATCTCCTCGCTCACCTTGCA
>DASXTB010000214.1:0-15154 GCA_036505615.1 Acidobacteriota bacterium
CGGTGCAGCAAACTATGGGACATGAGTTTCGAGCCCGCTCAGTGGAGAGCGTGCTGCGCGAGATCGAGGAGTGTGTGGAGCGATACGATATCCGTCACTTCGATATTGAGGACGACAACTTCACCTTCAATCAACGCCGCGCTGAAGAGATCATGACCGCCGTTCTGGACCGTTTTGGAGAAGGCGCGCTGCGCTTTTCCGCGATGAACGGGCTTACCGCAACGCAGCTTAGCGAAACGCTCCTGAAGCGGATGCACCAGGCCGGATTCCACCAGGTCAATCTTTCGCTGGTCGCTTCGCAGCCGCAAAAGCTGCGTCAGCTGAAGCGTCCGGTGTCTCTCTCCGGTTTCAAGCAGACAATCGAGAAAGCTCGAAGAGTGGACCTGGAGTGCGTGGGCTATTTTATCCTCGGCCTTCCCGGAGACAATTGCCGCAGGATGCTGGAGACGCTGGTTGAACTGGCGGGGCTGCCGGTTCTGGTGGGGCCCTCTGTGTTTTATGTCTCTCCCGGAACGGAGCTGTTCGACGCGCTCTCTGACCGTGTCCCTGAAAACTGGGATCTTCTTCGCTCCAGCACTTTCTACATGGAATCGGGATCATCGACGCTGCTGGAACGGATTACCGTATTTCGACTGGCGCGGCTGGTTAATTTTCTAAAGGAAAGGCTCGACGCGGGGAGGTGGGAATTCGAAAGAAATGAAGCTATCGAATGGCTGGGGGAGTTGCAGGTCGAAAGTCAAAGGTCGCAAGTCGCAGGTCGCAAGTCGCAGGTCGAGACTGGAAAGGCGCAAGTCGCAGGTCGCAAGTCGCAGGTCACGTTTCTTGAGTGTCAGGTTCCGCGTTCCGGGTTTCACCTTCAGGCGTCCTGCTTTTCCTCAAGTGGTTCTCACACAAGAGGACAAAAAGAAATGCGAAACTTAAGACTCGAAACGCGCAACAAAAAACTTGGAACTCGAGACCCGAAAGTCGAGACCTGTGACCTGCGACCTGCGACTTGCGACTTAAGTCCGCTGCGATTGAGCTCAGAAACTATTCTCGGCTGGGCCGTGTTGCACCTATTAAGGCAAACGGGAAGATTTCACGCGGCCTGCCGGCGCCGAAGAGGTGGCAGGGTCTATGAATTTGAGTCGCTTCTGACTTGCGGAAAGACGATAGCCGATTTCTTTGAGATCAGTCGAAACGCTCAACTGTGCGGCATACGAACTCACCGACAGGTGGAGTTTGACGAACTTCTCCGAGAATCCTCCACGCACTCTGCGCCACCCGAGCCGCGCGCGTCAGCAAGCGGACTCTCCATCTAGGAACGTCATGCGCATAGTCGTAGTGTCCGTTGTGTCATTGCTGGTGAAAAAAAAACCACAAAGGACACGAAGGACACAGCGGTAGAAGGTCTGCTAAGTCTCGTAATTTGCCAACCGTCCCACTTCTGGATTTGCCCCTACGGCTACGACCACCGCTTCGTCAATTTTCTCGCGTTCGCTAAGCCGCTGCACAATTTGTTCCGCTCGTGCGGTGGCATCTTCGTCTGATTCGGCAGGGAACTGAACGTAAAAGGTTACATAGTAGCTCTGCATAGCTCCTCTTCGAGAATTAAGAATGAAGAATTAAGAATTAAGAATGAAAAGCGTCATTAGTTATTCGTCATTAGCCATTCGGTTTGACCGGTGACTAATGACTAATGACGAATGACTAATGACTAATGCCGCCTTTCATTCTTCATTCTTAACTCTTCATTCTTAATTCTTCATTCTCTCTTCGCCCGATACGCTACGATCTTTCCCGCCAGCGCCGAGGCGGCCACTGTCAGCGGGCTTCCCAGGTACACCTTTCCCGGTCCCGATCGTCCGGGGAAGTTGCGGCTGATAGCCGAGATAGTTACCTGCTTGTCGTTCACGCTGGCGCCCGGTCCCGCTTTTATGCAGGCGCCGCAACTGGGGTTTACCAATTTGGCTCCCGCTTTCTTGAACAACTCGATGTACCCCTTCTGCTCGGCGTATCTTTTGACTTTCTGCGAGCCAAATTGGATGTAAAACTGCACCTGTGGCGGGACATGCCTGCCGGCTCGAACGGCTTCGCCCAATACCCGAGCATAGGAATCCATGTCCTCAATCTTGGCTCCCGTGCAAGAGCCGGCATAGGCAATGTCGATTTTGACCTCGTCTTTAAATCGTGAAAGCGGAACGCCGTTGCGAGGGTCTCCAGGCGTCGCCAGCATCGGTTCGACTTTTTCCAGATTGGTCTCGAACACTTCGGCGTATTGAGCCCCCTGGTCTGCGTGCAGGCACATTGAGCGGATCTGGTCTCTGTCCTTCTTGCGCGCGCGCGCAATATACTCCACGGTTGTCTCATCGGGTTCGATAATTCCGGTGAACGCCCCACCTTCCACAGACATGTTGGTGAGCGTAGAACGTTCATCGACATTGAGATACTGCAGGCCCTCACCGGCAAACTCCATGACCTTGCCAATCGCTTTGCCGCTGCGGACGTAATCGGTAGAGATAATGTGCAGAATGATGTCCTTGGCCGTAATGTTCGGGCCAGGTCGTCCCCGGAGCACAAACTTAACCACCTCCGGAACTTTGACTCGCACGTCGCGCGTGAACCAGGAGTTGGAGATATCCGTTGTCCCCACACCGAAGGCGAAGGCTCCCAGGCAGCCGGCCGTGCACGTATGCGAATCTGATCCAGCGATGATCTGCCCCGGCAGCGCGATGTCTTCGACTACGGCGTTATGGCAGATCGCTTCCGATCCTCCCTCGGGGACTTCGCCGTAGAGACGAATTCCGTGCTTCTGTGCAAACTCTATCTGAGCGCTCGCAAGCCTGTTGGCGCGGTCCAGCATTCCACTTTGCTTCTGTTGTTCGGTGAGCGCTTGTCCAAGAAACGTTAGGTGGTCACGGAAAGCAAAGACCGATTTCAAATCCGTGATCTTGGCGTCCATGCCGAAGCCCCGTTCAAACAGGCTCTGCGCCATGGCGGTTGTATAGTCGTGTGTAAAGCGCACGTCTACATCGACAAAACATGCATCCCCCGGCTTGACGGCTTCCACGCCAGTTTTGTGCGAGGCCAGGTTTGTCACGACATGTGTTGCGATTATTTTCTCCAAGAGGTTGAGCGGCCGCTTTGGAGTCCCGGGAACGGGCGCCTGGATCTCTTTGTTCAATCTCGCCCGGTTATATTGGAACAGACCGCCGAATCGCACCACATCGGCAGTGATTGGATCCAGACCGCGTGTGAACTCGTCGACGGGAATTTCTTCGCCCGCCAGAATGCGCGGAATCAACAAAAAATCCGTAGAGGTCAGCAGGCCAATGTTCTGGCAATTTTGGTTGTAAATCTTCTCAATGGATTTGGCAATGACCAGGCGAATTCCGGCGCAATATTCGGCAAAGGGCGAATTTTCACGGCTGCTGCCGCATCCCTTGCTCAAGCCGGAGACGACGACGGAAAATTCTCCCTTCTTTACGTCATCCTTCTGGATCGGATTTCCTCGCAGACCGATGTAAACATAATCGGCCAAACGCTCGTCGTAATAGAAGCAGACCCACGCAGGGGTGATTTCATCGGTGCTGATGTTGTCCATCAGACGGAGGTCTGGGCTGTAGGCAAGGTCCTCACCTGCGATTTGACGCCTGATGAGATCCGGATCGTCGGTCAGATAAAGAATCCTGCCGCTGAACTTTATTTTTTTGTCCCTCATAGAGACCTCATTTTTATTATATGTCCAAGCCAGCCGTGGCCGGTAATTAACGGGATCAGGCTAGCAGTTCTACGAGAGTTTCCGCATCCCAGGGCTGCGCTGCGCTTCGCCCTGGGCCACATTCTGACGCCCGCCTCCAGCGGGCTAGCACTTTTGGGGCCCTACACACCCTTAGAAGTTGAGAAAAATCGGAGCCCGCGCGTGAGCAAGTGGACACCCTCCATGCAAGCCTCGACTGTTCTTTGATTTGCCCCTAACTCTTGTGCACGTTGCCCTGGAGCCTGTATAACAGGGGGGCTTTTAAGCCAACGCGTTGGAAACAAACGGCAGCAGCGGACAGCCTGAAATTCGAAACTTGAAACTTAAAGCATGAGCGTTCATATCTCTTTCTTGCCGGCTCCGGACAAACCATTTGATGTTGTCGGTGTGGGAGCCAATTCCGTGGACTGGGTATGCGTCCTTCCCCAGTTTCCGCGCTTCGATTCCAAGCTTCCGCTCAAAGAAGTGCATCAGTTGGGAGGTGGGGAAGTAGCCACTGCTCTGACCGTTTGCCGCCGTTTCGGACTGCGCGCCAAGTACATCGGCAAGGTAGGCAATGACCCGAATGGAGAATTCTCACGCCAGGATCTGCGGGCTGAAGCAATCGACATCAACAGCCTGGTGGAGGTAGATTGCCGCAACCAGTTTGCCATTATCCTGGTGGATGAAAAGAGCGGCGAACGCACCGTGCTCTCTCATCGGCCGCGGGAGATTTTCTTCAAGGACGGTGAATTGCGGCGCGAAGACATTTGTATGGGCAGTCTCCTTCACGTTGACGGCACCGATCAGCGCGCCGCTTTGCGGGCCGCCCAATGGGCGCGCGAAGAAGGCATTCCTGTCACAATCGATATTGACCGCGTGGATACTTTTACCGGCGAATTGATTCGCTCTGTCGATTTCTTAATCACAGCGGGGCATTTCCCATCCGACTATCTCGGCATCTCGGATCGAGATAAAGCTATTCAAACTTTGTCGGAAGAAATCGGAGGCTTTCTTTGCTGTACGCTCGGGTCCGAAGGCGCCGTGGTCAGCTATATGGGACAGCTTCTCCGTTTTCCGGCCTACCCGGTCAATGCGGTGGACACAACGGGGGCGGGCGATGTATTCCGCGGCGCCTTCATCTATGCTCTTTTTCAGCGCTGGCCGCTGGAACAGATAATTCGATTTGCCAACGCGGTTGCGGGCTTAAGCTGTGAACGCATCGGCGCGCGAGGCGGAATCCCGACACTGGATGAAGTAGTGGGCTTTATGGAAAGGCAGCTGTATCTTTAAAGCTAGCCGATCATCCAGTCCGCAGGTTCGGCAGGTCCCAAAGCACCAGTCACTACTAGGGTCGATGCCTGCAGATCTGTTGATCTATAAAGAGGCGACCGTTAATTTTCTTTCGCACGTTCTAAGGGAAAGAATAGATTTGAATCTCTTTCATCGGATAATGTCTGGCATTGTCTGTGATCAGCGCAAGCCCGTTTGCTGTTGCCACTGCCGCAATCGTCACATCCGAAACCGAGAGGGTGATTCCTTTGCGGGCCCAGTCACGCTTGAGCAGGCCTGCTTTGGCGGCAATCTCTCTGGAAATCTCGTAGTAGTCTAGACTGTACAGGAATTGCTCAGTGGCCTGGCGTTCTCGCTCGCGCATCCCGGAGTAGACCTCCGTGATGTTGATGCAACAGCAGGCCAATAGGTGGCCTTGATCTAGTAAGGTTCGCAAGAGAGCGTCCCGCCCGAGTTTTCCGTTGAGGACGTCGATGATGACACTCGTATCGAGAAGATAGGTAGTCATCGTTTAGAAGATGTGACTCTGCGAAACCGTCTTGCTTCAGATTTGCGGAGCTGTCTGACCCATTGCTCTGAGCCTTTGCGAAGCTCTGGATGGTCCTCATCCCGCCACGCTCCTCTGGCGAGGTCCAGGGCTCGAAGCATGCGGAGTCTCCTGAGTTCGCGTCTGGCCGCCTCCACGAGGAAATTACTTCGCCTGCGCTTCCCCACGGTCTCGTCGATCTCACCTGCCAGTTCCTCGGGAATCACAATGTGCGTGCGTTTGTTGCCCATAATAGATAGGAGGCCCAAAGCTTGAGCCCACTGCTAATTTAACATATAGTGGGCTAATTTGCTATGTGCTCCCGTTGGAGTTATGAGTGTTTGGGCGGATGACTTGCGGACCGGTTGACCGGTTAACCGATACTAATCACAAATGTAAAATGACAAATGACAAATGACCGATGACTGTTGTTCATGACTGCTGACTCTTCAAAGCCGAAGCCAGACGTTATCGTCGCGGGACACATCTGCCTGGATATCATTCCCGTCTTGCCTAAAGGGACCAACTGCAGGGAGCTTTTGCTTCCGGGGCGTCTGCTCCAGCTCGGACCAGCGCTTGTTTCCACGGGCGGACCTGTCAGCAACACAGGCCTGGCGCTGCACAAACTGGGAGTGCCGACTCAATTGATGGCTAAAGTGGGCGACGACGTCTTTGGCAATGCCATCCTGGATCTGGTACGGCGTCACGACGCGGCGTTGGTCGAAGGGATGAAAGTAGCGGCCGGCGAGAGTAGCTCCTATTCGGTCGTTTTGACCGTTCCGGGGATTGATCGAATTCTTCTTCATTGTCCCGGGTGCAACGATACTTTCTCCGCTGACGATGTTGATTACGATATCGCGTCTCGCGCTCGAGTGTTTCACTTCGGCTATCCACCGATGATGAAGCAGATGTATCAACAGAACGGCGAGGAGCTGGTGCGTATGATGCGCCGCGTCAAGACCGGCGGCGTTGTCACCAGTGTCGATATGGTTATGCCGGATCCCGATACCGACGCAGGGAGGGCAGATTGGACTGCGATTTTGAAACAGGCGCTGCCTTGGGTGGATCTTTTCCTGCCGAGTATCGAAGAAATGCTGTTGATGCTCGAACGTGACCTTTTTGACCAGTTGGCGATGCGCGGCGGTGCAGACGGAGTGCTTTCTGTACTGGCTCCCCAGCACTTTTCCACCATGGCTGAGAGGCTTTTGGAAATGGGTTCCGCCGTTGTAGCGCTAAAGGCGGGCCATCGGGGGCTATATCTGCGCTCCGCAGGTCCAGAAAGGATTCCGCCGACGTTTGACTCTTCCGTCTGGGCAAAACGAGAGCTGTGGGTACCCTGTTTTAAATCCAACGTTGTGGGAACTACAGGATCGGGCGATGCTACCATCGCGGGTTTTCTAGCCGGCGTGCTTCATGACCTTGGTCCTGTTGAAGCAATGACCGGGGCGGTCGCCACGGGTGCCTGCAATGTAGAAGCTGCCGATGCATTGGGTGGTATTATTCCCTGGTCGCAGGTCCAGGAGCGCATTGCACGCGGATGGGAACGGTTACCGCTGGATATTAACGCGGAAGGGTGGCGCTTTGATGCCCGGCGCGACGTGTGGATAGGTCCCAAGGATGGAATGGCGGTAAACTAGCCTGGATTATTCACAATGCATCCGTCCCCAAAGATAACGCTCGTCATACTGCACCCGGGCGGCCGGGGAATTTAGGAAGAAAAAATGAAGGAAAAATGAAGGGGAAAATGGGACCGCTTACGCGGTCAACGATCCTCCCTATCACCCGGACCACTTTCAGCGGCCTGTGTCCGCGAAGTGGACCACTCAAGTTTGGACATTTTCTCGCCGAATGTGCGTCTCTGGCAGCCCCGGTAGGGGCGGCGTAATCTTAGCCCACAGCGTAAGCTGTGGGATTTATAGGTTATTCACAACATGCCAGCCCCGGCAGGGGCGAAAGAATCAGCAGGAAGAATGAAAGTTATTCCCAGATGAAACGCTCATCATATTGCAGCTCTGGTTTTATTTTCGGTCTGATGCTGGGGCGTCGATCCTTGGTGCTGAAAATTGCGTGAGTAAGTAAATTTGTTTATCGATAGGATCACTATTTCCCACAGCTTACGCTGTGGGCTTACATTATTTGGCCCCTCCCGGGGCTTGGCGCGATTTCGCCCCTCCCGGGGCTTGGCGCGCTTCGCAGACGCCCTTTTTGCAGCGCACCCCCTGCAGGGTGCCTGCTTTGGATAGCTCTTGCCAACGAGTGCTGACACAAAGTCAACTTACTGAAGCCCGCAGACGAGCGCTGGAATATTTTGCAAAAGCGGGCATAATTCTGACGCCGCAGGAAGCTGCCTCGATTGAGGTCGCCGATTTTGGCTTGAGCGATCTGCACAGTACGGGCCTGCAATTGCTCACCTATGTGAACACGGAACGCGTCTGCGCCAAGGAGCTGGTTCTTTTTCCAAGTCAAACTTGTCCGGAGCATCGTCATCCGCCCATCGGAAGCGAGCCCGGCAAGGAAGAGACATTTCGCTGCCGCTGGGGTGAAGTTTACCTGTACGTTGAAGGTGATCCGGTCGACAAACTAAAAGCGCGTGCCAAACCGCCCGCCGGCCGCGAACAAACGTACACAGTATGGCGCGAGATTACGCTTCGACCCGGCCAGCAATTCACAATTCACCCTGACACACGCCACTGGTTTCAGGCCGGCCCCGAAGGCGCAGTTGTTTCCGAATTCTCGAGTCACAGCTGCGATGAGGCAGATATTTTCACCGATCCGGAAATTCAGCGGTGAAAGAATTGACGAGCAGAAGCACAGTGTCCAAACAGCGAGGCAGTCCAGTACGACGTGTCGTGGGCGACAACGTCTGGTTTTCGGATGGCGCGCATGACGTGAGCCAATATTCCCAAATGCATGTCTACCCGCTGCGGCCGGAGATTCTCGACAACGAAGAAGCCGTGGGCCGCGCCATGGTGGAAGAGCTGGAAAAGGCGGCGCGCACGAAGGGCGGCGATTTGTCGATTGCTCTGCTCGGCGGCCGCGGCGGCCAGGCGATGCATCGAATTCTGGGGCAGCGCGCCCGCAACGGCGAACTGGACTGGCTCTTCCAGCGGCTTCATGTCTTTACCCAGGATGCCCTGGCGCCATTGAGCAAAGAGAACGGCTTTAGCTTTGTGAGAGACTTTGAACGTTTACTGGGCTCGAAATTCTTCGGGAAAATAAAAAGCTTTACTCCGATGCCGACGGATGCATCTGATGTTGAAGCAGCCCTGATTCGCTACCTCCAAAAGCTGGAGGGGGCAGGAGGCCTGGATATCTTTTTTCTCGGGCATGGACCGGAGCCGGGAGCCGCTTCTCACCTTGCTTATATCAGGCCCGGCTCGGGGGCCACTAATACAGACGTAGCGGGAATCGTTCCCGTCTCTGCCAGCATTCTGGAACATCATATTGCCAAATTCAAAGCCGGCGGGCTCTCGCCCAGCTCAGAGGACGAAGCGCAGTGCCGAAACGTGACGCATATCGTTACACTTGGACCGGCCGCCATTCTCCAAGCGCGGCGTGTCGTCCAGTCGATTGTAGATTCCAGCACCGCACCTTCCAAGCGGGCCAGTTACCGACGCGTGTTGGACACAGGATTGGCAGACGATAGCCTTACGCGAGCCCGCCAACTGGACGAAAACCCTGGGCTCTGGATACGACTGCATCCCAATGTGCGTTCCCTGGTGCTCGCAGATCTTCTGACCTAGTGCGACTCTGTCGGCTCAGAGCGTCGCCATGTGTAGGGGCGGCTCGCGAGCCGCCCGTCTTACAACGAAATCGTCATGCTCCGACGGGCGGTTCACGAACCGCCCCTACAGATCGGCGTTTGCGTTAAAATCTGGGTCTGCCTTTTGCGCGACTTACAGGGATCCTGTTCCGGACTACTGCACAGTCGGCAGGATTTTCCGGAGGAAAGGCAAGAATGCGCATCCGTTTCACGATTGTCGGACTGATTGTGATCCTATCGGTCCCGGTCTCGGCGGCTCCAGCGCGGGGCAACCGGCAGCGTGCGCGCCACATAAGCCACCAGCTCCTGGAGGACAAAATCCGCGGCGGTTGGGCAGGGCAGATGATCGGTGTTTCCTTCGGGGCGCCCACCGAGTTCAAGTCGAATGGCAAGATTATCGAAGGCAAACTCCCCTGGGGATTCAGCCTTGATGGGGAAAAGATTGAAGGGGAAAAGCTGTGGTCGCTTGAAGCTGTTTCCAACGCCATCGACCAAGATGACCTTTACGTGGAAATGACGTTTGCCGACGTGATGGATCGTTTCGGTCTGGACGCGACGATCGACCAGTACGGCGAGGCATTCAAGAAATCTAAATATAGTCTGTGGCATGCGAATGCTGCTGCGCGGCGGCTGCTGAACAACGGCGTGAAAGCCGGGTGGTCGGGACACCCCAAGTACAACATTCATGCCAATGACATCGATTTTCAGATCGAATCCGATTTCATCGGATTGATGACTCCGGGTCTGCCTCGGGAAGCGGTCAAAATTTGCGACAGGGTGGGTCGGGTGATGAATTTCGGTGACGGCCTGTATGGCGGGATGTTTATCACGGGAATGTACGCGGCGGCATTCTTCGAAAACGATGCGAGAAAAGTAGTCGAGCAGGGGCTTCGATGCATTCCGGCAAAAAGCGGCTACGGAGAACTTATTCACGATGTACTCGACTGGTCGGCGCGATATCCGGAAGATTGGAAGAAAACGTGGCAGTTGCTCGAGGAGAAGTGGGACAAAGATGACGTCTGTCCTGGCGGGGCGCTCAATCCCTTCAACATTGATGCAAAACTGAACGGGGGCTACGTGGCGCTCGGCTTGTTATACGGGAAGGGAGATTTTACCAGGACGATCGAAATCGCCACTCGCTGCGGGCAGGACTCTGACTGCAATCCTTCGAGTGCCGGAGGAATTCTAGGCGTTATGCTCGGCTATTCGAGAATACCGCATGGATGGAAGGCGGGGATTCCGCAGCTGGCCGACCGGAAATTCGCATACACAAATTATTCCTTCAATGACATTACGCGATCAACCATGAAACGAGCTCTGGCGGTGATTGAAAGGGCTGGTGGAAAAGTGACTGAGCCGGAGATCACCGTGCCTCATCAGGAGCCAAACAGCCCAAAACTGGAAGTGTGGAATATAGGCGCACCGGAGAGACTCGTGGACGTTAAAGATAAAGCTTGGAGCTGGAAGGGAACTTGGTCTGAAGATAAGGGAAGGACCGATACCAGGCAGGTAGTGGGAATGTCGGCAAGTGGCGCCGGCGCTGAAGCGACACTGAATTTTACGGGCACGTCGGTGGCGGTGGTGGGGGCGCACTCGCAAGAGGGAGGCCGTGCGGACATTTATCTGGACGATAAGAAAGTGGGAGTGATCAGTTCCTACATTGTGGAACGTACTACCGACAATGGCCTCTGGCATACATACGGGCTGAAACCTGGCACGCATAGGCTCCACATTGTAACGCGCGACGACGCGGACCCCCGCTCGAAAGGGAAGAAGACAGTGATCTATCGCGCGATTTTGTTTCGACCGAAGTAAGACAGGAAGAAATCGGAGCCGCGCGCGTAAGCAAGCGGACACTCCTGCGTACAAAACTCGGCTTGGCTTTGATTTAATCGACCGTGGGTCCGCGCCCTTATGGTCGCGGCTCGGATTTTTTCTCACGTTCCAAATCCGAGATTTTAAGCAGGGGTGCACGGCCGTGCAACCCCTGCATAACCGGCATTTCGTTTTCTTTTTACAACGGTGACATGTCGATGGCTAACAACAGACTGGGAATCGGTTTTATCGGCAGTGGTTTCATTACTCGTTTTCACATCCAATCCTGGGTCGGGGTGCGCGACGCAGATGTGCGAGGCGTCTGGAGTCCCAACTCCAACCATGCCGAAGCGGCGGCAAAACTGGCCCGCTCGCTGCGGGTGGGAGAGGCACGCGCTTTTCCCTCGATCGAAGCAATGGTTGCGGCGCCGGAGATTGACAGCATCTGGATTTGCGGTCCAAACCACACGCGCATCGACAATATGCAGCAGATTGTAAGGACCGTGAAATCGGGTAAAGGAAAACTGATTGGAATTGCCTGTGAGAAACCGCTGGCTCGCAACGTCGCCGAAGCTAAGCGAATGGTGGAACTTGTGGAGGAAGCAGGCGTGCTGCATGGCTACCTGGAGGACCAGTTGTTCTCACCTGCCGTCGAGCGGGGCAGAAGTATCGTGTGGGCGCGGGGCGCGGCGCTGACGGGCAGGCCTTATCTGGCTCGTTCGGCCGAAGAACACAGTGGCCCGCACATGCCGTGGTTCTGGCAAGGCGATTTGCAGGGAGGCGGTGTGCTCAATGACATGATGTGCCACAGTGTCGAGGTGGCGCGCTATCTTCTGACAAAGCCGGGCGCGCCTCGTAATAGTATCCGGCCCACTAAGGTCTCCGCCCAGATTGCGTGTCTGAAATGGACGCGGCCGGAATACGTGCGGTTGCTGCAGGAAATGATGGGACGTGATGTCGATTACTCGCAGCATCCCTCGGAAGATTTTGCCCGGGCGACATTCCAGTATCTGGATGAAAACAGGAATCTCTTGATTGCGGAAACGACGACGTCTTGGAGCTATGTCGGCCCGGGACTGCGTTTAAGCATAGAGCTGCTCGGGCCCGAATACTCAATGTCGGCAAACTCGCTCGATAGCGGGCTGAAATTATTCTTCAGCCGCCGGGTGCATGGCCAGGCGGGTGAAGATCTGGTGGAAAAACAGAACGCCGAGCAGGGATGGATGCCGGTGGTAGGCAATGAAGCAGGCGATTACGGCTACGAAGGAGAGAATCGTCACTTTGTGCGTTGTTTCCTGGATGGAAAACAACCGGAGGAAAGCTTCTATGACGGCCTAGAAGTTACTGAGTTATTGATGACAGCCTACATGAGCGCCGAGCAGGAGCGCGCTATTGAGTTCAAACCGAAAGACCTGGAAAAATATGTCCCCGCGGTAGCGCGAGGTACGTGGAAACCTTAGTCGATTGCGGATTACGGATTTCGGATTGCGGATTTCTTGGATTGCGGAATGCGGAATTCCTTCAATGCGGGATGCGGAATGCGGATTTCGGAATGCGGAATGAAAACGCGGATGTGGAATGGGGCCGCAGTGCCGCTGAATGAGTTACAGAAAGGGCCGTGCTAATCTGACATGGCTGGCGATGAAATTGCAGCTCTCGGAGGGAACAATCCTTTCTACATTCCGAAATCCGCACTCCGCAATCCGCATTCGGCAATCGAAGCAATCCGCAATCGTTCGTCTCCTGGCAGTCTTGCTTTTGCTGGTCTTTGTTGCCCGGCTTTACCACTCTATCCGCGTCCATTCTCTGACGGTTGATGAACCGACTCATATAGCGGCAGGTTTTGCTCATCTGGCCGTCCGCGATTTTCGAATCAATCCCGAACATCCGCCGCTGGCCAAGATGACCGCCGTCTTGCTGCCGCATTTAACTTTGGGCCGCGTCGCGATTGATTCATTGAAGTATCCGCTGACTGAAGACAGCATGGACCGCTACGTGGACGACTTCTCCGCAGCTCTGGGCGATCATCGACAAATGTACATCGATCGGGCGCGGATAGGGCCGGTGCTGATTTCAACGTTATTGGCAGTGATGCTCTTCCTTTCTGCGCGCCACTTTTACAGGCGCGAATGGATCGCGCTGTCGATTCTTTTTGTATACACCATGGAGCCCACAGTGCTGGCGCATTCCACCATCGTTCATACAGATGTGCCGTCGGCGTTAGGTTATCTGGCGGGATTCCTAACTCTGTACTGGTGGTGGCTGCGTCCATCCGTTGCTCGGGCTGCGGCGTTAGGATTGGTGATAGGACTTGCGTGCCTGATGAAATTTTCCATGTTGCTGCTCCCGGTTTTCGCGCTGCTGATGTGGGGGATCAAAGCGTCGAGGGAATTGTTTGGCAACGGCAAGAATGCGAGCACGGCAGCCGGCGGAAAGCGGTTTCCCACAGTTTGGGTGAGAAGTCATGTTTTGCAAATGTTGGTTGCCGCGGTAGTGCTTTACCTCTCGATCCTGGCAGGGTACCTGTTCGTTGATATTTACCGGCCGCTTTATCTCAACCAGGGAGTCTTGTCTCGGTTGCCCTGGCCGAATTATTTCCTGCGTGGTGTCTGCGGAATAATTGAGCACCAGGAGAGCGGCCATCTTGCTTATTTCTTCGGTGAGTTCTCGAAGAAGGGATGGTGGCTGTACTTCCCAGCCGCCTTTGTTCTGAAAGTTCCATTAGCGGTGTTGTTTCTGTCCGCGGTGGGAGCAGTCGCCTGGATCCGGAGGCGCACCGGAGTGGAACGGAATTTATGGTTGCTGATGATTTCGACTTATATCGTCTCCAGTATTCTTTCCACGATTAATATTGGAGTGCGGCATCTGTTGCCGCTGTTTCCACTTTTGATGTTGGCGATGGGTGAAGGAGTGGAGATGCTGCTCGAATGGGCGCGACGGGTCGCAATGCTCGTATTGGCGGCGAGCCTGATATGGCTAGGCGCCGTTTCCTTTTGGATCCAGCCGCACTATCTTGCCTATTTCAATGAATTGGTTGGAGGCCCCGGCCACGGGTGGAGATATTTGTCCGACTCCAATACCGACTGGGGACAGAATTCAAGACTGTGGGCTGAATATGTGGGGCGGTATCCGCAAACCGAGTTTTTCACTGCATTGCAACAGGCGGACTCTCCTTCCAATTACGGCATAACTGAGAACAATGATTTAGACGTGGCTTTTGAAGATTTGAAGGAGAACGATTTTTCAGAGGGGACTTATGCTGTGAGCACGCTTTTTCTGATCTCACCGCGAATCCCACAACTGGTTTTCCTGCGTGAGCTCCAGCCCGTCGATCAGATCGGCTACACGATCCGCGTCTACCGGATCGGCGAAGCCGAGCAGGATCAGTACGAGGAATGGCTCAAGAGCTGGAAAGCGAATCGGAAAGAGCGCTAACCTTCATTATTCATGGCGAACCTGGTTCCAATGAACTAGATTTAGACACAAAGCCGTCTACGTCCACGATCACGTCCACGACCACGATCACGAAAACGTGGTCGTCGACGTGGACGTGGGCGTGATCGTGAACGTAGACGGTATTTCAAATCGTGATTCTGAGCTCCAATTCCAAGTAATCTTCAAACACTCTGTTTGGCAGGCAATTGGAAAAACCGATGAACAAAATTCAACGTTTTTAACAACTGGTAGCATAGGCACTCACCGCAGAGGCGCAGCGCGGCTGCAACCCAATCTGGGCAGCGAGGATGGGCCAAGCCGCAGACGGAGAGGCCGAAGGCGTCATAGATCCGTTGAGCGGAGGCTCTGCGACGCTGTCAGCGGCGGATGGTTTATCGGGCGGTCAACCGGCGGCGTCGCCCGCAAAAAGCGCGGGCTTTGCCGCCGGCTATATTCTGTAAACCCCTTCGGGTTTTATCGCTTGTTACACAGATATGGCAGCAGAGTTACTGAAGTCTTCCCACCTTCTGGCTTTATCGGGATCCGGTTTTCGGGTTTGATGGGCGCCACCGCTCTTCGCTCAGCCGCTAGTCGCGACCGTGCG
>DASXTB010000215.1:0-4055 GCA_036505615.1 Acidobacteriota bacterium
GGTCGTCGCAAATGAACTGACGGACCGTGAGCAGTTGCGAAAGTGGATTTGCATGATCGAGAAGCGGGCGGGGAAGCAAACCCTAACCCAAGTGCAAGTAGAGACCAAGGATGGCCCGCTATACCGCTTGCTGGCGATCGACGGCACGGTGCTTAACCCCATCCAGCGGCAGCAGGACGACGTGCGGATTGACAAGCTTATGAAAGATCCGCGGCCATTGCTGAAGCTAAAGCAAGCGCAGTACGAGGATGAGATCAAGCTCCAGAGGCTGATGAGCTTGATGCCGCAAGCCTTTGTTTACGACTATGATGGAGTCGAGGAAAATCTTCTCCGCATCAAATTTCGCCCCAATCCTGGCTACAGCCCACCCACTTACGAAGCTCGGGTAATCCATAGCCTGGCCGGAACAATTTTGATTGATTCGGAGCGCAAGCGACTGACAAAAGTCGCGGGCCACCTTATGAATCGAGTGGAGTTTGGTTATGGGTTGTTGGGACGAATTGACAGCGGCACACTGGAGCTTGAACGAGTGGAGGTCGGCCCTCAGCTGTGGAAGACAGCGCTCATCAACATCCATTTTTCCGGGCGAGTAGCAATATTCAAGACAATCAACAAAGACCAGTATGAGCGTCGCTCTGATTTCCGCACGGTGTCCAGCGATCTCAGCCTGTCCGACGCGAAGGATCTTCTTATTTCACGCCTCCTGCCACCTCCTCAGGTTCTATCAACGGCCGAATAATGTAGTAGACGATGTACCCGTCGCTCCAGCGCGGGAGAGTGTCCTGGCCAACGCCCGACGTGGCCGGGATCCTAAGTGTTCTGCGTGCGAGAATGGATGCTGTCTTCGAATGCAAATGATCGCTCGCCAGATTCTCGCCATCGTAGCACCAACGGTAGCCCGCAGTGTGCGGCGCTGGATCTTCCACGGACGCGATTAGAGCAAATACTAACGGAAGCAAACAAGTGAAGCGTGTCCTAGTGTAATTCAACTGAGAACACAGGCGGCCCGGGCGCTCGAAAGGGAATCCGGGCCGCCTCACTTCGTGCCGGTTTCGCTTGAAGCGCAAAGAGGAAGCTGGTCCAGCAAGATTCGAACTAGCAACCACTGGAGGTATTTTCTAATAATTTACCGGAGCGGGAGTTTTCCGCAAACTAGAGTGCACCAGATCAGCGCTTCTGCCTATCCCAAAGCCCGAGATCTCGCAATGGATCTGGGAGGTAAAGCTCGACGGCGGTCGAGCAATTGGCCTGACGTCTGACAAGAAAACACCCTGCTACATCCAGGCAACGGAAAATCGTTCGACAAGAAGTTTTCCTACATCGCTGAACATTCAGCGAATCGCCAAACGATACGGTTGTTGACAGTGAAATAATCGCCCTAGACGATTCCGGCCGACCGAATCTTCAACGGCCAGTCCCCTCCCGCCGAAGCCCTGCGCTGGGTGCGGACGCGCATTCGCACCACGAGGGGGAGCGGCGACCTTAATACAGGGAGCCTAAACTCTACTGCTCGCGGGCGCGTTCTGCTTTACCACGAAGTGGCGGTTGCGCGCCATGTCGGCGGCTGATGTCCTGTTGTTTAGCCTCTCCCTGCTTTGGATGAATGATTTTTGGTAGGCGATTAAAGCGGAATTGCAATGACCAGCCCAATTTCTCCCCTGATTCGAAGCATCCCTTGGCAATCACCATCTAGTGTATAATCCCGCCCATCGGAGCGCATTTGGTATGCACCGCTGCCCTGGAAACCGGGAGGACTAATTTCATGCTACCGGCTACCGAGAGGGAACGGCGCCATCGAAATCAACCCTCAGAATACACAAGCGGTTCAACAAATTACGCTCCCCCCGGCGGCGGCAAGTTAATCGTTCTAACTGCACCTTTGACGGAGACGATTGACCACGCCGGTTACTTCATCCAGATGGCTTTGGCCTCCCTGCCCGAATGGCTCGAGTTTGTTCTGGATAAGAAGTATCCAAAGTGGCGCGAGGTTGAGCGAAACGATGACGGCACTGCACGATACATGCCAGCCGGAGTGCGCGTGCTGGAAAAGTCTCTGCTGCGCGAATACGCTGCGGACGATGTGGTGGCCTGCTTCCCCGACGATCTCGATAAATTCATCGGGCCCAAGACTCGCGTTGTAGCCGTTTCCACACACAACCCGCTGGGCGTCACGTTTGCTGCAGGCGTATACACTTCGATCTTCGGCTCCTCGAAGGAGCCGCTCAATTCGATTTACTCCCGGACAATGTTCGACAAGATTCGGTCCAGCGTGTACCGCAAGAATTTTCAGGTGTTAGTGGGTGGGTCAGGTGGCTGGCAGATCGCGCAAACCAACAAGTTCGAGGAACTGGGCGTTGACTGCGTTGCCGAAGGCCGCAGCGAATCTGCGGACACTCTTGCATTGTTCAAGAAGGCGATTGCGGGAGAAACACTGCCACGAAAAATCAATTTAAAGCACCCCACCTCGCGCGACGCTATCCTCTTCCCGGACAAGCGTACTACCTTCGGCGTGGTGGAGATGACTACTGGGTGCGGCCGCAGGTGTCAGTTCTGCGTGCCGGACTTGAATCCGCAGATTGATATGCGCAAGGCGCGCATCATGGACGCCGTGCGTGCCAACGTGCGACAAGGCAACGAAGTAATCTCCCTGGCCACCGAGGACATGTTTATCTGGGGCCAGGTCCATACGGATACTCCGTTCTTCTTTCCCAACCGAGAAGCGCTGGTGGATCTATACACCGAAATCGTCAATACACCGGGTGTAAAGCATCATCTGCTCAGCCACTGCACGATGGCGCCTTTTGTCGTCGATCCCGAACTGATTCGGCAGCTCTCGGAAGTCCTCCTTCCAAAAAGTCCTATTCATCTGCCGCTTCTCAGCACCCATCCGCAGAAGAAGGCCTTGGTCCCTTTGATCGGGCTTGAGACTGGCTCCGTGCGGATGGCGAGGCAGATCATGCCCAGTAAGGGAGTTCCATTTTCTATTGACGACTGGCCCAGCATCGTTCTCGAGGGTTTGCGCGTGGCCAACCAAAACAACTGGTTCCCGATGATGACTCTTATGGTCGGCAATCCGGGCGAAACCGATCAGGACGTTCGGGAAACGCTCGATCTCGTCTACGAGATTGAGCGCCGTGGCCTATTTGCATTTCTGGTCCCTTCGATATTCACTCCGCTTCACGATACGCGCATGGAGCATCAAACAGGCGTGACGCATACTCGGCAGCTAAGTCCCTTGCAATGGCAGCTTTTAATGAAATGTTGGAAGCACAACTTGCGCCCCGGCCAATACAGCTGGTGGGGTCCATTGGCTTGGCGAGTAGGCTCTTTGTTCATGTGGCTCTACCGCCTCCGCAAATTGAATGGCCCCAATTTCACTTGGCCGCTGATGATGTTCGCAGGTGTGGCACCGGAAAGAATTCTCCAGAGTGTTGGCAAGATTCATGTCGGTAAGTCACTCCTGTCCAAAAGCCGCCGGGAACTGATTGCATCCCTTCGGCCGAATCATCTGAAGCACCTCCGGGCCGATAACGGCGACCTGCCGGAGGATTCTGGCCATTGCGTGGAAGGCCATTTCGATCAGAGTCGGTCAGATTTCGAGACAGCGCCAAGAATTCTCAAAGTCCTCTCGTAACACAGCCAGCTGCTTATTGCCGCGAGGACACGAAGAGGGACAGTCTTCGCGGGAGTCGTGTTGGGATTCAGAATATCGCCCTAATTGTCGCAGTCTTCGGTTACTTGGTTTTCCCAAGCTGGATTCACAACGATCCGATTTTCGGACAAGCCCTTAGTCATCCTCATCTTGCCAGCAGGAGGTGGCTTATGCCCTCACCACAACCTCACCAGCCTTATACCGTTGCGACTGTTTCCTGCGGTCACTGCAAACAGAAGCAGGTCGTCCAGATTCTGGCCCGCACCGGATTTTGGTTGGGGGAATGTCAATCGGTGAAATGTTTGAAGTGCGGTCAGGAATTTGCGGTGGTGCTTCCAGACGCCATTATCGGCGGTCCCTTTTTTCCCACAGCGAGTTGATTGGAGGTGCCAGCGACATTGGC
>DASXTB010000216.1:0-5029 GCA_036505615.1 Acidobacteriota bacterium
ACACTCTCTTAAATTCAAAAATGGTAAGCCAATCCTAGAACGCCGTGATGGGTTTTCAGAAGCGTGCCGGCCTTTCCTCCAGACACGTTTACAGACTGGCGAGTGCGGGTGAATTTGTACTCCGCCAGCGCATAAATTCCCCTTCTCAGGCGAAGCTGAGCGCCCGCCGCGCCCTGCACCCCCAGCGGGCCGATTTCGTATCGCTGCAGGGTCGCACCTTCAATACTGCTTTCCGGATGAGATATGGTAGGCCCCGCGCCCACCCGTGCCGTAAGAAAAGCGCGCGGAGGATTTCGACCTACCTTACTCAGCGGATAGCGAATTGCGGCATTTAGCAGGAGCAGATTCATTCCATGCGAGATGGAGAAATTCTGTACAATCTCGTCCATCCTGGATCGTTCGTTGGCGGGCCGCCCATTGTGCTGCCCCTCGACCATGACCAATCGGTCGGTTTCGGCGAATACTTTCAGGTGGATGAACTCCGCTTCCGCCCCGAGATAAGGAGCAAAGGGAAGGAAATAACCGACGCGATAGCCGTAATAAAGAGGGAGCCTAAAGGAGTCGGAACGATAGTGCACGGGAGAGAAAAGAAGCTGCGTGCCGCTGGAGGGCTAGCTGAGGAGCAGGGAGCTGCTCAAGGTATGGGCGCCGCCAAGATAAGCTCCGGTATACCATTCAGCGAGGGCAGGCATTCTCAACTGAGCCACACACACAAGGGTGACAATCAAAAAGCTCCGTATTTTGCGGGTCACAATAAAACTCTCTTTCCCGTGGATCATATGAGCAAACAAGACAGTCTCAAATTTACAAGCACAAGTTGCAGCTTCTGCCAAATTGTCTCGGGCGAAAAAGGAAGCTGTGTGGTATTCGAAGACGCCACGTCATTCGGTTTTCTCGACCATCGGCCGGTGTTCCCCGGACACTGCCTTTTGCTTCCCAAGGATCATTATGAAACGCTGGCTGATCTCCCGGATACGCTAATTTCAGATCTTTTCCGCAATGTCCAGCTGCTGGCGCGCGCAGTGGAGCTAGGATTGCAGGCCGATGGGTCTTTTGTTGCGGTCAACAATCGAGTGAGTCAGAGCGTACCACACATGCACGTTCACGTCGTGCCGCGCAGGAAGAAGGACGGCCTGAAAGGTTTTTTCTGGCCCAGAAATCCTTACAAGGATCAAGCCGCGATGGCGGAGATACAAGCACAATTGCGATCGGCAATAGCCAAAATCCAATCTGAAGCGGTGCCCAGTGGAGGGTGATTCCAATGTCCAAGGCGGTTTTGACACTACTGATATTCATCGGCGTTCCCCTGCCTTTACAAGCTCAGGCGAGTGCTCCCTATGCAGGGCAGCAAATGAGACAGCTCAAGGCTCTCTCTCCCGAAGATATTCGCGCATACCGCGAAGGGCAGGGGATGGGACTGGCAAAGGCCGGAGAATTGAACCATTACCCCGGTCCCAAACATGTTCTGGAGCTTGCTGCTAAACTTAATCTTTCTCAGCAGCAGATTGCCCATGCGCAGAGGACTTACGACAAGATGCACGTCGATGCCGTCCGGCTGGGAGCGTTGATTATTAGGCGGGAAGGGCGCCTGGACACTTTGTTTGCAAGCGGCCGGGTAAATGTGGATCAAATGGAGCTGGAAATCCGCGAGATAGCGCGTCTTCAGGGAGAGCTCCGAGCGGTGCATCTGCGCGCGCATCTGGAGATGAAGCGAGAACTGTCTAAAGATCAAATTGCAAGATATGATCAGTTGCGGGGCTATCAGTCCGGGAGTTCTCATCAACATCACGAGCATGGTGAGTAGTAAAAAAACTGTGCTCTCGGAATTCAAGAATCGATTTGAAGGGGGCCAAGTCGCTCTGAAGGATCGGCTGTAGCATAGCCAGGGGTGAGCGTTTTTTGCGAGCCCCTGGTCTTGAGGCGCAATGTCGGGTCCGCCCCTTGAGGGGCCGAGGGATCTGGAAATTTTTTTGTAAGTCCGCCATCTCTGGTGATTCCTCCCGGCCCGTCGGGGCGGCAAGATATTTTTGGATCCTCTGCCCAGGGGTTCGCGAAAAAAAGTTTCGCAGATTGTAACTTCGAACCATGGAAGAGAATTTAAGACTGCCGATTGCCTGTAATCTTTCTGACCGTGAGCAAACGGAACGAAGAACCCTCCTGTCTCGACAGCTTCTGGACGGCGTGCAGACGATCGAGGAACTATCGGATGGATATGCTTTTTCTTTTCCCGGAGAGCAGGATTGTATTACCAGGCTCGCCGAATTCGTCGCGTTTGAGCGGAAATGCTGTCCATTTCTTTCTTTTGAGCTTCTGTTTGAGGACAATAAAGGACCGATTCGGTTGAGGCTCCGAGGAGGTGACGCCGCCAAACAATTTGTTCAACAGTTCCTGCAGACACCTCGAGAGCTTAAAGACGGGGCTTCGGGGCCATCCAAGGAGTTATAGCAATGACCTTTGCAGAACTGAAAACCTTGTTCGACTATGACAAATGGGCCACTATCCGAATTCTTGGAGTCGTGGCCACCCTCAAAGAAGATCAGTACACTAAGGATCTTGGTTCCAGCTTTGGTGGAGTCCGCGGAACGCTGATTCATATCTATGGGGTCGACCGCCTCTGGCTGGAGCGCTGGAAAGGCCAGAGCCCAAAAAGCTTGATAAGAGTTGAAGACATTCCCACCTTTGGCTTGCTCCGCGAGCGCTGGGAGGCTCTTCGAAGAGAACTGGATTCTTTCCTAAGCGCCCTCACAGACCAGAAGATACAGGCGCCGCACAGCTACAATGACACGGAAGGAAACCTACATACGCAACCGCTGTATTGCCAGATGCAGCATCGTGTTAACCACTCAACGTACCACCGGGGTCAGATTGCGACCCTGTTGCGGCAGCTGGGCATGAAACCGATTGGCACCGACTTGATAACTTATTACCGGGAAAAGGGGTCAAATGAAATACAGATGTCTAGTGCTTGGTTTGGTCGTGATCGGTTCGCTCGTCATCCAGGCTCAACAGAAAAAACCAGCCATAATCGCTGAAGGTGGCAGCCTGGAAGAGCGCGGGTCTGCCCGGGTCCTATACTGGGATCAGGCAAAAGACGGCGCTGCCGGCCAGCTTGCGATCGATTACGGGCGTCCCGGCTGGAGAAAAGAATACGAAGATACCGCCAAGTTTGACAATATGACTAACGGGAAGGTATGGCGTCTGGGCAAGGACTTTTGGACGGTGCTGGATTCCAGCGTACCTCTAAAAATTGCCGGCACCAATGTGCCCGCAGGCTCTTGGTATCTCGGCTTGCACCGTTCCAGCGACGGCAAGAACTGGAGTCTGGCATTTATTGATCCAGCCAAGGTCCGGAAGGCGCGTCTGGACGCATTCGAGATAAACAAAGCTCCTATAGAGTTCAAAATCCCATTGAACGCGGCTGAAGCCGAAACAACAATCGAAAAGTTGACCATCACCCTCAGTTACAAGAAGGAAAATATAAAGGACGTGACGCTGAGGATTCTTTGGGGAAAACTTCAGGTAAGCGCGCCGGTACAGGTAACGCTGTGAACGCGGCACCGGTCCGCTAGGACTCCAGCTCTTTGTGTCCCCTACGCTAAATGGGATTAACGCCGTTCACGATCACGTCCACGTCGACGACCACGGCCACGTCCGCGTCCAGGTCCACGCCGAACGACTCGCTGGATCGTCAGTTAGAATTTGATCATCTTGGTCAGAGTCGATTTTTGGTAACTTCCTGGCATACTCAACAGGCCAGGAGAGATATTTGCGATTTTTTTTTCAACACGGCAGACGTGGCCGTAGTCGTTTGCGTGGACGTGAACGTGATCGTGATCGGTCCTTTTTTAGTTGCGGCTCTGCCGCGCTAGGTCTTTGGTGAAGTTTTTTCTGCGAACTTTCCGGGTCTTAATTCCGTAGTCGGAACTGTAGGGACAGACCCCCCCAATTGAGATGAGATCAGTGTCTGTCCCACACTAATAGTGAGGAGGGATCTATGGTGGGAAAGGTTTGGAAGCTCCTTCTTGGTCTGTCTCTACTGGGCGTATTGGCGCCGGCTGCCAGCGCCGCCTCCACCAGGGAAGTTAACAGGACCGTGAACCTGAACGCCGCCGGCCGAATTTCGATTGACACGTACAAAGGCAGCGTCGACGTGACTGTCTGGGACAGCCCGCAGGTGGAAATTAAAGCTAAGATAGAGGCGGATGGAAGCTGCACTGATGACGAGGAAAGGGTTCGCGATACTGAAGTACGGATAGATTCCTCACCCGATTCACTCCGTATCAAGTCTGACTACGATCGGCTGCGAAAGGGCTTCGGCTTGATGGACGTTTTCCACTGGAACTGCGGTAATTTCCCCTCTGTCCACTACAGGCTGAAAATTCCGCGCACTGCTCAGCTCAATATCAAAGACTACAAGTCCGAGATAAGAGTCGCCGGTCTGAGATCTGATCTTCGGGTTAATTCGTACAAAGGAACTATGACCCTGACGGATCTTAATGGTTCTTTGGACCTGGAGACCTACAAAGGTGAAGCTCGCGTTGAGTTTGTGAACTTGGGGGGAAAGAGTCGCCTGGAGACCTACAAAGGCAACATCGAAGTCACGATGCCGCGCGACAGCCGGTTCGACCTGGAAACGGATCTGGGCCGGCGTGGAAATTTGGATTCAGACTTCAGCTTCAATGTGAGAGCCGGAGGCTTGCGGGACAGAGGGCAAAAATACCGCGGTTCTGTAAACGGTGGCGGTCCTTTACTTTATGTGAAGACCTACAGGGGAGTGTTCCGGCTCAGGCAGCGATAGAGCTTGCGCGGAAGGGGCGTCAGAGTTTGGACATTTTTGCTGAAAAATGAAGGGTCGCTGCCTAGTGGGCGGACTTCGTCCCGGAGGGACGATTCGATAATAGCCCAGCGATTTATCGCTGGGAATGGGGTGAGCCAAAGAATAGGAGTCCCGTGGGGACGACTGAATCCCTAGCTGGCAATCCAAATCAGCCGTCCCTACGGGACTTCTTGCTGTGAAGCTTCCTAAACC
>DASXTB010000217.1:0-17178 GCA_036505615.1 Acidobacteriota bacterium
GTTCTACCGGGCCGAAGAATACCACCAACAGTATCTGGAGAAACGCGGTTTGGCCCAGTGCCACATAAAATAGCTTTGCTCAGTCGCGCCTTCGGCGCTATTGGAGAGACGCCCCGTGGGGCGTCTCCTGCACGATGAAAGATTGTGCGGGAGACGGCCCTCAGGCCGTTCCAAAGTATCCAAAGCGCAGTGTCCGCGAAGTGGACCAATAACAGTAGCCGGGGGTGCCCAGGCGCGGAGCGCCAGGCACCCCCGGTCAGCGATTCCCCACACGGAATGGGACCGCGTAAGCGGTCCCATTTTTTACTTCTCAATAAACACCGTGTGCAGTATGACGAGCGTTATCTTTGGGACTGAGGCATCCATGACTGCCCAACCTGATGGGACCGCTTGCGCGGTCCGGGCAAAGAGGACGCGGAGATCCGCAAAAATTTGTGAATAATCTGGCATTGGTGGCACTTATGTCAGACACTGGAACTATCTGGTTGCTGGAGTGCGGCTTCGAATGGAGGAATGATGGATACGCATGTGAAAGTTCTTGGCATACTGAACATTATTCTTGGCGCATTCGGATTGCTGGGCGCACTTGTCATTCTTGTGGTTTTTGGCGGAGCCGCCGGCATCCTGGGAGCAGCCTCGCACGGCGATCCCGACGCGCGCATCGCCATTCCGATCATCAGCATCGTCGGTGTTGGTCTCTTCTTCCTGATACTGCTCCTTTCGATTCCAGACATCATCGCCGGGATCGGGCTGCTTCAATTCAAGCCTTGGGCCCGCATTCTCGGCATCATCCTCTCCGTTTTGCATCTAATACACATCCCGTTTGGAACGGCCGTGGGAATTTACGGATTATGGGTCTTGTTATCAGGCGGGACCGAGCAGTTGTTTCAATCAAGGACCGCGCCGCCTCAGCCAGTGACCCCGGTTAAACTGTAATCTCGCCTGGACGATTCACAAATCTGAAAAGGCTGGCCACGAATTACACGAATTGACACGAACTTCGAGAGCGCGAGTGGGGCGCTGAGAATTTGGCGAAGGAGGTACACTTTGCACCAGGCCCCCCTCGCGCTCCCGAAATTATTCGCTTTAATTCGTGTAATTCGCGGCTAGCCTTTCACGTTTGTGAATCCAGGTTGCGGGACGGATGCTCCCAATGTAATCCTCAGTACCGCTCCATCATCTAATATTGTGGTATTCCTTGGCCTCTTGGGGCCGCAATGTTTAATAAAATCGGAGGGAATTTGGAGATGTCATGGCGCAAATTGGCAGTCGCTATCCTGGCAATTCTGGGGGCTGCGGTTTCGGCAAGCTTTGGCGCCAAAAACTGCGGCCTGACCAGTATCGGGCTGGCGCCGCTCAATGATCTTGGGCCGGCAACCTACAAAGGGTTCAAGGGAGGTCTTTATCCCGATGGCAGCAGCATCAGGCCTGTCGCTCATCTGGCTGCGGGAATCGACCTGGCAAATAATCAGATTCAACCGCTGGACGCCGGCGGAAGAGCGGACCCGCTCAATGGCAGGATTGTTCTGATTTCCATCGGCATGTCGAATACCACCCAGGAGTTTGCCAGCAAAGGAAGCGGCGCGTTCAAGCCGCGCGCCGACGCCGACCCGGCTAAGAATCCGCGGCTTGTTATTGTCGACTGCGCGCAAGGAGGCAGATCGGCAAGCGACTGGAACGATCCGAACTCGGACACATGGCGCGTGGCGGCAACGCGTATAGTTTCTGCCGGAGTAACGGCGGCGCAGGTTCAAATTGCCTGGGTCAAGCTTGCCGAGCGCAGTTCTGATTTTCCCGACAAGAGCTTTCCCGCGAGCGCTCAATTCCTGCAGGGGCATATTGAGAACGTACTGCGAATTCTCAAGACCAACTATCCCAATGTCAGGATTGCCTACCTCTCCAGCCGCACCAGAGCCTACACAAATACTCCTTCCGACTTGAACCCGGAGCCGATCGCCTACGAGTCGGGCTTTGGTGTCAAATGGGTTATCGAAGACCAGATCAGCGGGAAGGGAAATCTCAATTACGATCCTGCCAAGGGACCCGTTGTTGCGCCCTATCTGTCCTGGGGCCCCTACATCTGGACCGACGGAACCAGCTCGCGTTCGGACGGATGGGTATGGCTCTGTGACGACACGGAGAGTGATGGCATCCATCCTTCGCCCGTCGGTGTCGGTAAGGTGGCCGATCAGCTGGTGGCATTCTTGAAGACGGATCCAACGGCGACACCGTGGTTTTTGAAGAAAGCCGCCGCTGGGTCGGCTCCAGCCTGCTCGGTTCCCTTTACCTCAATTATAGGAAAGGCGCCTTTCACCGTTAACTTCACAGCAAGCGCCTCAAGCGTTGGAAGGATTGTTGAGTATGCGTGGACTTTCGACGACGGCGACTTTTCCCTTTCGCAGAACCCCACCAAAGTGTTTCCGGTGCCGGGTAATTACAATGTGCACCTGACAGTGACCGATGATTCGGGCAACACCTCGACTTGCATCATCACTGTCAGCGTCACGGGCACTGACCTGCCCCGCCCACGGCGCCGGCCTTAGACCAGACAGCAGTCGGCAGACGGCAGGCGGCAGGAAGCAGGAAGCAGGAGGCAGACAGCAGGCAGCAGGTTTGCAGCAGTTGATTCAGTCGGGGCACAGACGTACCGCTTTCGCCTGCAATTAAAAACCTGAAGGCGCGGGGAGACCCCTTCTGGCTTAAACTGGGAAGGATTGCCCAATGGATAAACCACGACACCCGGTAGTCATCAGACCCTGGAAGGTGGAGCACTTGAGGAAACCTCCGGGGAATGTTCTGACTCAGGTTGACCGGCAAAAGCCCGGGCAAGAACGCAGGAGACAGACTGCAGAAGGCAGGCAGCAGGAGCGCGAGTCGCAAAAGCGTAAAGCCCGGCGCCGGGGCGAATGAAGAAACAAGCTTCGAAAAACGGCGCCGCGAAGGCTGGAACCTGTCCTCCTGCCCCTGTGAACTTGCAACTTGAATGGTACGCCTGGCAGGAGTCGAACCTGCGACCTTTCGCTCCGGAGGCGAACGCTCTATCCATCTGAGCTACAGGCGCACGATATGGTACGCCCGGCAGGAGTCGAACCTGCGACCTACGGCTTCGAAGGCCGGCGCTCTATCCAGCTGAGCTACGGGCGCATCTGGTAAAACTAAAGTTGCAGGTTAGCAAGTAAGGAGGTTTCAGTTCCAGAGGAAAGTTTGTCCCCTCCACTCGGAACCTGCCAACTTGCCGACCTGTACGCTTCACAACTGGTAATTCTTGCCCCTGCTGACTTGTCACTTGAATGGGTGAGCGACGGGGCTCGAACCCGCGACCCCCAGGGCCACAACCTGGTGCTCTACCAACTGAGCTACGCTCACCATGCGGAACTAATTACTTTAAGCGCGAACGGTAAACCTTTCAAGCGGGAAAGCTCAAGGCAGACGGAGGAGTCGGGAAGCAGGAGGCAGGAAGCAGGAGGCAGGAAGCAGGAAGCAGACGGCAGGAAGCAGGAGGCAGGAAGCGGGAGGCACACGGCAGAAGGCAGAAGGCAGGAAGCAGACGGCAGGCAGCGGCTCAGTAATGTGTCATATGCAATTCGAAATGATCTCGACTCCAATCAGGAAGACGTAAACCAAAATGATGAATGACAAATGACAGACATTAGGGATGACTGAGGACCTTGTCTGTCACCCTGCCTCCTGCCTCCTGCTTCCTGCCTCCTGCCTCCTGCTTCCTGCCTCCTGCTTCCTGCCTCCTGCTTCCTGCCTCCTGCTTCCTGCCTCCTGCTTCCTGCCTCCTGCCTACCCTTCACTTCCTGCATCGCGAGGCATCAGCAAAACATACCCCAAGTCTAAATGGAGATGATCATCGGCGCATCCAGCATCATGGCCGTAAGGCCGCGGCCACAACGACGGCAGCTTCTTGGCTGCGATGCCGCCATAGCGTTCGATCTTTTCCTGATCATCCAGGTAATCATTCCCGATTCGGTAAATGTTGACCGCTGTGCCCCAGCAGTGGGTAGACGCATTCTTGGAAAGCTCATGCGCGGGAGAACGGTAGCCGCCATTTGCCGCGACATGAACGACCGTGCCGATGTGTTCGCGAAAGACTTCCAGGTGAACGGCAAGAAGCGTTACGGCGCAGGGGACGTATTTTGGGAATGAGCGCATCGCTTCCGTTTCACGGAGATCGACATTGATGAATTCCCAAAGCGCAAAGTGAGAAGTGAGCGCGGTTTTCAAGGCCGCATCCCAGGACTCAATTTGGTAAAAAAATCGAGGAAGACGCCGACCGCGTCCCTGAGCGTCCGACAACAGCTCTCCCGGTTTTAAAGCCTTCCGGTATGGGCCGGGCAACTCGAGCCCATCGACGAGCTTTAGAGGCAGCGCCGGCGTGTCATTCATTCCGGTTCCCTCGCTCACCGTTACTCGAGCCAGAGGCCTGCGACCCACACATCGAGCCGGTCAGGTGCTCATAGATGACATTCGAAATTTTAGGTACAGCGTCCCTGGCTCGGTTATTCTCCGGACTTGACTGAGTAAGTATCGCGAGTGCGTACGGCTTGCGCCCGGGCAGGAATACCAGTCCGGCGTCATGAGCCACGGTCGAGATCTCTCCAGTTTTATGCGCGACCCGGGCATCAGCGCGTACCGGATAGGGCAGCCCCGAGGGGATTCCGCTTTTGAATTCCTGCCGGTGCAAGATTTCGAGCATTTTTTCGGACGCCTCTGGAGAAATGGCATGGCCTTCCTGGATGAGACGAAACAGCCGGATCAATCCATTGGCGTTGACCCGATTATTGATGTTTGCGTCGAAGGCTCTTTCATCTTCGACTCCCCTCCACAATTCGATCCCTTCAACATGAAGACGCTCGAGCAGGCATCGCCCGTATTCGACGCCTACTAGATTCAGTAAAAGGTTGGTTGCCAGGTTACTGCTGGTAGCGATCATATGATGGGCCAGCTCGCCTACGGTCATGGTCTTGCCAATTGCGGCTTGAACAGTAGAATTAGAGTCGCGCGCCGATTCCACGCGATAAGGTCGACCATCTGCTGCGCTCAGAAAACGATTGCGTACGTGGAGTCGCGAATGCAGTGCAAATCGCCGCTCTTCAATAGCCCCGAAGACAGCCAGCAGCACCGCCACCTTGATTGTGCTTGCAGCATGGAACCACTCCTCGGCCTGATAGCCCCACTGTTCTCCCATTTCGTAATCGAAGAAGGCTGCTGCAAGCTTTTCAATTTCGGCCTCCTGCCCAATCTGCCGCAACATGGACTGCAGGCTGTTCTGAGAATTCATGTTTTCAATATACTGTGGAATGATTTGCGATAAGGCTAATAATCAACGAAAGCCGCCAAAGACTGCCAGCTCGAAGTACTTCCAGAAACAGTCGACGTCTACAAAGCCAATCTCCCGGAGCCACCGACACTGCTCTTCGACCGGAGCGAGGATATTGGCCGCGCGATCGGGGCGCTCCATGAAGTCGCTGCGAACTTTTTCCCGAGTCACGTCCTCGCCACGCTCGCGACGACTCATGAATAAGTGATCGATCATGGCCTGGTTGAACATCTCCTCTACCCGCAGTGTCGGGCTAGAGACATGTTCCAGGTTAATAAATACTCCACCGTCGGACAGCAGTTGGTAGATTTGGCGGTAGAGGGCGCGCTTGCGGTCATGGCTCAGATGATGGATCGCAAAGCCCGAAAGCACGGCATCGAATTTTCCTGGCGACTTGTCAAGCCAAGCGGGAGATTCCAGATCTGCTTCTACAGTCAACGCGCGCCCGCCAAGTCTTGCCAGTCGCTCGCGCGCTTTCTCCAGCATGGCGGATGAAAAATCGAGCGCCACGCCGGAAGCTTCAGGGAACAGATCCAATACGGTCGCCAGAATAATACCGTCGCCCGTTCCAAGATCCAGAATGCGCCGCAATGGTGTGCGTGCAAACCGCAGCACGCGCGCCATTACTTCAAACTGTCTGGACCGATCGGGAATGAGAACGGATCGTTCATCCAGGAATGCTTTGGCGACCTCTCGACTTTTCCAAACCTCGGCTTTCGTCACCGTGAAGCCCTCCAGCGTCTCTTATTTTTCCTTTCCCAGGCCCGGTACATATTCCCGTTTTCCTCAGGCAGGTTTCCCAGGCTCTTGAACCATCCATCCTGCAACCCATGCAGCCAATGCGAATCCTTGCAGGATAATCTCGGGCTGTACTTTGAAATGCGCATAACCGGTAATTTCCGGGCGCAGATAGACCCAGCCTTCAATCGTACCGGGAGCAGCCACTGCGGCCGCCCAGAATCCTAGAACGATGTATAGACCCGCAATCGACAGGCAACGTTTCACAAAGCTCCAGGTCGCCAAAATATCACAGAACGGGTAAAGCGCAGCCGAGATGAGGAGACCACGCAGCAGTTGAGCAGGAATGAACCACGTCATCACATGGCTCCACAATGCGGGTTCGGCTTCCGTACGCATGAAGGTGGCGAAAATCGGATTTGGTCCCATGTAGAACTCTCTAGTGAGTAGGGGATAGGCGATGGTCCCTGACGCCAGGTAGGTGACCACATGTGCCAGAGTGACCTTGCCCGCAAACACCAGAAAACGGTTTAAGTTCATTCTTTAATTAACCTCGTGCCATCGTGCCTTTGTGGCTGCCTTAAAAACGTTGCCGAAGGCAAGACGTCACCAACTTGAAAAATCCGCAATCCGAAATCCTCAATCCACAATTGAAAGATCCGCTGGCCCCTCGTAGAGTAACAGTATGCAACAAACCGTGGTAGGCAGTTCCGTTCCACGCAAAGAGGGGCGCGACAAAGTAACCGGCCTCTCGCTCTACGTGGACGACATGGTACTGCCCGGCATGCTGTACGGGGCCACCGTTCGCAGCCCGACGGCGCGCGGACGGATCCGCGCTATTTCGTTCAGCGGCGGCGTTCCCTGGGATCAATTCACTATAGTCAGGGCAGCCGACATTCCGGGCGAAAATTTTGTAGCCCTCATTTCCAATGACCAGCCCTGTCTGGCCGACAAAGTTGTCAATCACGCAGAAGAGCCGATTCTGCTGCTCGCGCACACCGATAAATACTTGCTGGAGGAAGCGCGCCGCCACGTACTGATCGATATCGAACCGTTACCGCCGGTCTTCACGCTGGATGAGTCACTGAGCAAGAAAGAGATTATCTGGGGCAAGGACAACATCTTTAAGTCGTATCTTGTTGAAAAAGGAAATGTCGATGCGGTCTGGCGGCAAGCCGACATAGTTGTAGAAGGAGAGTATAGGACGGGCGCGCAGGAGCAGCTCTATATTGAGCCCAACGGTATGATAGCCGCCGCCACCGAGAAAGAAGGCATAACAGTGTGGGGTTCAATGCAATGTCCCTACTACGTTCACCGGGCGCTGATGACATTGTTTGGTCTTGCCGAGGACAAGGTGCGGGTGATCCAGCTTGAAACAGGCGGCGGCTTTGGCGGGAAGGAAGAGTATCCTTCGATGATTGCCGGGCATGCGGCGTTGCTCGCCTGGAAGTCCGGCAAGCCGGTGAAGATTATTTACGACCGTTCCGAGGACATGGCGGCGACCACGAAACGGCATCCGTCTGTGACGCGACATCGCACGGCGGTCGACAAGCAGGGAAAACTTCTGGCGATGGATATCGAATTTACCATCGACGGTGGCGCCTACACGACGCTTTCCCCCGTGGTATTGTCGCGCGGTACCATTCATGCGCCGGGGCCATACTACTGTCCCAACACGCGCATTCGCGCCTGTGCTGTGGCCACCAATTTTCCTCCCCATGGCGCGTTCCGCGGTTTCGGAGCGCCCCAAAGCTTATTTGCGCTGGAGCGCCACATGAACAAGGTCGCACGCGCGGCTAAGCTGAGCCCGGAGGAGTTTCGCAGGCGAAACTTCATTCGCGAGGGACAGACGACCGCTACAAATCAGGTGATCCGCGAGAAAGTAGATTTAAGTCGCCTGATGAAGCGCGCATTTGAACTTGCCGATTATCACGCAAAGAATAAGGTCTTCTCGCAGCGAAACAGAAATGCGCTGCTGAAGAAGGGAATTGGATTTTCCTGTTTCATGCACGGCGCGGGGTTCACCGGATCGGGCGAGCGCTACCTGAAATCAGAGGTCGCCGTCGAAGGGACTGCGGAAGGCCGCGTGCGAGTTCTCGCCTCCAGCATCGAGATGGGCCAAGGGACCAAGACGGTGCTTCCTCAAATTGCGGCTCAGACGCTGGGGTTGCCTCTCGACTGCATCGATCTGGCGCAGGCCGACACGGCATCGGTCCCGAACAGCGGCCCAACTGTGGCTTCGCGCACCTGCATGATCGTCGGCAAGCTTGTGGAATCTGCCGCGCTGGGACTGAGGCAAACACTGGTGGGCTCCGGGCTGCTGCGGCCGGAATACGCTGCAGAGGACCTTCAACGGGCATGCAAAAGTTACATTGAAAAGTTTGGCAGGCTCAAATCCACCAGTCGCTACCAATCGCCGCCGGATGTTTACTGGGACGACGAGAAATATACCGGAGATGCATATGGGACATATGCATGGGCGGTCTACGTCGCCGAGGTAAGCGTCGACATGATTACCTTTGAAACTCGCGTTGATGACTTTGTGGCGGTCCAAGAAGCGGGGAAGGTGATCCATCCGACTCTAGCAGCAGGACAAATTGAGGGGGGTGTGGCGCAGGGAATCGGTTTGGCACTTTACGAAAATGTGGTGTGGAAAGAAGGCAGAATGGTCAACAGCCAGATGACCAATTACATTATGCCCACCGCCGCCGACGTTCCACCTATCCGGGTTTACTTCGAAGAAGTGCCGTACCCGCGTGGTCCCTTCGGCGCCAAGGGATTGGGCGAGTTGCCCATTGATGGCCCTGCGCCTGCCATTCTTAATGCCATTGAGAATGCAACAGGGGTCAGTGTAGATCATGTTCCTCTGACACCCGAAGCTCTGATGCAAGCACTGGAAGAGCGACGGGAAGAGGCATCGCGAGCTTAACTGGGAGACTTGTTCCTGGTGTTCCGTTGTGTCCTCCGTGTCCCTTGGTGGTGATGCTCTTTTTGACCACAAAGGGTACGGCGGACACAACGGAACGGATTGCTGATTCAGAAACGGCAAATTGACATGTCCGATCTAGTCCACACCGTGACGGTGAAATGCAAGGTCAACGGCAAGACTGAGCAGATCCAGGCCTATCCGATGGCGCGCCTGCTGGACGTGTTGCGGGAGAACCTGCGGCTGACCGGAACCAAGGAAGGGTGCGGCGAGGGTGAATGCGGAGCCTGCTCGGTGCTGCTCGACGGAGAACTGGTCAACAGCTGCCTTGTGCCCGTTATCCAGGCGGAGGGCAACGAGATAACTACCATCGAAGGAGTTGCCATCAAAGACCAGCTTCACCAGGTTCAGCAAGCGTTCATAGAGTTCGGCGGCGCACAGTGCGGCGCCTGCACGCCAGGCATGGTCTTGGCAGCGATAAGCTTGCTCGAGCGGATACCGAACCCCACTGAGGAACAGATCCGGTCCGGGCTGGCGGGGAATCTTTGCCGCTGCACGGGGTATACCAAGATTTTCGAGGCGGTAGTAGAGGCGTGCCGGGCGAGTAGCGAATGCGGAATGCGGAATTCGGAATGAGTCGATTGCGGATTGCGGATTGCGGATTTCGGATTGATCGAAATGCGGAATGCAGAGTGCGGAATGCGGAATGAGTCAATTGGGGATTTCGGATTTCGGATTGATCAGGATTGGCAACGCCATAGAATTCGGTCAAAGGTTCGGCAAGAATCTCGGATGGGATCATTGTCCCCAAAAGTCTCAAATCTGATTCAATCCATGTACGGCCAATCCGCAATCCGCAATCGCCAATCCGCAATCGGGCTCAATCCGAAATCCGCAATCCACAATCCATGAGGGCCTATCTTCCTGCTTACCAACTGAAAACTCCCGGCACGCTCACCGAAACGCTCGATTTGCTTGCGCGCGAACCATGGAAGCTGTTCGCCGGTGGCACCGATTTGATGGTGCTCTTTGCTGCCGGGCAGATGGCCCCTGGAAATTTTCTAAACATCTGGAATCTGGCAGAGCTGAGAGAGATCAAGGAATCCTCCGATCACATCACCCTTGGCGCACTGACGACCTACACTCGGGTGCAAGAAAATCCAGTTCTGCAGTCAGAATTTCCCATGCTGTGCCAGGCTGCGTTTGAGACTGGAGGTATTGCGATCCAGAATCGGGGAACGCTTGGGGGAAATATAGCAAATGCCTCTCCGGCAGCCGACTCCTGTCCGCCTCTGCTTGCATATGAAGCGGAATTGGAATTGTTGTCGGCTCGCGGCGGCCGCTGGGTTCCCTATCATGAGTTTCACACCGGCTACAGGAGAAGTGTTCTGCGACCGGACGAGCTTATTGTCCGCATTCGGCTGCCCCGGAAAAGCAAGAGCGGGAGAGCGGGGGAGCGGGAGACAACCGGGCCACTCCCCCTCTCCTGCTCCCCCACTCTCCCGCTCCCCCGCTCTCCCGCTCCCCCCGTCTCCCACTCTCCCAATCCTTCCGCCTGGTCGACAATCGGCGCATATTCACCTCGATTTTTCCGCACTAACGGTGGCTGGATGCATTATTTTCGAAAAGTAGGGACACGAAAAGCGCAGGCCATTTCCAAAGTATGCTTCGCCGGCCTGGCTCAAGTGGAGGAGGGGAGGATTGCAGATATTCGGATCGCGCTTGGAAGTGTCGCTCCCACCGTGATTCGCTGTCCTCAGACGGAGTCACTGCTGAAGGATAAAAAAACTAGTCTCGCCGCAACAGCCGCCGCGCGTGAAGAGTTGGCCAAAGAAATTGCGCCCATCGACGATATGCGCTCCACAGTCACTTATCGGAGAAGAGTGGCGGAGAATCTCTTGGAGGAGTTTTTAAAGGAGTTGAGCCGTTGACGTGGTGGCATCAACTTCAGCATCAAAGGGCATGTGTGTAGTCCGACAGGAGCAAGCCTGCGTATTCATGATTTAGCAGGCCAATGCTTATCCCGCGAGAAAACCGACCGTATACGAAGGCAAACCAGTTGGGTTTTTGGCCGCGTATTTTGTCAAGGCGTTTGCAATCCTTCTGAAATCGTCGGCCGGCAGCGTATAAGAGACTATGAGAACGCCGCGATGGGATTGTTGATGAGCATAGCGTTCTAGCGTCAATAGGATATAGTCGTCGCGGTTCCGTGTGACGAGGCACCGACGTTCGAGAGCGGCTCGCTCAAGCTGCTCGCTGTCCTGAAGGCCTCTGCCTCTGCTTTCATGAGCGCTTACTGCATCGATCCCTTTTCTTCGAAGAATTTTGGCTATGCGCGGGCTCAGATCCTCGTCGAGGTAGAATTTCACCGCCTGCCTTTCCGGTAAGAACGTGAGAACAAATCGGTACTGTATTAACGCGGTGGACTGGTCAAAGCCGGATACCGTTTTCGAAGAGAACTCGACGTCCAGGCCTCGTTCCGCTTCAGCCGAGCATTAATGTCACGCGGATAGAGAGAGTAGTATGTCAGAGCACTACGCAATTGGGCTTCACTGAGCCAGTGATAAGCTCTGTCCAGTCTATTAATATTCTTTCCCAGACCTTTGTACGCGGCAATGACCTCCGAGACGTCTAGCCCTGTCCCAGACAATGTAGCTCGTCGCCCGCTAGGACCTGACGTGAAAACTATGCCCGGGCAACGTCGCATGCGCACGGCTTCTTCCAGAAGCTGATTTGCGGCCGTCGAGAAATCAATTCCCGCCTCGGCAGCCAATTGCTCGATTTCACGAAGTGTTTCTGGGGGAATGCGGAGACTCTTCTGAACGGTACCCATACCGTCCTCCTATGGGATACATTGTATTACATCGGGATCAAAATGGCAATTATGCCGGCCAAAAGTTCAGCAGCTCAGGCGCGCCAGGGTGTGTGCCAAAACCTCTACGCCTTTGGCAATTTGCTCCGGCGACGTGTATTCATCCGGGCGGTGGCTGACGCCGTTGCGGCAGGGGATGAAGATCATGGCGGCAGGACAAATCCGAGACATGAAGAGAGAATCGTGGTAGGCGCGGCTGATCATCTTTCGGTGGGAGATTCCCAGGCTCTCGCACACTTCAGCTACGGTGCTCACCAGTTTGGAATCGCATACGGCTGGAGAATCGGCATTGAGAAGCTGAAGCACGCATTCAATACCTCTGCGCCGGCAGATTTCGCGAGCCTCTTTTTCAATCTTTGCTAAGACGCGATCGCGCACTGCGGCGTCCGTATCGCGAAGGTCCACTTCCAACCATGCCTTGCTGGGTATGCTGTTGACAGCTCCGGGCTCTACCCGAAAGATCCCAGTGGTAGCCACCGTGTCCGGCCCACCCTCGTTCAGCGCCGATTGCTCCACCAGCAAGGCAATTTCGGCGCCTGCCAGAAGAGCGTCATGGCGCTCCGGCATCAACACCGCGCCGGCGTGTCCTCCCACGCCGGTCAGTTCCATCCGCAGAGTGCTGGGAGCGGCAATGGACGTGACAATCCCAATGGGGATGTCCTCTTTTTCCAGTAAAGGTCCCTGTTCGATGTGAAGTTCAAGGAAAGCCGAATAACGGCCGTGGGAGACTCTGATGCTTTGCAGAGGCTGCTCGCCACAACCGGCACGATGTCGCAATTGCTCAAAGGATTTTCCCTCGTGATCAGTCAGTTTCCCGACGGCTTCTAGCGAGATTGTACCCGACATCATCCGGCTGCCCAGACAGCCGATGCCAAAACGGGTCGGCTCCTCGGACGTGAACACGATCAGTTCGATGGACCGGACCGGCTGAAGGCCAGCGCGACTCAGGGCGCGAATGGCTTCCAATCCACCCAGCACGCCGACAGTGCCGTCGTAGCGCCCGGCGTTGGGTATTGCGTCGATGTGCGAGCCGGTGGCCACCGGTGCCAGCGTTGCATCCAATCCATCCCATCGGGCAAAAATATTTCCTGCTCCGTCTTCTCGAATGGAAAGGTGAGTCTCCAGAAAGAGGTCTTTTAGGAACTTTCGAGCCATCAGATCCTGTTCGGAAAAGAGGATTCGCGTCACCGCGGGTGGGCGGCTGTCGGAGAAGGTCGCCAGTTGGTCGATTTGATGCTGCAGAGTCGGTTGGTCGATTTGCAGGGAAGTAAGATTGTGCATGGTGACTCGGTTTGTCCGCTCCCTAAGAACCCGTGCAAAAATGCATTTGATCGTACGGGCGGCCCTATGTGCCCGCCCGCCGCAATAGCTGACGGATTAGGTAAACAAATCGCACAGTTCCCGCGGACGGACTTCGGAGCCGAGAAAAATCCGCTGGATTCCGCAGCGGGCGGCCACACAGGGTCGCCCGTACAGATTGAATCAATTTTTTCACAGCTCCCTGACGGTCGCGGCTCCGGGACACGCAAATTTGTAAAAATGATCGAGGCACCGGCTGGGCTCGGATTGTCCGCTCCCTGACGGTCGTGGCTCTGTAGTCTCGCCCACCCCCCACTCTCATTCCTACTCCCCCACTCTCCCGCTCCCCCACTCACCCACTCTTCCACTCTTCAACTCCCCCACTCTCTCCCGGTTCACATCCTTATAATAGATGTAACTGGCCGGCGTGGGGCCCATGGCGACAAACCACTGTGGGCAGTAAGAGGCCATCCAGATGACATCGCCTTCGCGCACTGGATGCCAGTCTCTGTCAAGCCGGTAGATTCCCTGGCCCTTCAACATCAGCAGACCATGCTCCATGACATGAGTTTCCACAAGCGGTAGCGTTGCGCCTGGCTGATAAGTGAAAATATTCACTGCCAAGTCAAAAGAGAGGTTTTCGGGCAAAAGAACCTGAAGCATCGCATCTGGATTCCCCATGAATGGTTGGCCTGCAATCTCTCTCTCGTGTCCAACCAGCAGGTCCGGTGTCATCATGCCCGGCAGCGGCCGGTACGTCTTTTGAAAAATAAGCAGCCGCACTTTTTGCCTGCAAGAACTCAGGCGATAAACTTTGCCGGCCGGAATATAAAGGTAAGCTCCGGCTCCTAGAGAGGGAAAATCCTGCATTGTGTTGCTCGCCGTGGCGTTAAGAGCAGCGGAAAGCTCGCCTTCGAGCACAAAAACAAACAACTCTTCATTTCCGGTATTGCCGCTCCCCTCGCCGTCGCAGCTTAAGCTAATCAGGAATTGGGTGAATTCTGCTCCCAGCCTGGGTGATATCATGACAATGCATTCTGCGTTGCGCCACCCCGGCAGCGTGCTCACGACAAATCCCGACGGCGTAAGCAAAGCATAGCGACTGGTCACCACGTCTCGGGTATGCCCGAACAGTTCACTCGTCATTTTATTGCCGGTCGAATCATTCTCGCTTTCTGCGGCGGAATTATTTCCCCATCCATGTAAACCGTATGTCCTCTAATTATCGTCCGAACGATGGAGCAGTCGAATTTACGGCCAATATAGGCGCTGTGGCGGTGACGGTAGAGCAACTTCTCCGGAGAGACAATACTGGAAGAATACAAGTTTACCAGTGTCAAATCGGCATCCGCTCCAGGGTCCAGACAGCCTTTGTTCGGTGATATGCCGAACCGGCGGGCCGGGTTTTGCGAGGTAAGAGCGCTCAAGAGCGACATGGTGATCTTTTCCTTTTGCACACCCTCCGATATAAGAGCGGGAAGCGTGGCCTGACACCCTGAAATCCCGCCCCAAATCGAGAAAAAATTATTCCCGGTTTTCATGCCAGGCAGGCCGGGGGAATGGTCTGACGCTATCATGTCGATCAGCCCTGCTCGAAGGCAACTCCAGAGTTCGTTCTGATCTGCGCGCGGGCGGAGCGGAGGCGCGCACTTGGCGGCCGCCCCCAGGGTTTCGAAATCTTCGTCCGTCAACAGCAGGTAATGCGGGCAAGTCTCACAGGAAACATCCACTCCCTTTTCGCGGGCCTCGGCAACCAATCGAACGCCCCGGCCCGTGCTGACATGGACAATGTGAAGGGCGCAACGAGTATCGGCCGCAAAAACAATGGCCCGATTGATCGCCTCCAGCTCTGCCACTACAGGCCGGGAATCGAGATAGTCCCGGCTAGAAGTCCGGCCTTCGGCGACAGCCCGAAGAGCTCGCGTCTTGGTGATGCTGTTATTCTCGGCGTGGACGGCCACCAGGGATCGGAGGGCCGCCGCGCGCCTCATTCCGTCGTACAAGGTCGCGTCGTCGACACAGGGAAAGTCCTCGGTGCCGCTTTCTGACATGAAAGCTTTGAAGCCGACGGCGCCGCAGGCATGCAATTCCTCCAAGCAGTCAAGGTTGGAGGGAACCAGACCTCCCCACAGCGCGAAATCCGCCACCGAAAGTGCCTGTGCCAGATTTGCCTTCTGGCGGAAGCTGGCAGCATCAATTGTGGGAGGACTTGAGTTCAGGGGCATGTCGAAGAACAAGGTGCCCCCGCCGGCGACCAGGGACCGGCTGCCACTGGACAAACCTTCCCAGTCAGCTCTTCCCGGTTCATTGAAGTGCACGTGGGGATCGATCACACCAGGGAACAGGTGCAGGCCTGTGGCGTCGATGGTGTTTGAAGCGCCTCCGGGCAAGGTCGGCCCGTGGGCGGCGATCTTCTCATCGGCGATCGCCAGGTCGCCTTCGGCCACTGCGGAGGGCAACACAATCGTTGCATTGCGAATCAGTAGATCGAAGTCGGGCATGGATAAATAGCCATGATTAGACGCGAATAAACGCGAATGCGCTTGGGCCTGCAAAACATCTCTTCAAAACAAGAGACCCCAAGAAGATTCGCGTTTATTCGCGTCTATTCGCGGCTTCCTTCTGCGCCAGCAGGCCGATGAATTCGTTTATTACCGAGATGGCGACCGCGATGTCTTCCACTGCCACTGACTCATCCGGATGGTGGCTGATCCCGTCGCGATTTCGAATAAACAACATCGCGATGTCCGCGATCGCCGACATCACTACCGCGTCGTGGCCGGCGCCACTGGGCAGCAGCAAATAAGGAATGGAGTTGTTTTCGCAGGCTCGTGACAGCAAAGGAATCAAGGACTCCGAGCAGCGTACCGAACAGCTCTCGTCTACCGTTCTCCACACGACTTGCAAACTTCTCTGTCGAGAAATCGCGGTGGCCTTCTCCTGCAAATATCGGCATGCTTTCTGCCGGGCGCCGTCATCGGCGTGCCTGACGTCTAGCGTGAGGCTCGCCTGACCCGGTATTACGTTGCTTGTTCCGGGAAGCACGTTCGCCGTCCCCACCGTTGCCACTAGGCCTTGCTGTTGGCGGGCGTAGCTTTCCGCCTGCAATATGAATTCAGCAGCGCCACAAAGTGCGTCCTGGCGCAAGTCCATGGGCGAAGTACCGGCATGGCCCGCGCGCCCAATAAAATCCACCATGATCCGGCTTTGCCCGGCGATAGCATTCACCACGCCCACTGCAAGATTGTGCGCTTCCAGCACCGGGCCCTGCTCGATGTGAATCTCGCAGTAGGCGACAAGCGAATCACCCGGGTAACGATCGGCGTTCAACGCGTCCGGATCTCCTCCGAAACTTCTGATCGCATCTGCGAGGGAAACGCTGTTTGCGTCCAACAGCGACAACTGATCCTTGCGGAATATGCCCGCCAGAACGCGGCTGCCCAGGTAAGGGACTCCGTATCTGACGCCCTCCTCATCAGAAAAACCGGCCACATCAACATGGAACGGGAGGCATTTCGCGGACTGGGCCAGCCTTTCTAAGCAGGCTAGAGCGATGATGACGCCCAGCGCCCCGTCAAACTTGCCGGCATTTCTGACCGTATCGAGATGAGATCCCAGAAGTAGGACGCGCGCGTTTGGATTGTCCGAAGCGTGTCGCCCGATGATATTGCCCATGTTGTCTTCTCGCACAGTCATGTTCAGGCCCCGCATCCACTCAGCCACTTGATTGTTGGCCTTTCGCATGGCGGAGGACAAAAAAGTGCGAGTGAGACAACCGGTTTGTTCCGTGATCCGGCCGAGCTGTTCAATTCGCTGCATTACTTTTTGGGCCAGAGCGAGGGTGTTCGATGGAGGCATAAATGTGGGCTGAATCCCATGACTGATGACCAATGACGCTTTGCTTGCGGCTTCGCCGCACTAGCCCGCCGTAGGCGGGCGAGGCGCCGCGAAGCGGCGCCATTGGAGAGACGCCCCGTGGGGCGTCTCCTGCACGATGAAAGATTGTGCGGGAGACGG
>DASXTB010000218.1:0-41238 GCA_036505615.1 Acidobacteriota bacterium
CATCAAGAGCTTTCGGCGCGCTATCAGCTTGAACTCCAGCGTGGCATTTTTTTATTTGAATTTAGGAAACGCATATCTGGAGAAGAGGCAAAGCGACAAGGCGATGAAAGCTTTCCACCAGGCGCTGGCGCTGGATCCCGAGGTGATGAGCCGCCAGGCGGGAGTAGGGGTGCAATCGGCATCTGTTCAATTTAACGACAGCAAGCGCAACTATTTCCTGGCCAAGGTCTATGCGGAACGGGGAGAGAACAATATGGCGCTGGATTTCCTGAAGAAGGCCCTTGCCGGTGGTTTCACCGATTTTGAGAAGCTCAAGAAAGACAAGGAATTTGAAAGGCTCCGAAGAACAAAAGAGTTCAAAGAGCTGCTGGAAGAATACGGCGTGATTTTATCTCCAACTCCGGGAGTCTAGGCGGGTTTGTTCACAATTTTACCGCGGGCTAGATGAGAACCATGTCGCGCTTGAAGTCCACACTTGACAGCTTCATTGACAGCTTCCGATACGAGGATCATCTGTCAAGAGATCCGGTCCAGTTTGTCTACCGATACAAAGATGATCGGGACCGCGAGATAGCGGCCCTGCTTTCCGCCGTATTCGCATACGGCAACGTAACGCAAATCCTCGGGAGTCTCGACCGGTTATTCTGCTTGATGGGAAACAGTCCTTTCCTATATGTGACAGGCTTCTCGCCGTCGCAGGCTGTGCCGCTTCGGAGGTTTTACCATCGCTTTAACGACGGCCGGGACGTCGCCGCTTTGTGCCTGGCTTTGAAACGGTCACTGGAGGAGTTCGGATCGTTGCAAAACTTGTTTCTTTCAAGCCACGATCCACAGGCACAAACGATCGAAGAGGGGCTGTCGCGCTTTGTGACAAACTTGTTGCACCGCATACCTTCGGAAGTTTATCGCCGGAAGTCCTTGCCCCACGATGCGGGGGTCCGTTTTCTTCTCCCTTCTCCGGAATCGGGCAGCGCCTGCAAGCGAATGAATCTGTTCCTGCGCTGGATGGTGCGCCCGGGTCCGGTAGATTTCCGCATCTGGCAGGGAGTCCAGCCGCGCCAACTGGTGTTGCCCGTGGACACGCACATTGCCCGCATTGGCCGCTACATCGGACTGACGCGGCGAGCTAACATCGGGTGGAGGATGGCTCTGGAAATGACCGATGCGCTTCGTTCCCTCAACCCGGAGGACCCGGTACGCTACGATTTCGCCCTCTGTCATCTGGGAATCATGCGGGGCTGTCCGGCAAAATACAATCCAGTCAAGTGCCACGTGTGTCCAATACAGCAGATATGCACGCTCTAGGGCGCGAAGTCGCCTTGTCCTGGTTTGCCGAAGAAATTGTTGGTGGTCAGTCCAGTTACTCGGATACCTCGCGGTGCTGCTTTAGAAATTGTTGCAGACGCTCTTTGACAGGGGCGGGGATCTGCACTCTCTGTTCCCGCAAATCCTGGATCAGCTTGACCGTGGAATTATAGGTGCGCAGGAATCTCTCGCACTCTGTGCAGGCTTTAAAATGAGCCTCCATCTCGGTTTGGTCGCGCGGAGAAAGGTGGTGCTCCAGATAATCAATCAGCAGCTTAACGACGGCTTTGCATTCAATCACAGAATCGGTTTCGCCCAACAGACTTTGCAGACGCGATTTAATCACTCTCCTGAGACGGCCCTCAGGCCGTCTCTCCGCTCCCAAAATGCAGGCACTTCAGAGAGACGCCCCGCTGGAGTACTGCATCTGTCCTGCGACCAATAATAATGCTCAACTAAGGGCGATGGATTCAAGTTTTTAGTGCACTGAAGGGCGCTTCTGTTCCTGGCGCGCCATAAATCTGCTGATGGTGCGGTGGATAATGAGGCGGCCCCGATGCAAGCGCGATTTTACCGCAGGAATGGAGATCTTGAGAATCTGACTGATCTCTTCCAGAGTAAAGCCATCCATGTCGCGCAACTGGACAACCGTCCGGTAAATTTCCGGAAGCTTAGCGATGGCCCGCCGCACCACCTCCTGGACTTCCTTGCGGATGAGAATGTTCTCTGCGTTGCGAGACCAGTCGGTCACTGGAAATTCCACGGACTCCGATCTTTCCATGCTTCCAGCCGACATCCAGTCTTCCAGCGAAACGGCAGCGGGGCGGTGTTTCTTCTGTTCCCGCAACTTCATCAAAGCGGTATTTACGGCAATCTTATAAAGCCAGGGAGAGAGCCTTTCCGCGTCGCGAAAGGAGTCAATTTTACGGAAAACTTTCAGAAACACGTCTTGCAAAACTTCTTCCGCGTCCTGTGGATTCCGGGTGTATTGCAGCACCAGGTAATACACTTTGCCGCCGTAGTTTTGAATCAATTGCTCCAATGCGGCTTCATTGCCTGCTTTCATGCCCTGCACGAGAATTCGCTCTCGTTCGGCTGCATTGGCTGTGGCGTTTTCACTTATCTGGTTTTTCATTGCGTGTTCCTCTTTCCGAGCCACTGTGCAGAACCCGAAGCGTCAATCGGTCCGCGTCGGAGCGTGCTCAAATACTGTTTGAGCTGCCGAAAACACTGCCGCATCGGGGTGATGCTCTTGTGAACCTTGGCCAACATGATGCCGCCCTCCACGACGGCGACAATGAACTGGGAAACTTCCTCCAAATCGACTCCCTCGACGAGTTCGCCGGCAGCGTCCTTGAGCAAGCTTTGAAACAACTGAGCCATTCCCCGGAAGATCTCCTCCAGCCGCTGGCGAAATCCCTCGTGCAGGTCGCTCAGCTCCAGAGCCATGTTTCCGAAAGGACAACCGCCGCAGCACTGGGCTTTGGCCTGCTCGCTATCGAGAGCATCGATGACTCGAATCATTTTGTTAAAGGGCGTGTCCGCTGATGCCTGAATGGGAGCCAGGCAGCGGCGATGAAACTCCCCGATCAGGTGCTCGAGAACAGCAAAACCAAGTTCTTCTTTGCTCTTAAAATAAAAGTAAAAGTTGCCCTTTTTTACTCCCGTCCGTTGCAAAATGTCGTCGATGGATGTATTGTTAAACCCTTTAAGATGAATTATTTGAGATGCCGCCTCGATGATCTGCTCTCTCTTTTCCGACATAGGGTACTGTACCGACCGGTCGGTATATTAGCACCCCCCGCGAGTGTTGTCAAACCGAATCTTTTGGTAGCGAACATTGGACCGAAATCGCTTTCAGGCCCGGTTTTCGCTTCGTTACAATGTAACTACGAATGAGCTCGACTCAGATTTCAGCGCTGCTTGTGATCGTGATCTTGTCGACAGGCGTGTTTAGGGCGCAAGAAGCCCAACCGCAACCGGTAAAAGTCCCTGAAATCCGGCAGGAAGACCTCAATTCTTATCTCGCTTTTGTGCGCCATCGGGATACTCCTTTTGCCGGAGAGGAGAACTTTGCGAGTTTGGTGCGCAGCAGTTTCGATCGCGTCTACCTCCACCAGATGCGAGGTGGCTTTTATCTCAAACCTTCACCAAGCAGGGTGATGAAGCAAATTCAAGAGATTTTCAGTGAAGTGGACGCCAGCAGGCAATCATTGCGGCTATTACGCGGAGACAGCGGCACGCCTGGCCGGAAGGAAATGCACCGAATCATGGAGCGATTCGATCACTCGGCACACACCGTGCAGTCGGCGTTCCAGGAATATTTCAATGAGTTAAATCGAGGACCGATGAGCGTCCAGATTCCTCAGTTATCGGACATCGATCTGCAATGGAAATTCTATTTAGTGCGAATGGATCAATGTTTTGGCATGCTGGCGGATCAACTGGAGCAATATTTCTTCAAAACGGAACCGGGGCGCGCCAGCGTGCAGGACTATCAGAATCCAGGGATCGCTACGATCACAAAAACAATCCGCGAGATCACACACGTTTACCGCAGCAAGCTGCGGTAAACAAGTCGACTTAAAAAGAGATGATCTATTTCGGGCCGGCCGGCTGGATCTACCGTGATTGGCAGGAAATTTTTTACCCGCGAAAGAAGGGCAAAGGATTTGACCCACTCTCCTTTACGGCGCAGTATTTTGATACGGTAGAGATCAACAGTTCCTTTTATCACCCTCCAGCGCCCCAGTCGGCCGCCAAATGGACCCAGCGTGTCCAATCCAATCCCAAATTCAGATTCACCGCCAAAGCATGGCAGAAGCTCACACACGAGAGAGATTATAGCCAGCAAGATGTTGATCTGTTTCGCCAGTCCATCGAACCTGTCGCGGCGGCATCGAAGCTGGGCGCGCTTCTGCTGCAATTTCCGTGGTCCTTCAGAAACCAGGAGGAAAACCGGGCCTACCTTGAGAAACTGGTGCGCTCTCTGCGCGACTACCCCTTAGTGCTCGAGGTTCGCCATAGCTCTTGGAATGAGATGGGCACATTCGATTTTTTGAGAGAGATGGGCGTTGGCTTTTGCAATATCGACCAGCCGGTGATTGGAAAGTCGCTCCGCCCGACGGCAGTGGTGACGTCGCCTGTTTCCTATTTCCGGATGCATGGAAGAAACTACAAGAACTGGTTCCGCGACGAATCCGACGTCAACGAGCGTTATGATTATCTTTACAATTCCGAGGAACTGCAACAGGCGGGAGAGTTAATTGAAACAATTGCCGAAAGGTCCAGAGAAACCTACGCGATCTTAAACAATCATCGCAATGCCCAGGCCGCGGCCAACGCTCTGGAACTGAAGAGCCGCGTCACTGGCAAGAAAGTGGCCGCACCGGAAAGCCTGTTAGAACGATATCCGCATCTTAAACAGTTCGCCGAGCCAGGAGAAGCTTCACAAGAAAGGCTGTTTCAGTAACAGCTTAGGCGGGCGCGCGCTCCCGTAAAGCCGGACTCATGTTGGGCCATTTTCAGGCGTTATCTACAGGCGATTCGTAGTCCTTCAAGAGAAGAATCGAGCCGCGAGTCTTTGCCTTGCGGTAGTAACGTTCATCTGCAGTGATGAACACTGCTCTTTCCTGCATGGCCAGGGCGTGGTAGCTCGCATCATAGTACGTGACGCCAAAATCCAGAGCCATTTTGATGGTCAGGTGAGCGGTTCGCCGGAACGGTTCGATTACACGGAAATCCTGATCCAGAAGAAAATCGAGATTTCTCAGCGATTCCTTCAGATCGGCCTTCAGGACCAGCACATTAGCCACTTCATAGAGCCACAGGTGGTGCGTTACGATGTCCAGCAAGCCGTCTGCAAAATCGTGAAACACGGAAAGCGCAGATCCTTCATCTTCTCCTTCTTCGCGTAGCACCCACTTCAGGATGACCGAAGCGTCGGGGACAACGGTCCTCACTGGCGTCCTCTTCTTAACTCGCGGAGAACCTTGACAATCTCTCCGGGTGGGACTTTGCTGGCCCCTTTTCGCAAGCGCAGGAGATTTTCGAATTCGCCTTTCCGCTTTATTCTCTGCAATTCCTTACGAGTTGCCTCGTTGACTACCTGGCTTCGCTTCCCTTCAGGAATGATTTCTCTTAGTTCACGGGCCACGTCATCGGAAAAGACGATGTTCAGTCTGTGTGTACGCACATACACATCTTATTACATACATCACGAGCCCGTCCAGCACTACGCCAGGTGCACCAAGACCTCGGCACCTCGCTGCACCTGCATTAGTTTGGCAGCGGAATTTTTCTGTACTCCGATTTCATAGAAACCGGCGCTCCCTATCACCGCAAACGGTTCTCCCGGATTCGCTTCAGCATAGTTGTTGACGACGCGGGGAACTTCCTTTCCACCAACTGAGAATTTGCCCGGGTTCCCGATCTTTTCCAGTTCGGTTGCGGCGATGTTGGTAATCAGGTTGCCAAACTTGTCGATGTGCAGAACCATCCCCTGGACAACGCGGTCGGCAGTTTTTTTCAACTTGGGAGGCGTTAACCTCACGTAATCCTTGATCTCCTCCCCGAACTTTGCAATTTCAATGCCACGGGAGAGCCAGGCGGCGACAGGGCCGAAAACATCGCGCCCGTGAAATGTCTGGCTCACGGGCCTCCGAAAGTAGTGCTCGGCGGTAATTGAGATTACCCGACCGACTGACTCACTTTCGTAGATCAGAGAAAAAACTCCATTGTCGGGCCCCACAAAATAATAATTCTCCGTCGCCACAATCAGGGGCCGTCTCTTGGAGCCCACTCCCGGATCGACTACTACCAGATGAATAGTGCGCGGAGGAAACGCTTCATAGGCGCAACGAAGTGTGAAAGCAGCTTCCAGAATGTCGTGGGAGCTTACCTGATGCGAAATGTCAATAATGTCCAAATCGGGATTGACGGAGAGAATGGCCCCTTTCATTGCGCCGACAAAGTACTCGCGCAGCCCAAAGTCACTAATCAGCGATATTACCGGACGCATGTTTCCTCTTGGCGACGCCCTATCTTAACTCTTAATTCTCAACTAATGAACTTTTGTGAATAGTCCGGGTTAACTGTTCTATACTGGAAGAGACAGATCACAATTTGATTTTGCGCCAGACTATGCGTCCTGTATATCTCGACAATTCCGCTACCACTCCTGTGGATCCCCGTGTTGTGGAGGCAATGTTGCCTTTTTTCACCGAGGTCTTCGGTAATGCCTCCTCCATCCATACTTTCGGCCAGCAGGCACGTGCAGCGGTGGAAGATGCTAGAGAAAAACTAGCTGATCTTGTGGGAGCCAACGCCAGGGAATTGGTTTTCACGAGCGGCGGCACCGAGGCGGACAACACCGCACTGCGGGGCGTAGCCCTTCAGTTCCGCGAAAAGGGCAACCACATTATTACCACGAAGATCGAACATCCGGCGATCTTAAGTACCTGCCGAGCGCTGGAAGGCGAAGGATTTCAGGTCTCTTACCTGCCGGTAGATTCCACTGGACTGGTCGATCTTGCGAGGCTCACAGAAGCAATAACCCCACAGACCATAATGATCTCGGTAATGAATGCCAACAATGAGATCGGCACCACCCAGCCCTTGCCAGAAATCTGCGCGCTGGCGCACGAGCGGGGCATCCTGGTCCATTCCGACTGCGTCCAATCACTGGGGAAAATCGCGATTAATCTGAAACAGCTTCCACTGGATCTGGCATCGTTTTCGGGACACAAGATTCACGCCCCCAAGGGAATTGGGGCACTCTTTGTGCGTAAGAATGTAAGGTTTCAGCCCTTCATGATGGGAGGAACTCACGAACGCAAGAGGCGGGCCGGAACGGAAAATGTTTCTGGGATCGTTGGATTCGGGAAAGCGGCCGAACTGGCCGCACAATACATGCCCGAAATGTCCAAGCGGGTAAAGGATCTGCGCGATCGTTTGGAATCAAATCTGTTGCAGATACCTGGCACCATCAGGAACGGCCATACTGTCTATCGTGTTCCCAATATCTGCAATCTCAGTTTCGACCATACAGAGGGAGAGGGATTGTTGATTTCACTCGATCTGGAAGGAATTGCTGTTTCCACTGGGGCCGCCTGCTCCTCCGGATCGCTGGAACCTTCCCATGTCCTGATGGCTCTGGGGCGCGACAAGCGAGACGTTCACGGATCGCTGCGTTTCAGCTTCAGCCGCATGAACACTGATGAAGATGTAGACCGCGTGTTGGAAGTACTCCCCTCAATCGTGGAAAGAATGCGGGCGATGAGTCCTTCCTACTCGGCTGACTGATGTCCACAGAACCCTATTCGCCTCAACTCCTAGAACATTACCGCAATCCGCGAAACGTCGGCGTAATAGAAAAGCCGGACGGGAGCGCTACACGTGAAAACCAGGCGTGCGGAGACGTCCTGCAAATATTTGTGAGAATAGAAAAAAACGCGGCCAAAGAAATCCGGTTCAAAGCCGAGGGTTGCATACCAACAGTGGCGTTGGCTTCTTGGGCCACCGAGTGGGCCTTAGGAAAAAAATTGGGCGAGATTCAGAAACTAAACCCCGCCCAACTTAGTGTCGTATTGGGAGAACTCCCACAGCACAAACGACATTCAGCACTTCTAGTAGTTGAAACGCTTCGGGCCGCCATTACCAACTGCTTCCTCAAGTAAAAAAGGACGCCGGCGGTTCAGCCCGCCCTGCGACCCGGCCGCGAATACTTCAACTACCACAACTCAGCCGCTACCGCTCAGCTTAACCCGGATCCGCAATCGTCAGTTTGTCGAAACCGGGATCTGACGCGGTTTGGCTTTCTCACTCTTCGGCAGAGTTACATGAAGCACACCATTCTTCAGAGTCGCCTTAATTCTGTCGGCGTCGACCGAAGACGGCAGCGCAAAGGTCCGCTGAAACTTGCCATAGGATCTCTCAATCCGGTGATAGTTTTCCTCCTTGGCTTCTTGCTCGAACTTACGTTCGCCGCTGAGAATCAGGTTCCCCTGATCGACTCGGATGTCGATCTCATCCTTTTCAAAACCTGGCACCTCAGCCGTAAATTCCAGTGTATCAGGAGTTTCGCGTACATCTACCGGTGGAACAAAAGTGCTGGTCGTCTCCAGATCATCGCCCCAAAAATTCGACAGCGCCTGATCGAACCAGCGGTTCATGCCTCTCTGCACAAGCTGTAAATCACCTAATGGTAAATAGTTAAATCGAGTCAACATAGTTGCACCTCCTGCTTAAATATTTCCAATCCTCACCTCTAGTTGTTTATTAAGACCCATTAGGACGGTTGTCAAACGGGCTTGTTTTTCCGTCGAAGCAAAATGAATGAAGCAAAGGAAAAGATGCCGGGTTTTGACTTTGGGTCTCGACCCGGCATCTTCTTTAGGAGGTGAATGGGTTATTCACAACCATTAGACGTAACAAATCGTCGATTGGTTCCATCTCAAAAATTAATTTTCTTAAAAATTAGTTTTCATCGCAAAAAGGAGCGCGGCAGCTTTGTACGCCAGCGCCCTCGATTGGTAGCGCCGGCTTCCAGCCGGTTCTGGAGTTTGGAAATTGCCAGCCTCGGCTTCAAATCTGTAAGCTTGGCCGCTTTTCAGTCAAGACTCGAGCGCAAACTCAGGGTTCCCGTGAACCTACTTAAAAATGGTCGAGGGTGCCCAATTTCGTTGCATGTCCACGGTTGAGGCAAGAAGCTTGGATCTGTTAAACGCGCGCCTCGACTGGATGCCAACCGAAGTTCTTTTGGTTCCCGACTTTACAGCGGCCCTGACATCCCCATCACGTGATAGCCACCATCGACATGGATGATTTCTCCGGCGATTCCCCGCGAAAGATGGCTGCACAGGAATAGTGCGGTATCTGCAACTTCTGCCACTTCCGTGTTCTTCCGCAGAGGAGCGTAATCGCGGTGGTACTGTAAAATTCTGGTGAAGCCGGAAACTCCGCGCGCTGCCAGAGTGGAGATGGGTCCTGCGGAAATGGCGTTGACTCGAATTCCCCGCGGGCCAAGATCGCTTGCCAGATAACGAACGCTGCACTCCAGAGCCGCCTTAGCCACTCCCATGACGTTGTAGTGAGGCACGACCCGTTCTCCGCCCAGATAGGTGAGCGTGACTATACTGCCTCCGTTGGTCATCAACGGCGCAGCGCGGCGAGCCAGCGCCGTCAGAGAGTAGGCACTAATGTCGTGAGCGATTCGGTACCCCTCGCGCGATGTGTTGAGAAATTCCGCTTCCAACTCCTCTCGGAGCGCGTAGGCAACAGCATGCACGAGAAAATCAATCCTGCCAAACTCTTTTGCCATCAACTCGAAGGCTCGATCGATTTCGTCGTCCCTTGTGACATCACAGGGAAAAACCAGCGGATTTTCCAACTCGGCGGCCAGTTCTCGGACATTTTCTTCCAGCCTCTCTCCCTGATAATTGAGCGCCAGGCGCGCTCCGGCGGCCGACGTCGCTTTGGCAATTCCCCAAGCGATACTGCGCTTGTTGGCCACTCCAAAGACGACACCAAACTTGTCTTTAAGCAAGTCGTGCATCAGGTTTTCCCTTTCCTAATTTTGATGCGAGCGGAAAAAAGTCTAACGGAGGAGGCCGAGTTTGTCCATTTCAGCAAGAAGGCGGGCCCCCAGGAGATATTCGTTGGCGCCAAGTCTCGCGGTAAGCTCGGAGGATGTCTTAACACTGTGAACCACGGGGGACACTGGGAACACTGGGACGACAAGGGCTTTCAAAATTGCCAGAATGTCTTATTTAAATGAGGAATCGTTAGGTCTTGAAACTAACGGTGAGGTGAGGAGGTATAGCCCAAGCTCTCGACGTGCCTGTGCATTCTGTCCTTAAGCTCGGACGGAGATTCAAAAATCTTTCGGTCAGCGGGGATCATCCGAACCAATGCCAGGGTTATCAATGTCACGATTGCGTACCCGATTAACAGCAGCTTCACTTTGCGGACGACTCGTCGAAGCTCCGATTTACGCATAAACAGCTCCGTCATCTGGCTCAAGAGTGCGGGGAAAGGGCGATTTTTGAGGTGATTTTCGTCACCTACGCGCCAGCTTTGCGCTCGCCTTCCCGTAAAGGTCAGTGATGCATCGGGTTGGAGGGTGATCGGGAGGGTACGATTCGGGAGCTTGAGAAGGGTTTCTGGAAATTGCTAGACTGTGGCAACAGGGAAAGGTACCGATGATTGGGCCACTGTAGCTCAATGGTAGAGCAAGGCTTTCGTAAAGCCGAGGTTGTAGGTTCAAGTCCTATCAGTGGCTCCGTTTTATTGCGGATTTCGGATTGCAGATTTCGGATTAATGGAGGAAGTCTTTGAAAACAAAAAAGGCCTCCATAGCGGAGGCCTCTTGAAGGTTCAGATTCAGCCTGCGAATTTCAACGACGCACTCAGGTCAGAGCTTGAATTCAGTGCCGATTTCGAGTGATCAGGTCATAGGCTAAGCCTCCGAGCCCGCCCGCTACGCCGCCGATTAGGGCGCCTTTCTTACCGCCGGCCAAAGCGCCGATCAATGCGCCGCCGCCAGCGCTACCGCCTACGATGGCAACCGACTTCTTTAACGTCCGCTTTCTCTGCGGGCGGTAATCTGAGTAGTAATTTGCACCGCGCTCATACACAACACGCCGCTGCACTGCCGGCGTAGTTCGGTAGTAAACGGGTCGAGTTTGATACGCCGGATAAGTCGCGTAAGCGGCCTCTCGAGCTGGATAGGCCGGATAGGCGTTTCCCAGATAGGGATACCCGCTGCGATCTGTAGGTCCATAATTCTGGTCCCCACAATCCCCTGAAAGGGACCGATTAGTTGCCAACCCTGCGGTTCGGTTGGCGGGGATGACTAGATTTGCTCTTGTCCCATCGGGCAACGAAACCGGGACGATTTGAGTTTGTGAATCCTGTCCCAGGCTTTGGAGCTCACGCTGATTACGCGTGCACCCGATTGCGACCAGGAGAATTAACCCCACGAGGGCGATAAATAGTTTCTTCATATACAACCCCTCCTTAAATTTTTGATGTCCCTCTCTGGACGATGGTTTCAAAGTTTCTATTGAACCCAAGTTCTTGAAAAATCGAAAGTAAGAGTAAAATCCTCGAATCCTGATGAAAATTACGTCTCTCGTCTTGGTGTTGTGCCTCGCTTCAGCCGCCGCCTTCTCGCTGCACTCCCAGCTAAATCAGAGTGCAGGCTTGGCGTGGCTGGATCGACCCTTGGGTTTCTTGGAACGCGATACCGTCTTACTATTGGAACCAATGGGGCCGGCCATGGCAGCCAAGGTGAAAGTGGGAGACAGGATCTTGGCGATCAATGGATTTCCGCCGGATAGAGTCAAACCCCAGGACTTGCATTCCACGGCGACGCGGACGTATTTGCTCTACCGGGTTGACGAGAGCCAAATTGCGGGAGCGACGCTGCTCACTGTGACGCTGAGTCCGGGAGGTTATTCGGTCGCAGCTCGCGCAACCGCATGGCTGGATTGGATACTTGGATTACTCATTCTAGCGTCCGGCATGATTGTCACATGGAATTTTCTCCATCTGTCGGCTGCGCGCCTTTTCGGTTTGCTTTATCTGCAGTGGGGAGTGTTTACATTCGCGGGATTAGTGTTTACGCACTTCGACGAGGCCCTGTTCACCGGGGCTATCTCTTGGTGGCAGTGGGCGTGGCTCTCGTTGGCAGCTCTGCTTGGCGCCGTGGTGGCGAGCGCGCTTGTGCACCTTAGCTGGATGCTGTCGACCGACGGCCAGCGGTGGCTGGCCGCTCGTTGGCTGATTCCTCTTTACTTTCTACCGGTTCTGCTGGCTCTGCTCTGCGGAGGCTTGTTCGCGGCAAATCTGGCCTTGAAAGTAGTGGGCGTCATGGCTGTTCTGGGGTCCCTGGCCATGCATTTGCTGCTCCTGATTGTGAGTGGCTACTTCTTTGTTCGCGCCTTTCGAGAGCCCCTCTGGCCGGCAGTTTCACTCTTGCTGCCACGAGTTACTCGCGGCCTGATTTGGGTAATCGCAGGCAAATTCCTGGAGATTCTTCTGACCAACGGAATCCCACTGTTGACGGAAAAGCTTTCGGAGCGATGGATGGGGGGCGGATTCTTCCTGGGCCATCTTGCAGTGCTTGCCGTCATGGCGGTCGGGATGGTGAAGATCGCGCGAGCTTATAGCGGGTTTCTGCGTTCAAGCTGCAAGTTGGCAGCGGCAAGTTAGCAAGAGAATTGGACACGGATAAACACTGAATACACGGATGTGGCTCAGGCCCCAGGTGGCAGTGATACGTGTTAGCTCGTGACTCTCGATCTGCCACCTCGGGCCTGGGCCACATCCGTGTATTCAGTGTTTATCCGTGTCCAATTCTCTTGCTAACTTGTGGCTTCCTTATTGATCCTGAGGATGCTCCAGGCAAGCCAGTCCGCCTGAGTATTGTTGGCCGGTCCGGCGTTGCACTCCAGGATTAAGAAATTGTTTGACCCGACAAAGTGACTCAGGTCGAGATGATAATCTACCCAGGTTCGATCCTCTGGGATTTTCGCAGAATAGATATAGCGATCAATCAAGACCGACCGCTTTCCATTGCGCTCGATGGACAATACGGCCTGAAATCCATCACCAATGTCAAAGACCGAGGCCAGGCCCACGTGCAGTTTCGATGCCGGTTCTATAAACGGGAGAGGAACCCTAAGCCGCGTACCAGAAAGCGTGATAACATTGCGTCTTCTCTCCCCGTCCCTCGCCAGGTAAAAAGAAAAGACCCTTCGTCCGTTGGGGGTCATGAACCGGTCAAAACGCGGATAGTACTGTTCTCTGTCCTCAGTTACCTGCCCTTGAAGCATCCAATCCAGCAGCTCCAAGCTTTGCCCTTTCCAATAGTCCGGAAGATAATCCAAATTGCCTTCCCACAATCCATAAACGTAGTAGTTTGGTATGGGGGCGCCGTCACTGGGAGGCAGTTTCTCGCCCACGTCCTCGTAGCGCATCAACAACGTCGGGTCGTGATAGAAAAGTTGCAGCAGCGCGTGGCGGTCGAAGTACCAGATACTGTTCGGTTCTTTTGATTTTGTCAGATGTACCACCGAGTTGGGCGCCAGAACGGGATGGTGTCTCTTCAGCGAAACTAGAAAATTCCCCGCGATCCTGGAGCCGTGAGCCACCCAGGATTTTTCGTTAAATCGATGAACCGTCCAACAACTTATCGCCAGATTGACTGTAAACAAAACTAGAACCAGCCACTGCGCAATAGGCACCTCTCGGGCCATCGGCACGAAAAGCAACCCAACAGCGGCGCTCAAGGCGATTGAAGGAATGTAAAGATGGTGAGGATAAGGCGGCTCGACCAGAAACAACACCGGCAAAAGCATCGCCACCGCCCACAGCAGCAACCAATACGTCCAATAGCGCTTTTCCCGATTTCTCCATAGTCGAGCCACGACGTATCCGGCCAAAACCAGCGCAAAGAATGAAATCGCCAGGTAGAGAAAATCCAGCCAATCCTGAGGCAGTCTGAGGTCAACGTTCCAGGCCCAAAACAGGTACTTAAATTTCTTGATCAAAACTTCCGGCTGCAGCGTCAGGTGAAAAGGGTGTGTGGGAGACTCCGGATAAAGCCGGCCTTTTACAAGGGAGAGAAAGAACAGATAGAAAACGGAAACCGCGGCAAAGGGAACTACCCAGGGAACAGTCTCTCCGAAACTCCGCGCGAACGACTCTCGGGCGAGGCCACCGGATCGATGTTTCTGCCTTGCTCCTTCGAGCATGCCCAGGCTGAACAACGCAAATGGGATCATTACAGAGGTTTCTTTACTCAATAGAGCCACAGGAAAAAGCAAAGCCGTGGCGCAATAAGAACCCCAGTGGCGCGTGCGCAGGAACTTGAGGAAGCACATCATCATCGACAGAAAGCAAATTGCAAGCAGCCAATCGGGGAGGAATTCGACGCCGTAGCTTATAAAATAAGCGACGCTATGGAGCGAAAAGAACAGATAGCCCGCCAGAGCGGCTTCGTAGTCCTGCAGCAGCGAATAGAGAAACAAAAACACGGCCAGCGACAGAAGCACATGGATAGCCAGCGCGATCAAGTGGTAGGGGAGCGGATTCAGTCCCCCGACGGGGAAGAGCAAAAACGTGAAGACAGGATAGGTCAGAGGGCGATACTGGCTGACATCGTCCTGCCTCAAAAAATTGGATTTGACCTCGTTCCAGGTGTGCGTCTGGCGGCTTAGGTAATAGAGACTATCTCCGGAAAAAAAATTGTCCCAGGATACAAAGTAGAGCGCCGCTTGAAGAGTCACCACCACGAGCACGACAATGAAAGGTTTGCGCACTGCTTCGAAGGCGGGCGAAAAATGCGCGACCTCAATAGATACCGGTGAGGATGGTGAATTCATTGCGCAAGGTTCTCTTTCATCGACTCGAAAAAATTATTGGTGATCTTTTTCGAAACTGCTTGGATCAGTCGCTGGCCTACCGAAGCAACCGCGCCCCCTATCTGCACTTCTCCTTCGTAAAGCACTCGTGTCTGTTCGCCTTCTGTTTGCAGCCGTATTGTGCCTATTCCGCGGACAAAACCGGCCTTACCTGCTGAATCGACCTGCATCTCATAAGAGACCGGCGGATTCAGATTTCTAAGGGCGATGTTTCCCAGAAACGTGCCTTTCACCGACCCTACAATGACACCGATTTCCAGCTGATACTGATCTTCTTCTATAGCGGTGATCTGCCGGCAACCGGGAATGGCCCTCTGCAGAGCGTCCGGGTCCATCAGGCGGCGCCATACAGTTTCTGCAGTAGCCGGAAAGAGATACTCGCCTGTTACGATCACTGATCTTTAGGTCCTGTGTCCGAAATCGCAGGTCGGAAGGCCATTACGCATTCACGCCGAAATGTTGCCTGGCTTCTGCGCCAGCGCGATGGCGCTCAGGCCAACTGGAAAACGGCGGCCTTCGTCTGCCAACAGCCTTGCCTCCAACCGCAATGCACGCAAGAAAAGCGGTTCCAAGAAAAACAGCAGTTTGGGAAATGGGCGCACGTCAGGTCCGGAGAACAGACCGAGGCGCTTGAAAACGCGCCGCACCAGGGCAATGGGGAACAGAAAGAAATTTGCGTAACTTCCCCGTATAACCTTGAATCCGGCTCCGGAGAGCAACCCTGCCAGTTGCGGCAGGGAAAATCGGGTGTGGGTTTGCAACTGTTGATCGTGACTGCTGTACAGCCATCGAATCGCAGGCACGCGTACAAAGAGGTGACCGCCTGCTCGCAATACCCGGCTGAATTCCGACAGCGCGCCCGCAACCATCCGAAGCGGGATGTGCGAAATCACATCAAAGGACGTAACCAAATCAAAGCACTGGCCGTTGAACGGAAGGTGTGTCACCGAGGCGCGCGCCAGAGGAGCTGTCGCTACACGGCGATGCGTGAAGCGGAGTGCGGTTTCTGAAAGATCAATCCCCACGATTCTCGGTGCGCCCAGCTTCTGGCGAAACCACTGCAGATTAAAACCGGTGCCGCATCCTGCGTCCAGCACCGCCTGCGGAGAGAGGCAGCCGATCCAGCTTAACGTAATCGCTCGCATTCCATCGAACCACCAGAAGTTTTCCTCCAACTCATAGGTGTACTCAAGATCCTGATCACGCATTCGGATCACTCATTGCCGGAGAACTCGAAATGGACCGGGGGCTGCGAGTTGCCAGGCAGTTCACTGTGACAGTCCGGCAGCCGCCAGGACGGCTCGCCGGGCAAACACATCGGCCATTGCTCTCCGGTAATCGGACGACGCATGGATATCTCCCTGCACATCGATGCCGGAAGCTATTTGGTGGCATGCCTTCTCAATGTTCTTCTCTGTCAGACTCTTCCCCAGCAGAGCTTTTTCAGCCGCTGTCGCCCGGAAGGCTTTTGGACCCACGCCTGTTATTCCGATGGCGACGCGCTGGCATTTCCCGCCTTCATCCTTGGCGACGATAGCAGCCGCCCCTACGATCGCAAATCCAGACGCCTGCTGCCGCAGCTTCTTGTAGGCGCTGCCGACGTTACTCTCCAGGACGGGAACGTGAACGGCCACCAGCAATTCACTCGGCTTGAGCGCTGACGTAAAAAGGTCAACGAAGAAATCAGCTGCCGAAATTCTGCGTCTCCCGCCAGGGCCTTCCACTTCCATCTCCACTTCCAGAGCCAGCAGCGCCGCAGGGTAATCGGCGGCCGGGTCGGCATGCGAAACGCTGCCGCCCAGGGTTCCGCAGTTACGCACTTGCGGATCGCCGATCTGCGCTGCAGTCTGCGCCAGCAGCCGGCATCTGCCGCGAATTTTCTCGCTGCTTTCCAGAGTATGGTGGTTGACCAGCGCGCCGATTCTAAATTTGCCGCCCTCTTCGGTGATTTGGGTCAGCTCGCGGATACCGCCGAGATCAATTACAAATTTCGGAGTTGCCAGTCGCAGTTTCATCATCGGCAGCAGGCTGTGTCCTCCGGAAAGGAATTTCGCTTCCTCTCCGTGGCGCTGGGCCAGAGAGACCGCTTCCTGGACGCTGGTGGGAGCAAAATATTCGAACGACTCAGGGATCATTGCGCCTCCTTCTGCAATAATTTCCAGATTTTTTCAGGACGCAGGGGCATATCGATGTGCTTGACGCCGAATGGCTGCAATGCGTCGACGACGGCGTTGACCAGGGCCGGGGTGGAGCCAATTGTGCCCGCTTCTCCAACGCCCTTGACCCCCAATGGATTGACTGGCGATGGCGTTACCGTACGGTCCAACTCGAACCATGGAAGATCGTTTGCGCGAGGGATCGCATAATCCATCAGCGTTCCGGTAATCAACTGGCCGCTCTCGTCGTAAACTGCCTCTTCCATGAGGGCCTGGCCGAGGCCCTGAGCAATTCCGCCATGGATCTGCCCGTCCACAAGCAAGGGATTGATCACCTTGCCGCAGTCATCGACCGCCACATACTTCAGAATTTTGATTTCTCCGGTGTCCCCGTCCAACTCCACAACGCAAATGTGCGTACCAAAGGGAAAAGTGAAATTCTTGGGCTCGAAATAATAGGTGGAGGACAATCCGGGCTCAAAATTGACCGGGAGGTTTTTGGCCGTGTAGGAAGCAAGGGCCATTTCCTGCAACGAGATCGATTTACTCGCATCGCCCTTGATTGAAAACTTGCCGCCTTCGAACTGAATTTCCTTTTTGGGAGCCTGCAGCAGGTGCGCGGCCAGCAGCGTCCCTTTCTGCAACAATTTTTCGATCGCGCGGTATACGGCCGTGCCGCCCACGGCCGTGGCCCGGCTGCCGAAAGTACCGATGCCGTACTGCACCACGCCCGTGTCTCCGTGCAGCACGCGGATGTCCTCGATAGTCACCCCCAGCATATCCGCGGCAATCTGAGCGAATGACGTCTCCTGCCCCTGGCCGTGCGGCGAAGCGCCGGTGAGCACCGTGACCTTACCGGTGGGCTCGATGCGCACGGTAGCGCTTTCCCAGCCTCCGGCCGGCATTGCCGGCGAGGGCCCCATGGCGCAAATCTCCACATACGTAGAAAGGCCGATTCCTATGTATCGCCCTTTCTTGCGTGCTTTCTGCTGTTCTCGCCTCCACTTCTTGTACTCGGCCAGTTTCAAGGCCTTCTTCAAGGGGGCGTCGTAGTTGCCGCTGTCGTAGGTGAGGCCGGTGGCCGTTGCGAAGGGGAAGTCTTTCTTGGCGGGAAAATTTACTCGCCGGACATCGACCGGATCCATACTCAATTCCTGAGCCACCAAATCCATCACTCGTTCGATAACATAGGTGGCCTCCGGCCTGCCCGCGCCGCGGTAAGCATCGGTGGCCATCTTATTGGTAAATACGCCGGTTACATCCATGCGCGCAGCCGGAATGCGGTAACTGCCCGTGAGCATCAATCCTGTAAGCGTCGGAATCGCCGGGGTCAGAAGTTGATGATAGGCTCCCAAATCCGCCCATACCTTATAGCGAATGCCGGTAACCCGGCCATCCTTCTTGATCGCAACCTCGAGGTCTCCGATCTGCCCCCGCCCATGAATGGTGGCCGCAAAATTTTCCCGCCGTGTCTCGGCCCACTTCACCGGCTTGTGTAACTGCATGGAGATGAAACCGAGCGCGGCCTCCTCTCCATAGACATTAAGCTTGCTTCCAAAACCGCCGCCCACCTCCGGAGTAATGACACGCACGTGGTTTTCAGCAAGGCCCAGCATGATAGCCACCTGCGTCCTCATCAAATGGGGAATCTGGGTGGAAGACCAGAGTGTCAGCTCGTGTTCGCCGGGCAGGAATCGGGCGATGACTGCGCGCGGCTCCATGGCCACAGGAATCAGGCGCTGATGCACCATCCGCTGCTTGATCACTTTGTCGGCTTCCTTAAAAGCCTGGTCCAGATCCCCGCCGGTCAGCGCCCAGGTATAGGCGATGTTGTCTGAGAACTCTTCGTGAATTCGTGGGGAATCGGCCGATGCTGCCCGCTCAAGATCCACCACAGCCGGCAAGGATTGGTAATCTACAGTGACAGCTTCTGCCGCGTCGCGCGCCAGATACAGCGACGTGGCAACCACGGCAACAATCGGCTCTCCTACATAGCGCACTTTCTCGAGCGCAAGCACCGGATGCGCAGGAACTTTCAATCCTTCCAGCGCGCCGGCACAGGGTATCGATCCTATCGATCGGCAATCCTCGCCGGTGAAAATGCGCACCACTCCCGGCATCTGCAAAGCAGCAGAAATATCCACGCTGCGAATTCGCGCATGTCCGTGAATGCTCCGCACGAAAGCAACATAGTGCATGTCGTGCAGCTTCATATCGTCGACGTAATGCCCAAGCCCGGTGATCAGCCTTGGGTCTTCGGTGCGCTTGACCGACTGTCCAATGTACTGTTGTGCCATACGACCTCCTAACGAGCAGCAGAAGCGCTGCGCGGCGGGCTCATCTTAGCCGCAGCCGATTGAATGGCTTTGACGATGTGCTGATAACCGGTGCATCGGCACAGATTTCCCTCAATGCCGTGTCGAATTTCTGCTTCGCTGGGATGGGGGTTCTGCTGCAGAAGCTGATGGGCGGCCAAAATCATGCCGGGAGTGCAGTAGCCGCACTGCAGGCCGTGTTCTTCCCAAAAAGCCTTTTGGATCGGATGCAGCTCTCCCTTTTCAAGAAGGCCTTCAATGGTAGTAACGCGCTTGCCTCTTGCCTGCGCCGCAAGCAGTGTGCAGGATTTAACGGCTCTCCCGTCGAGCAAAACGGTACAGGCGCCGCAGATGGTGGTTTCACAGCCGATATGCGTGCCTGTGAGCTGCGCATTTTCCCGGATGAAGTGGACCAGCAGAGTGCGCGGTTCCACGTCTTCTTTGAATGGCTGGCCGTTGATATTAAGAGATATCTCCATATATGCAATCTCCGGCGTTATGGGCCAAAGCCCGTTAATCGTCAGCTAATGGAATGGGTGGGAATTGTATCAGAAAGTGCGAATGCGGAGGCAAATCGAAAAGAAGTCCGACTATTTAAACGAGACGTTTTTTACCCGCCCCCTTTCAAATTCCACTACAAAACGGTCGTAGACATAAGAGCGTGTATCGCCCAGGACCACCTGAATCATCGGCGGACCTAGTTGAGACCTGACTTGTTCTTCAGTCATCCCCCGGGAAATCTCGATGGTGCCGCCGGCGCTGGTGTCAGCAGGCGCGGGGGACGTGTCTCGCTGCGGGACCGTGTAGACGGTAACAGGCGGTTTTGCGGGGGCCGGCTTCGCCTCTGCTTCCTGATAACCGGAATAAGTCGGAGAATTCCGAATGATCAGGCTGTAGGGCGCCTGGAGGCGCGAGGCCAGATAGTAACGGTTCCAGCCCAGCGGCAGCGAGCGCAACTGTTCGGGCAAATAGGGAGTACCGGCAAAAATGGGATAAGGCGTGTAGTACGACTGATAGAGAGCATAGCCATCCGGCAGATAGGCTCCTGGATTATAGACCTGGCCGTAATTATAAACGCACCCGGGCTGGTAAGGCCGCAAGGGCCGGTAGGTGCGCATAACGGGATGATGTAAAGCGTCTGCCTCGCTTCCCAGCGCCACGTACAAAGCCAGTATGACCAATGACCTTCTCATGTGTGTTTATTCTACGCCCAACCGTGTCTATAGAAAAAGGTGGATCTTGGTAAAAATAGGTTCAGAATTTAACCTTCTTTTTGACCCTTTGGATAGCGGAAGTACTTGCGCAGATCACTTCCGGTCAATGACCGCAGTTCACCCGGCTTGAAATCTCCTAGTTCCAGCCCGCCAACGCGAATGCGCACCAGCTTCAATACCACATGCCCCGCCGCTTCAAACATCCGGCGCACCTGGCGGTTCCGCCCTTCATGAAGAGTGATTTGAACCCAACTATTTCGGTCGCTAACTCGCGTCAGCTCAGCTTCTGCAGGAAGAGTCGGCCCGTCGGTCAGTTCTATGCCCATTCGGAGCTGCTGCAGACTCTGTTCGGTGATCTTTCCCCGGGCTTTCACCAGGTAGGTTTTAGGAATTCCGGACTGCGGGCTCGTCAGGTAATTTGCGAAATCGTTGTCGTTAGTCAGCAACAACAGCCCTGACGTGTTTTTGTCAAGCCGTCCCACTGCCGAGATGTGCCCGCAGCCGGCGGGCAGAAAATCATAGACGGTTTTCCGGCTCAATTTATCCCGGTGAGTGGTGACCACACCTTTTGGCTTGTTCAGAACGTAATAGCGATGTGCCGCAGGTTTCAGCGGCACTTTTCTTACAGCGATTCGATCTTGCTGGAGGTTTACCCAGCGCGCCGGATCTTTCACCACGCGGCCATTAACAGAAACTGTTCCCTTTAGAATCCCCGCGCAGGCTGCCGTGCGCGACGCAAATCCCATGCGAGAGAGAGCTCGATCCAGCGTAGCCTTAGTCTTAGCGCCCGATTTCATGAGACGAAGCTACAACCCGAAAAACCGCTGAATCCTTCTTAGGAAGTTTTGTTGCACATCGTGCTGTGACGAGCTCTGGGCGGCCACCTGAGCGGTCTTTTCTTCCAGGACTTGTTTGCGCTCCGCCATGATACGGCTGATCTCTGTGGCAATTTCCGGCTGCTGCAGCAGGACATCGCGAAAGTGGTCCTTTCGAAGCACGTATGCCTCCACATCGCCCTGGGCGACAGCGGTCGCCGAGCGAGTTTCGCCGGTCAGCAGCGCCATTTCTCCAAAATACTGGCCATCCCCCAGCACCGCAACCTCATGGCTGGATCCGCCGCTTTGCAGCAAAATACGCACCTTTCCTCTGCGGATGAAAAACATCGAATCGCCCGCCGTGCCTTGCCGGATAATGGTTTCGTGTGAGGCGAAGGTGATCGGCTCCATTGCTTCGCCAATCAGTGTCTTATCTGCAGGCGTCAGTCGCTGAAACAAATCGACTTTTTCCACGAACTGGAGGCGGCGGTCCAGCGCGCCTTCGACTGCGGGAATTTCCTGACGCCTCTCGGTAACGCGAACTTCTCTTACCGGGTAAGGTATTCCCAGACCTGCGCGTCTCAGCCGGTAGTAAAGCAGCGTGGTGAACTTGTCCAGAATCGGATCATTCTGCGCAAAGTCGTCCACCCAAAATCTGCACCGATAGTTAATCGAAGACTCGGCGTACTGGCTAAGCAGGACGTCGGGAGCAGGGTCCCGGAGAATGTCGGGGACGCTAGCGATAGTCTCCAGGATCACGCTTTTGACCAGGTTTGGCGGCGCGTCGTAACTGAGGCCGATCGTGTGGTCCATGCGCAGTAGTCGTGTAGGCTGAGAGTAGTTGATGATGCGGTCCTTCGAGATCAAGCTGTTGGGAATGATGATGAAGTTACCAGCCTTGGTTCGAATCTTGGTGGCGCGCCACGTTACTTCCAGCACCAGTCCTTCCTGCTCGCCAGAGCGAATCCAGTCTCCCACACGAAAGGGCTTCTCGACCTGGATGGCGAGGCCCGCAAAGAGGTTCCCCAGAGTGTCCTGCAGCGCAAAACCAATGATGACGGCGCCCATGGCTGACGTTGTCAGCAACCTCTCAGGCCACCAGTAGGTCACCGTCACTACGAAGGAACCGATGACGAGCGCGTCCTGAACGATGGCGGGATATTTTTCGGAGGCGGTCTCCCGACCGAATTTATTAAAGATCAGAACTACGGCGGCATTGATGATGGCCAGCGTGGTGAGAAGAAATTCAAAGGTGCGCAGTTTCTCCTGTGGAGTGGCCCATACGCCCTGAGCCGGCTTTTCCGGAATTGCCGGCCCTGAAGACAACGGATACCAGTCGTGAATCAACTCCAGCACCAGAACAGCAAAGAGGAGAAGGATGCTGAGCCGCAGCCGTTTTTTGATAAGGAAGTTCTTTGTCATCCTCTCGATAAATGCAAACAGGAGGATGAACAAAACCGGAACGGCAACGTAGAAAGATGGTGCTAACCGGGCCACGTTTGGCTATTGAAGCTTCCCTGTTTCCTTGAATTTCTTCACGTCGTCCTTGGAGACGGGTGTTGCGACTCGATTCGGGTTCTTGGGTTTGTTAGCGTCCTCGGCACTGGCGGTCTCTTTTCCGACAGCGCGACCAGCCCCCGAACCCGTCACCTCGGCGCTCTTCTGTTCTTCCCCGGCTCCCAGCGGGTTTTTAAGTTTGGACAGAGAGAATCGGCTCTTTTTCTGCTCGCCTTCTTTTCCCTCCTTGTCTTTGTCCTTCTTCCCCTCGGACCCGGCCAACCCTTTCGCGCCCGCCACTGCGGCCTCAGCCTCCGTGGGCGCTTTCAGTTCGTACTTTATGAACTGTTTGAAGCGATCCGGTAAAGTTACGGCCGCCTGGCTGAACAGTTTTTCGCTGGAGATCTGCGCGTTTAATTTTTCGATTCGCTCCTGAGTGGCAGGATGTGAAGCAAACAACCCGGCGCGGGTCGAGGAATCTTTATTCTGGATCTTCAGTGTCTCTAGAAAGGCGATAAGCCCATTGGGATCATAGCCCGCCTTGAAGGCAACGCGCATTCCCACACGGTCAGCTTCTAGCTCCTGGGGCTGTCCGAATCCCTGGAGTATCACATCTGTGCCCCTATCCGCCGCCTGAGAGAGAAGCGCGGGGCTGTTTCGAAGTGTTTGCCCCTTTCCCAGTTGAATGATCTTGCCTTGCTGAATGATCTTGATGCTGTGTTTTTCCGTGACGTGCGAAATTTCATGCCCCAGCACCCCGGCAAGCTCTGCTTCATTTTTCATCGCCGCTAGCGCTCCGCGGGTAATGTGAATGAAGCCTCCGGGAGCGGCAAAAGCATTGACCATATTTGAGTCCAAAATGATGAATTGGAACGGTAGCTTGGACCGGCTGCTCTGCTCCACTAGCACAGAACCTACAAGCGTGACGTAACGCGTTGAGTCCACGTCCTGCTGCACGCCGAACTTAGCGCAAATCTTGTCGCTAATCGCTTTCCCCAGAGCAATCTCGTCCTCTTCGTCAATCTCCAACTCTTGAACCGTCTTCTGGGCCTTTTCTGCTTTATCTAGAACACCTTTCAGTTTTCCGAACTGCCCATAGGCGGAAACAACTGAAAAGAGAGCCAGATACACCCCAATCAAGAATCGCTTCATAAATCCTCCGAAAGCCCGCTGCAAGATGATCTTACCAATATAAACACTATTGTAGCATTCAAGTGGTCGGGAAACAGTGGCAAGAATTACTCGATTGCGGACTGGGGATTGCGGATTGCAGATTTGAAAGAGTATTGGACACGGATAGCACTGAATACACGGATGTGGCCCGGGCCCCCATCTGGGCCGATCTAAAGTCACGAGCATCGAGTGTCGCGGCCAGATGGGGCCCGCGCCACATCCGTGTATTCAGTGTTATCCGTGTCCAATACTCTTTCAAATCCGCAATCCGAATTCCGCAATCCGAAATCGACTCACCGTGTTAACATAAAGCCAAAAAGTCATGCCTTTGGATTTGCAGAAACTTTCAGTACAGGAAATCCGCCAGCGCTACCTGATGGAAAACGCTTCTGTGTCCGGGCAAACTCTTGCAAAATTGCAGAAAGATCCGCGTGAGGGTGTCCGGGCCATCTACCGGATATTGGAGAAGCGGCGTCGCCAGCAAAAACGCGAGCACGTTCGGATGAAATCGCTCCTCTATTTTGAGGAGCTTCTCTGGAGCTCAGGGATCGAGCACGTCGCCGGAGTCGATGAAGTCGGAATTGGACCGCTGGCGGGTCCGGTGGTAGCCGCCGCGGTGATTTTTCCTCCTCATACGTTCATCGACGGCATTGATGATTCCAAGAAGCTGGACCCGGAGCAACGCTTGCGGCTGCGCGACGTGATCCTGAAACAGGCACTGGCTCACTCCATCGGCCTGGTAGAAGTTGAAGATGTGGATCGCCTCAACATCTATCATGCCGGGCTGGAGGCGATGCGGCGCGCTATTTACCTCTTGCCCGTTCCGCCCAGGCACGTGCTGGTAGATGCCCGGCAGATCCCCGATTTGAATATCCCCCAAAACAAATTCGACAAAGGCGACGGCATCAACTTCTCCATCGCCGCTGCCAGCATTCTAGCCAAGACTCATCGTGACGCACTCATGGACGAGCTGCACCAGCAATATCCTCAGTACGGCTTCAAGAACCACAAGGGATATTCCACCAAAGAACACCAGAGAGCTTTGCAGGAACACGGCCCGTGTCCCATACATCGCCGATCCTTTCCTTTCGTCCGCGAAGTGTGCGGAAAATTCAGCGAAACCTTCTATCTCTTAAAGAGGGAGTTATACGGCGCCGCTACGCCCGTCTGCCTCAAAGAGGTTGAGGACCGATTTCTTTCCATGGAAGGGGTATTGACCGAATACGAGCTGCGAAAGCTGAGAATTTGTTCTAAACGCCTCTGGGTACAGATGTCGTCCAAGTCGAAGGTCCAAGGTCAAAAGTCGAAGGTCACTCGTGATCAGTCGACGGCAACGGCGCTCGTAATTATCTCCGGGGAAAGTGCCGGTGAGGATCTGCCTCCGGAATAGCGACCTCGGCGAGCGAAGAGTGAAAGGTCAAACCTGCTAACTTGCCAACCTGTTGACCTGCGAACCTGATGGCCTGCCTACTCTATGTCCTCTGCGTGGCGCCAACGGGCTCTTGATAGACACCGGCGTAGAGATCGTGAGACAGATACCGTTCGCCCAAGTCCGGGAGAACAGCCACCAAGCGCTTTCCCGTGCCCAGAGACTTACCTACGCGGAGTGCCGCCCAAGCGACGGCGCCCGATGAGATTCCAACGAAGATGCCTTCCTCCCTTGCCAGCCGGCGGGCAGTGTCGCGCGAATCTTCGTAGGTTACCTTCACGATCTCATCGATAATCTCCACGTTGAGGACCTTGGGGATGAAACCGGCGCCGATGCCCTGTATCTTATGGGGCCCTGGCTTCTCTCCTGAAAGCACGGCAGACTCGATCGGCTCGACGGCGAAAATCCTAACGCCTGGCATTTTTTCCTTTAAGACTTCGCCCACCCCGGTGACCGTTCCACCCGTTCCGACGCCCGCAACAAGAGCATCCAGGCGGCCTTCGGTTGCTTCGAGAATTTCAACCGCCGTTGTTCTTCGGTGGACTTCGGGATTGGCCGGATTGTCGAACTGCTGCGGCATGAAAGAATCGGGCGTCTCCGACAGCAGTTCCTCTGCCTTGATGATGGCCCCACCCATTCCCTCTGAATCAGGCGTCAGTACAATTTGCGCTCCCAGCGCTGCCAGCACGCGGCGTCGCTCCAGCGTCATCGTGTCAGGCATGGTAAGAATCAGCCGATAACCCAACACCGCTGCCGCCATGGCCAAGCCAATCCCGGTATTGCCGCTGGTCGGCTCAATCAAGGTCGTCTTTCCCCTCTGGATCTTGCCTTCTTTTTCTGCAGCCTGCACCATCGCGGCGCCAATACGGTCTTTGACGCTCCACATCGGATTGAAGGACTCCAGCTTAACGAGGACCTCGCAAGAATCCGCGTCCACAAGCCGGTTTAACCGGACCAAGGGCGTGTAGCCGATTAGCTCCAGAATATTGTTCGCAAGCAAAGGTCGCTGGCGCATGGGTTCGGATTGATTGACTCTCCACAGGAATTCTGAGAGACACAAAGCAAGTATGTCAAGCCCATCGCAGGTGTCGCATGCCGTTGTTTGCAAAAGACAGCCCACCGCGGCGATCTTCCGCGCGGGAGGCGACGTGGCATTTCCACGTTTTCAGTCGTAAGGCGTGTCTGGGGCGCGCCGGAGGCGCGCGCTGGAGCTTCTACATTTTCTCACGCTGCCGTGCGCTGCAAATCAAAATCTTCGTCCGCGAAGCGGACCAATAGCAGTAGCCGGGGGTGCCCAGGCGCGAAGCGCCAGGCACCCCCGGTAAACGGTCCCCAATTTCGCCCGGAGCGCGCAAGCGGTCCCATCAGTTTCGGCAGGCGGCAGTCATCGATGCCTCAATCCTAAAATATAGCGCTTTTTATACTGCACCCGATGAGCAAGCCTCCATCTCGACTACACACCGGGCTGCCGAGGAATTTGCGACGGAAAAATGAAAAGGAAACGAAGGGAAAAATGGGACCGCTTGCGCGGTCCGTTTCCGTGTGGTGAATCCATGACCGGGGGTGCCTGGCGCTTTGCGCCTGGGCACCCCCGGCTACTGTTATTGGTCCGCTTCGCGGACAGGGAGCGCCGGAGGCGCGCTAGAGACGGCCGTCAGGCCGTCTCTCCGATCATCCTTTTTTTTCACAAAATCGCCTCCTCGCCGAGCGCCCAGGGCGTGCACACGCCAAACTCCCTCGTGCGCATTTACGGGCGTCTTGGAGCAGTTTGCGGTCTGCTAAACAAACCCGGCTGGGGCACTGGTTTTAGTCCAGGCCCCTTGCCGGAGCGGCTACGGGTGGCCGCTCGCCTAAGATAAAGGATCCGCATCCCTCGTTTGGTAAGCTTTCGATCCAGACCTTGCTTCTCCATATTTGGCTTTGGTTGCCTGGACTGTTTTCGTGATACAGGAAGGATGACTTCTCCATGGCGGGGCGGACCTTCTGAAATCTCTACGGTCGCCGGTTCGATTTTGGGGGCTTCCCAGCGAGTCGTAAACGAGACCCGAGCCTGCCGCAACTGTCCCAGTGTGGCATTTGAATATTTCTTTCCAGCATCGGTCTGAGATCGTGATTCCCGCGCCAAACGCACCAGATCAGATTCCTGAACTTCCTGGCCGGAAAGCGACCGCCTTGACTGCTGCGGGTAGGCCCAGGGGCACATACTCGCGAGGGCTAGGCAAGCGACCGGCAGAAGCCTTTGCATTTTCTTCATTTCATCACCTCCATCACACATAACTTGCGATCACGCAAATTTGCGAAAAATAGTTAGAATAGAGTGTCATGGCTGCCGGAAAGAAGATCTCCAAGCCCTTGGCACTCTTAACGTTGGCATTCCTTTGCGTTGTTGTCAGTTGGATTGCCGGCAAGGTCGGTTACTTCAGGGCGTTGGAAGTGAAAACGGTGGACGTCCGATTTCGTCTGCTTTCCGATCAAAAATCCGCCTCGTCGGACATCGTCATAGTGAAAATCGATGACCGGAGCCTGAAAGAGCTCCAAGATGACCCCGCAATAGGACGATTCCCCTGGCCTCGCGACGTCTATGCCGAGTTGCTCAAGTTTACGCGACACGGAGGAGCCAAGTTAGTTGCGTTTGATTTGATGTTCCTAGAACCCGATATGCGTAATCCGGATTCGGATCAGGAACTGGCAAACGAGACAAAAAAAGCAGGGAATGTGATTCACTCCATGCTGCCCGTGGAACAGGATCCTCGATACGCGCCCGATCCAGTCTTGCTTGAAAAAAACTCCATTCTGACCCAAGGCAATTTCCCTGAAATTCGATATCTAGATTTTCCGCTCGAATCGATAGCAAGAAATGCGCGCAGCCTGGGGCATGTGGCGAATCGTTTGGAGGAAGATGGCTCCTGGCGCCGCTCACTGATCCTGGTCTCCTGCAGAAACCGTCTATTACCTTCCCTTAGCCTGGCGGCAGCCTTGTCGGCTCAGGGTCTCGATGCCCACGCGATTGAAGTCCGGAACCGCCAAGTGATCGCCGGTTCGATACGCGCGCCGCTGGACGAAGAGTGGTGGTTGCCAATTTGGTTTAATGGTCCTCCCGAAACGTACAAAACTTACAGTTTCAGCCAGATTTTTTACTCGCAGATCCAGATCGAGAATAACCAGAAGCCGATCTTGGATCCTTCAGTGTTCGAAAACAAAATAGTTCTTGTGGGGCAGGCTGCCACTGGTTTGTCTGACCTTTTTACTACTCCCTACAGCGGCAGTGCGCGAGATGAGAAATTGCAGCAGCAGGGCACAGGAGTACGCCTGGGGAGAATGCCGGGGGTGGAAATACACGCCAACGTTCTGGATGATTTGCTGCACAATCGCTACCTGATACAGCTGTCCCCCTGGTTGAGCTGGCTATTGGGCACCATCTTTCTCTCTTTAGCTCTGGCGTTGGTCCTTTATGTGCCCCTCACTGTCGCCGCACCCGCGGTAGTGGCGCAGTTGGCAGTATATCTGGCTCTGACGCAGCTTGCCTTTACGCGGCATATCCAATTGCCCGTGGTCTCGGTGGTTTTCTCCTGGAGCTTGTCGGTGATTCTTGGATTTGCTTACCAGTACTGGATCGAGGGAGCAGAGAAACGAAAGGTAAGCCGCATCTTCTCACGCTATGTCTCCAAGGATGTTTACCACCAGCTGCTGGACAACCCCGCCGCTGCCGAGTTGGGCGGAAAGCGCGCGCTCATCACTGTTTTGTTTTCTGATCTGCGCGGTTTTACTTCCATTTCCGAAAAACTGTCGCCCGAGGCGATGATCGCGCAGTTGAACGAGTATTTTTCTGAGATGGTGAAGATTGTTTTCCAGCATCAGGGAACGATCGACAAGTTTGTGGGCGATATGATCATGGCGCTTTTTAATGCGCCACTCTCCGATCCGGAGCACGCCGATCACGCCGTCCAGTGCGGTATTGCAATGAACCGCAGGCTGGAGCAGATGAACGAAGGGTGGAGAAGGCAGGGGCGGCCGGAACTGCACTGCGGCGTAGGAATCAACAGCGGAGACATGGTAGTGGGAAACGTGGGGGCGGAAACGATTCGCAGCTACACAGTTATTGGAGACAATGTAAATCTTGGGTCGCGGCTGGAGTCGCAGTGTAAAGAGTACAAGGCTGAAATCATCATCAGCGAGTACACGCGTGCTTTGCTCAAGCATGATTATCCAATGCAGGAACTCGGTGACGTGCTGGTAAAAGGAAAGTCCCGCCCGGTAAAAATCTTTCGGGTTTTCTATCAGACCGACGCCGTATCGAAGCCCAGGCTGGAAAAAGAAAAAGTGGCGCCCTGAAGTGCATATTTACGAACACGCAAAGGGCGCGGGAGAGTGGGAGAGTGGGGGAGTGGGGGAGCAGGAGATTTCCGGTGATACAGATAGGCATGGTGGGATCTCCCACTCACCCAATCACCCGCTCTCCCACCACTCTCCCGCGCCCTTTGTGTCTTTGTGTTGAGTATTCGTAAATAATCCAGGCGCGCGGCTAGAATTCTTACATGAAGAACAATCTTCTCTCTCTGCACGGAGGACACAGCACCTACGGTGACGGTACAGGCCGTCTGGAAGACTTTGCGCAGGCCGCCACCGAGCGCGGCATGGTCGCTTTCGGATTCTCAGAGCACATGCCACGCCCGGACAAATACTGGTACCCAGGTGAGAGCCCGGGCCGGAATTCCAGCGAGAACTTTCAACGTTACGTACAGGAAGCCCGAGCCGTACAAGCGCACTTTCGAGGGAAAACAGAAATCCTGGTGGGAGCGGAACTGGAGTTGATCCCCGGGCTGGAACACTTTTTGGGCGATTTTTTGAGCCGGTTCCAGTTGGATTACTGCGTTGGCTCAGTGCATTTTGTCCATGATGTCGGCTTCGATTTCTCCGCCGATCTGTACCGAGAGGCCATCGAAAAGTGTGGAGGGTTGGAAGCCTTCTGTCTTGCTTACCTGGACACGATGCAGTTGATGATCCAAAGCATTCGTTTCCAGGTGCTGGCACATTTCGACCTGTTCAAGGTATTCAGCCCGGACGCCGTTCCGATCACAGACGCAATGCGCTCTAAGGTTTCTGAATTGATGGAATGCATCGCCTCCCGCGACCTGATGCTGGACATTAACGCCCGCGGGCTTCTGAAACCGTGCCGCGAGATTTATCCTTCGCTGGAAATTCTACGCATTGCCCACAAACATGATGTCGCCATTACGTTGGGCGATGACTCCCATGCCCCAAGCGAAGTGGGCAAGAACCTGGACGTGGCGATAGAGCATGCACGGCAGGCCGGATACTCTCAACTCTCTTTTCTGCGGGCAGATGGGAACCGTGACTGTGTGGAATTATGAATGAAGAATTAAGAATTAAGAATTAAGAATGAAGAATTAATATTGTAGGTTATCGACCGAGTTTTACGTCCTTAATTCTTCATTCTTAATTCTTCATTCTTAATTCTTCATTCTTAATTCTTCGAAAGTCTCTACAGACATTTACAAAATGTTCAAACAACCGGCGACTAAACTGATCCTCTTCGAATCCTCTCTCTGGATGCCACTGCACGGCCAGCACGGGCTTCTCCCGGTGCTGCGCCGCTTCGACAATGCCGTCAGGCGCGGTGGCCATCGATCTTAACGCTGGAGCCAGGGTTTCAACGGCCTGGTGATGCGAGCTGTTGACTTCCACAGAGCGATTTCCCGCAAGGCTTTCCAGAAGCGATCCGGGCGTCAAAGCTATGCTGTGCCTGGGCAGATCCTCAGTGGAATGATTGCGACCATGTTTGACGCTACTGGGACGCACCGTCGGCAGGTCTTGTATCAGCGAACCTCCGAGAGCGACGTTCAGCATCTGGAAACCGTAGCAGATTGCGAGTATGGGCATCTGCTTCTCCATCGCCTCCCGGGCCAGATACGTGTCGACATCATCCCGCAGGGGGTTGACCGGGCCCAATCCTGGTTTCCGTTCCTGACCATAGAGTCGAGGATCCACGTCGGTCTTACTTCCGGAAAAAATGATCCCATCCAGTCTTTCTAGAAGCTGATCCAGGTAGGACGGAGAATTGATTAACGGAATCAACACAGGCATGCCACCCGCCGCGTATACGGCTTCGGGATAGTGACGCTGCAGATAAAATTCCACTTTTTCGGCTTCATGACGAGTAGTGATTCCGATAAGGGGGCGGTAGTCGCTCATGGCCGCGATTGTAACATTGAAAAAAGCGGCAAGTCAGGACCCAAAGGTATGCAGCGAGAACGGGGACTTGTGGTGGAAACTGGGCTACAATAAGAGGGAAAATGAGATGGAAACCGTTCCAGATTCAGGGCGACCGGACGGGCAAAGCAATTCTGGTCAATGCTTTCCGAGCCATGGCCTATAATGAGTCTCCCGCGACGGCCGCTTCCATAGCGTACTTTACACTTTTTTCCATCTTTCCTCTTTTACTGATGATCATTACGGTCAGCAATTATTTCAATTTGTTTGATGCAGGCTCGACAGCCGTACGCCTTGTTCTCCGGTTTTTTCCCGGTGCGCGAAGCTTTATTCGACACAATATCGCGTCGGTAAATCCTTCGCGCGAAATCATCATTTCCTGCCTGGTAGTTTTTACTTGGACTTCTTTCTGGCTGGTGGCACTGCTGGAAAACGCGCTTAACAAAGCATGGCAGGTGAGGACTCCGCGGCACTTCCTGCACAGCCGCCTGCTGGCGCTGGTGATGATCTCGGTAAGCGGATCATTTCTCGGCGCATCGGTAGCGCTCACTACCGTCCTTACAGTTATCCAGCAGAAGATTGACGAGTATTCCTTTGCTCACTGGGCAACCACGATTGGCGTTTTGTGGCGGATTACTTTTGGCTTGACTGCCTTCATACTCACTATTATGGTCTTCACGCTGGTCTACAAGTTGGTCCCCAATATCCACGTTCATGTGGGGGAAGCGATCACCGCCGGAGTGGTCGCCGGCACCCTGTGGCAGATTGCGGCCTATCTTTTTGCGGCAACGGTGCGGCATTTAGACTACGATGCAATTTATGGCTCGGTTGGCGCCGTGGTCCTGCTGCTAAGCTGGGTCTACCTTTCCAGCTACATTTTTCTCTTTGGCGCCCATCTCTCCGCTCAGATGCACCGCATCCTGCCGGAGGATGAAGCAGAAGCTGAGATTGTCCCCTCTATCTCATTGGTAGAACCGCGGTCATCTACCCGGAACTGAACTGCGAAAGTCGCAAGTCGGATGAAAGTCTCCGATCTTGACTACCACCTCCCGGCCGAGTTGATCGCTCAGGCCCCGCTGCCAGACCGCTCCGCATCCAGGCTGCTGGTGGTTTCACGCCGCGCGGGTCGATTCGAAGATCGCCTGTTTCGCGATCTACCCTGGCTGATCGGGCCATCGGACTTCTTGGTCTTGAATGATTCCAGAGTTTTTGCGGCACGCCTCCTGGGCAAGCGAGAAACCGGCGGACAGATTGAAGTGCTGCTGTTAAGGCCTGCCGACGTCGCCCCTAGATCAGAAACAACGGATCCAGTTGGCGGAGATTCCAAAGACAAATTCGAAAATAATATGTGCAGCCGAATGGTGTGGGAAGCGCTGGTGCGGCCGAAACGCAAAATGCGCCTTCATTCGCATCTGGTTTTTTCGCCGGATCTGACCGGTTCGGTCCTAGAAAAGAGCGAAGGTGAAAAGGCACTGATTGAATTCCGGTTTCAAGGAGATTTCCACGCTATTCTGGAGAGAACGGGCCACGTCCCCCTGCCGCCCTACATTCGACGCCCCGATTCCGCAGAGGACAGGGAGCGCTACCAGACCATCTATGCAAAAGCTCCCGGTTCAATTGCCGCGCCGACGGCGGGCCTGCATTTCACACCTGCCATGCTGGAGCAGTTGAAGTCTCGCGGCATTGAATACTTTATGATCACTCTGCACGTGGGGTACGGAACTTTCCGTCCGGTGAAAACAGAAGATGTTGAGGATCACCGCATCGATCCGGAGTCCTTTGAAATCTCTTTGGCTATGGCTGACGGCATCCGGCGGGCGCTGAGTGCCGGCCGGCGCCTAATCGCAGTGGGCACCACAACCACGCGAGTGCTGGAACATTGGAAACGCCGGTCGACGGTCCTGGAACCTCGGTGCGGCGAAACCAATCTGTTTATCTATCCTCCGTTTGAGTTTCAAATGGTGCAGGGACTTCTGACAAATTTTCACCTGCCACGCTCCAGCCTGTTTGCGTTGGTTTGCGCTTTTCTGGGGACAGATCTTGCACACGCCTGTTACCGGCACGCGGTGCAAAACCGTTACCGCTTCTACAGCTATGGCGACTGTATGTTGATTCTTTAGTCATTAGTCAGTGGTCCGTGGTCAGTTGTCCGTCGACGGGTCAGCAGCTCTAGAGGTCAACATGTCAAGCAAGTCGATCCCGCCTTTTTTCCATCCGCATGTTTGACGTACCCTCCGGTGGATCTCCTAGCCTGCGGACTTGACCTGTTGAGCTGCTGACTTCTAGACCTGTCTATGGACAACTGACCACGGACTACTGACTACTTTCTGATAAACTGTCCTTCTCCTCGGGAGTATCGGATCGTGAAGAGAATAGTCCATTACGTTGCTGTCGCCGCCTGCGCGCTGGCTTGTTTCCTGGCGGCACAGAATGTTTCCAACCGCGCGCGAAAAATACATTTTGATGCCATAGTCATCGACACTCACGCCGACACTTTGCAGCGCGTCCTGATGGGGAATGAGGACATCACGCAGCGCAGCAGTAAGGGGCACCTCGACCTTCCGCGGATGCGAGAAGGGGGGCTCGATGCCGAATTTTTTGCTCTATGGGTGGATTCTCCTTTTGTGGGCCCCGTTGCAGTGAAGCGCACACTGCAATTGATTGACGCCATGTATCGAGTCATCGGCAAGAGCAAGGGCGAGTTGCGGCTGGCGGTAAACGCGTCCGAGGTTGAACACAATGCTAAGGAAGGGAAGCTTTCCGCACTGATGGGGATCGAGGGCGGCCATGCTATCGACGACGACTTGGCGGCGCTGCGCATGTATCACCGCCTGGGGGTCCGCTACATGACGCTCACCTGGTCGAACCGGAATAACTGGGCGGACTCTTCGGGCGAGCCTCCTAAATGGAACGGGCTGACCGATTTTGGAAGAGACGTAGTGCGGGAAATGAACCGTATCGGAATGATTGTCGACATTTCGCACGTTTCCGACAAGACTTTCTGGGACGTGATGCAGGTGACAACCAAGCCGGTGATCGCCTCTCATTCTTCGGCCAGCGCTCTTAATGACGTCCCGCGAAACATGAAAGATGACATGTTGCGAGCTATGGCAAAGAATGGAGGCGTGGTCGGCATTAATTTCTACTCCGCTTTCCTCAGCTCCGAGTTCGCTCGAGCTTCGCGGGCCACTCAGTCCAGTGCTCCCACCGTCGCGGATCTGATGAAGAAATACGGCGGCGACCCATTCCAAACAGCGATGGAACGTTACCGCATCATGATCGAGACTCCCTCGCCGCTGCCCCCACCGCCCTTCAAGGTCCTAATCGACCATATCGACCATGTCGCGAAAGTTGCCGGCATCGATCACGTAGGTTTGGGATCCGATTTTGACGGCATCGATTCGGCGCCTGAAGGCATCCGGGACGTGACCGATCTGCCAAAGATTACTGAGGCGCTTTTAGACCGCGGCTATAGCGAAACCGAGGTGAAGAAAATCTTGGGTGGGAATTTTCTTCGGGTTCTAAGGGAGGTCACCGGGAACTGAAAATAAGTTCACGATGCAGGCAACGCGGCTTCCAGCCGGCCAAGCGCCGCGAAGCGGCGCTATTGGAGAGACGCCCCGTGGGGCGGCTCCTGCACGATGAAGATTGCGCGGGAGATGGCCCTCAGGCCACCTCTCCATTCTTTGGACATATTCACAAGGAAGGACAAAATGAGAAAGCTGACTCTATTTTCCCTGTTGATTTTGATTTCTCTCTTTTTTGCCGCATGCCAATGGGCAAGCACTCCTTCTCCAGCGCCCACAGCGACGACTCCTGCAGCCGAGAAATCGCTCTCGGCCAAGGAGCACCTGGAGCAGGCCAAATTACATCTAAAGGAAGCCAAGGAAAAGCTGGACAAAGAAGGCAGCTATGACTGCTGCATTGAACCTGATTGCGACTGGTGCGCGCTCAAAGAAGGCTCCTGTCCCTGTGCCAAGCAGTTGAAGGCGCACAAGCCGGTGTGCCCCGACTGCAAGTTCGGCTGGGAACATGGCAAGGGGCATGTGGAGGGTGTGAAGCCCGAAGACGTGACTACATCTCTGGAACATTCCCACGGCGGCGCTGAAGAGCACGGCAAGCACGAGCACAAGCATTAACGGATGCCTGTACAGAACGGCTCGTGGTGCCGTCCCCTTGAGTTTGAACGTGAGTGAAATCGTTTTCAACGCAGAGACGCAAAGGACGCAGAGATATAAATCAGGTTCAACCATAAGGAGACCCATTATGAAAACTTCGAGTAACACAATAATCGCCTTGGCGGTCTTGCTTGCAGCCAGTTCGTGGGCGGCCCGCCAGCATGATTCCCACTTGGCCGATCGCCTTCGATCAAGCGAGACGGCGCGACTGACGCTGCTTAGCGAAAACGACAGCCTTCCACCGGCCGAAGAGACTGCCAAAGACAGACTGAACAAGTCCCCGAGACACGGCGAGTGGGCTGACGTAAAAGTACCCGGCAGCACGCAGGCGATTCGTACCTGGGTGGTTTATCCGGAGCGAAAAGATAAGGCCGGTGTAGTACTTGTAATTCACGAAATTTTCGGCCTCACCGACTGGATCCGCGGCGTGGCAGACCAGTTGGCCAAAGAAGGCTTCGTTGCCGTGGCTCCGGATCTTCTTTCCGGAAAAGGACCTGGTGGCGGCAACACCGATGCGTTTCCAAGCCGCGATGACGTAACAAAGGCGGTGCGCGGGCTCACGCCCGATGAGGTCGCTGCGGGGCTGAACGCGGTTCGTGATTACGCCGTTAAACTTCCCGCTGCTAATAGAAAGAGCGGCACGGTGGGATTCTGCTGGGGCGGATCGCAAAGTTTCTTTTACGCTACAGTTCAGCCGAAGCTGAATGCCGCCGTGGTCTTCTATGGCACCGCCCCTACGGACTCTTCCAAACTCGCCTCTATCAAATCGCCAGTGCTGGGAAACTACGGCGGAGATGATGCCCGTGTGGACGCCACTATCGAACCCACCGACGCCGAAATGAAAAAGCTCGGCAAGAAGTACGAGCATCACATCTACGAAGGCGCCGGTCATGGCTTCCTTCGCGCGCAGAGCGGCAAAGACGGAGCAAACCTGAAAGCTACGGAGCAAGCCTGGCCGAGAACAGTAGAGTTTTTACGAAAACACTTATGAACCCGGCTGGTTGACCATTTTAAATGACCATAGTAATCTAAAAGGGCCATGTCTAGAAGTCAAGTGTCCGCAAGCGAATTCAAGGCAGCCTGTTTGAAGCTAATGGACGATGTGTCAAGATCGGGCGAGTCGCTAATAGTAACAAAACGCGGCAAGCCCTTGGTACGCGTGATACCTGCTGGCCGCCCATCGACGGAGGATGATTACGCGCTGAAAGGCACTATCAGTCTGGAAAGAGACATCATAAGTCCGCTTGGCGAGGCACTCTGGGAGGCTGCGTCAATCCAGTCGATAAATCGGCGGCCCAGAGGCCGTTCCAAATCCAAGTCGCGCACCCGAGCACGTAAGGATTTGTGAACGTCCTCTTAGATACGCACGTTTGGATCTGGTGGCGTGGGGATCGCACAAGACTCTCGCGTTGCCGCCAGCCACTGGTTTGAGAAGCGGGAGAGCTCCGAGGTTGCTTATCTTTCTGTGATTTCGTGCTGGGAAGTAGCCAAGCTTGTCCAAAAGCGTAAGCTCAACTTTACCATTCCACTGCTGGATTGGGTGTATCGAGCGGTGCAGCTTCCGGGCTTAACGATCGTGGATCTCGATCCCGAAATCTCAGTGGCCAGCACCCAATTGCCGGAACCTTTCCATGATGATCCGGCCGACCAGATCATTGTTGCCACAGCCAGGAAGCTGCAAGTCCCCATCGTCACGGCAGACAAAAGACTGCACGCATATCCGCACGTGAGAACTGTTTGGTAGAGCCCGAAGGACGAATCAAGCAATCGCCAGCATCCGGTCCAGCGCGACCTGGGCCCAATGCTTGATCGACTCGTCGACCTTGATCTGGTTGACTACTGTTCCTTCGCTCAAATTCTGAAGCGCCCAAAGAAGATGCTTCGGTGCGATGCGGAACATGGTCGTACAGAGGCACCCGTGGTTGTCCAGAGTGACGATGAATTTGTCCGGGTTCTCTTTGGCAAGCCGGTTCACAAGATGGATCTCTGTGCCTACCGCCCACTGACTTCTGGGGGCGCTTTCGTTGATAGTTTTAATGATGTGCTCTGTTGATCCCACAGAGTCAGCCTTCCGTACCACTTCCCAGAGGCATTCCGGATGAACGATGACGCCGATCCCCGGGAACCGGGAGCGCACGGCATCGACGTCTTCGGGCTTGAAGCGACCGTGGACCGAGCAATGCCCTTTCCATAGAATGAGCGGCGAAGCTTTGAGCTTCTCCACTGCCACATCGCCGTCTTCGTGGTGCGGGTCCCACAGGACCATCTGGTCAAGCGGTATCCCCATTCTGAAACCGGTATTTCTTCCCAGATGCTGGTCGGGTAGGAACAGAACCGATCGCCCGCGATCGTAGGCCCATTTAAAAATCGCCGGAGCGTTACTGGAAGTGCAAACCGCGCCTCCGTTCTCTCCGCAAAATGCTTTAATGGCCGCGGTCGAATTCATGTAAGTAACGGGCACGACGCCTTTGACATGCTGGCCCTTCAGGTACTGCCAGCACTCTTCGACCTGGTCAATATCGGCCATGTCGGCCATCGAGCAGCCGGCCGCAAGATCGGGCAAGATTACTTTCTGATGCGGCTGGCTCAAGATATCAGCACTCTCGGCCATGAAATGCACGCCGCAAAAGACGATGTATTCGGCCTTGTCCTGGCGCGCCGCCAGTTGAGAAAGCTTGAAGGAATCTCCCCGGGCGTCGGCGAACTGAATAACGTCATCGCGCTGATAATGATGTCCCAGGATAAACAGTTTGTTCCCGAGCGATCCCTTCAGCGCGGCGATTTTTTCTTCGACGCGTGGATCATTCGCGACGAAATTTACAGAACAGGCAGTTGCCGTGCTCATGACTCCTCTTTAACCTCAAAAATCGATCCAGCCGCAAGGGCGACCCTAAGAGAGTGTCTCAAAACTACGAACCACGGGGGACACTGGGGCCGACCCACATCTGATTTCCTCGACTAGTCTCATCTATAAGATGCTTACAATCTAAAGTCAGTTTCGGAAGAACCCAAAGATCCTAGACGTGCGCGCCGTGCGCCCCTACGGTACGTCGAGGAGCACGAGGCGGAATCCACGACTTTGAAGACCGTTCACGTTCACGACCACGCCCACGTCGATGCCCACGTTGTCGTGGTCGTGGATATAGACGTGAACGTAGACGGCTTTATGTCGCAACCGAGTCATTGGAACGGAATTAGCCATGAATAATCCTACTAACCTCCGATAAATACCATGGTTCGCGCCGGTTGGACAAAACCGGGGTCATTGATGTGGTGTCGTTCTTCCTTTAGATGCACCGCTTGACGAACAAAATCCTCGAGAGATTTTTCGGAATCTCCCCGGCGCAACCGGCCTGCCAGGTCATACTCGACCAAGCTGAACAAACAGGTCCTCAGCTTTCCCTCTGCCGTCAGTCTCAGGCGGCTGCACTGCCCGCAGAACGGACGGGAAACCGGCGCGATGATGCCCAACTGCCCCTGGCCGCCCGCATAGGTAAACTTCAGCGCCGTCTCGGCCGCAAAGTCTCGCTGGATTGGGATCAACGTTTCGTAAGGAGCAATCTTCTCCAACATTTCCGAGGCCGTGACCACTTTGTCGCGGCCCCAGTCGTGGCGCGAATCCAGGGGCATAAACTCGATGAAGCGCATCACGTGACCTTCCGCCTTCGCCCACTGGATAAAATTGACCAATTCATCATCGTTTATGCCACGGATGATGACGGCATTTATCTTGATATTGCTGAATCCGACCTTCTGGGCGGTTTCTATACCCTTCAAAACACGTTCCAGCGAATTTGAATCGGTGATCCGTGCAAAGCGCTCCGGTCGTAGCGAATCGACGCTCACGGTGAGCCGCCTCAGGCCGCCATCCTTCAGTCTTTGCGCCTGCTGGGTCAATAAATGACCATTGGTCGTCAGCGCCAGATCCTGCACCTCAGGGATCGCCGCGATTCGGGCCACCAGTTGATCCAGCGATGCACGCAGCAACGGCTCACCGCCGGTTAACCGGACTTTTCGGATCCCCAACCTCACCAAGAGCCGCGTGATATTTTCGATCTCCTCGTAGCTGAGGAGTTCTTCCTTGCGCTTTTTCAATAAATTATCGAGGGGCGTCTTGCAGTAAAAACAGGAGTAGTTACACCGGTCGGTGACAGAAATTCTCAAATCCTGAATGTTGCGCCCGTACGCGTCTCTTAGCATGGGTAACCTACCATTTTAGCCTTTTGCGAAGGAATCGCGCAATTGAATCCCGGTAGCTTTCAGCCGACAGCAATCAGCTCTCAGCCCTATTAGACCGTCCGTTTTGCTGACCGCTGATCACTAACGGCTCAGCGTAAGAGGCTATCTCAAAATCGTGAAACCACGGGGGACACTGGGAACACGGGGGCCACAAGGGCTTTTCGAAGTTGGCAGTAATCTTGTTGATAAAGGAATCATTAAACCCGTGTTCCCGGTGTCCTCCGTGGTTCGTAGTTTTGAGACTCTCGCAAGCCTTGCTTACTTGACCTCGGTGATCGGGAGTGTGGCGAGTCTTCCAGGGCCGACCAGAATAGCCATTCCGCTGACCGGTGCAGCAGCGACCACTTCCAGCGTGCCGCGGAATTGTGAGAAATTGATTCCCTGACCTTGAAAGATTTGCTCGGCGAATCGAGAAAGTTGCCCGTTGCCTGCTAAAGAAACCGCAACCACTCCGTTGGGAACGAGCGCACCACTGGTATCGCGCAGTAGAAATGTCACTCCCACGGTGGAGCCTGATGGATTTGAAAGCGCGACTCCGGTCTGCACCCCGATAGAATTGTCCGACTCAATCGGCACAAGAAAATCGGTCGACGGCCGGACTGCTGCTACACCCGCAACTCCTATGTCTCCGGCAAAAAGGATTGTTCCACCGATCGGAATATCCGAGTTCACCTTCGCAGAGCCAACGACAAGGCCGCCTTCTCCGTCTGTCTTATAGAAAGCAATCCCTTGAGGTGGAGTCTCAAAAGAAAACTCCCCATTTTGTATCGTGCCGTTGATACTGACCGACAGCGGTTTCCCGTCGCTGCCAAGCAACTGAACCGTCCCGCTGGCCTTTGTCGTGGCTGACGGGTTGATCAACAGCAAGGTGGAAGAAACGCCTTGGCCATTGCCAAACTGGGCGAAGTAAAGCGTATTGCTTTCCGGATTGGATGGCGTCACCGGCAGCGTCGCAAGCTCGGCGGGACTGACGCGGAGGGCTAATCCATTAATGGGCGCAGGCGAATTCACTTCCAGCGTGCCGCGGAATTGGGAGAAGTCAATTCCACTTCCCTGGAAAATCTCGTCGATGAATCGGGCCAGTTGCCCGTAGCCGGCAAGCGAGATGGTGACGCTCCCGTTGGCAACCAACGCGCCGCCGCCATCACGCAGATTCAACGTCACAGACACAGAGGAAGTTCGCGGATTCGAGAGCGCCACTCCGGTCCTGACACCCGCGTCCATGTTTGACTCCACAGGGACGAAGAAATCTGAGTAGG
>DASXTB010000219.1:0-9609 GCA_036505615.1 Acidobacteriota bacterium
TTGATGCCAATCCTGGTCCAGATTGTTCTTCCTGGTTCAATCGCTTCGACCCTGGGCGCTTATATCGGCTATGGAATCGGGTATCTCGGCGGCAAGCCGCTCGTTGAACGACTGCAGGGTTTTTTGGGCTTTAGTTGGTCCGATGTGGAAAAGATGGAACGTCGTTTTCACGTAGGTCAAGTTAACACTTCGCTTTTTTTTCTCCGCGCTTTGCCGATTTTTCCGCTTTCCGTAATCTCGGCCGGGGCGGGGTTGCTGCGGCTTCCCATTAAACAGTTTACTTTGTGGACCTTTTACGGCTCCATCCCACGCTGTCTCTTTTTGGGATATTTAGGTTGGGGCTTAGGCGAACCTTACCAAGCGATAGCCAAAGGCATCGACAAACTTGAGAGCATTGTCTCGCTGTTACTGTTGGCGCTGATTTTCGCTTTGATTCTCTGGTTACGCTCAAAGGTAAGAGGGAAAATTCTGAAGAGCGACTGAAGTTAGTCCAACAAACCAATCGGGAATCGGCAATCCAAAATCTAGCTACGAACGATTCAGCGGCTGCCCGCTCTGAGTGCCGATCCAGATTTCGCCGCCTTCATAAACTTCTTTTTTCCAGATCGGCACCGTTTTCTTGATTTCCTCGATCGCGAATCTGCAGGCGGCAAATGCGGCCTCGCGATGAGCCGCTGAAACGGCGATCATTACGCTCGGCTCCGTAATCTGCACGGGACCTACTCGGTGGACGATGGCCATCCGGCAGATCTGCCACTTTCTCCTTGCTTCCTCACCAAGACGGGTCAATTCCTTCTCGGCCATTTCCGGGTATGCTTCGTAGTCGAGCGCGATGACTTTGCGTCCCTCGTTATTGTTGCGCGTCGTGCCGACGAAAGTCGCAATCGCTCCAGCCTCGGGGTCAGTGACGCAATCAACCAACTCTTGAAGATTGATAGGCTTATCGGTGACGCGAAACATCTCTACCCTCCACTCACCGGAGGAACGAAGACGACTTCATCGGCGTTCTTGAGGACGCGATCCGGCTTCACATAATCCTGATTGACAGCGTAAAGTAGCCGAATCCCAGGAACAGCCAACTTCGGATAATCTTGTTGCAGCACCGCCCAGAGATCAGCTACCGTGCTGCCTTCTTTGATCTCCTTGATGACTTCCGCCGCGCCGGCGCGCTCTCTCAAAATCGCGAAGAGTTTGACTTTGACCGTCATTTTCCCTGCAGCTGAGAGACCATGTGGCGCAGCTCCGGCAAAATCAGTCTCTCCATCGCCAACCTTACGGCGCCTTTGGAACCGGGAAGCGAGATAAGAACTTTCCCTTGCGCCGAACCCGCAACCGCCCGACTCATTATCGCAGCGGAGCCGATGTCTTGATAGCTCAAATAGCGAAAGATCTCCCCGAACCCGTCGAGCCTTTTGTCGAGTAGTGTCATAATGACCTCGTAAGTTCCATCGCGGGGCGAAATGCCAGTCCCACCGTTGACAACAACCGCCTCAACGCGCTCGTTGGCGAGCGTTTCGCGCAGCAGTGCCTCAATCTCGGCCGGCTCGTCCTTGACGATCCGATAACCGGCCAACAGGTGCTTCTCGTCGGCGAGCAACGACTTGATCAATTGCCCGCTCTCATCTGTAGTCTCGTCACGTGTGTCGCTCACCGTGACAACAAAACAGTTAATGCTTCGCTTACCCTTTGCTTTATGCTCTTCTACCGACATAAGGTTGCCTCGTTAGTCGAAACTATAACAATCCCGTTGACTGATTTCAAAAGTCTTGGGGTCGGCGCTCTGAACCTGCTAGGCGAATATCATGGACCGGGAAAGATTCAACGTCCTCCGGCTTCAACCTGACAATCTGCTGGCCTGAACACCCTTGACAAGCGACGCGGGAAGCATAAGGTAAAGCCGTTTTGATCGCTTTGCATGACCTCGCACCATTGGAAATGAGAGACGTGGCATTCTATGGCTAGGTGGCACTGGCTCGAGCAAGTGACGGATCAAGAACAGCTATTGCGCCTTAAGCTGCTCGGGACCGTTCCGCTCTTTGCGGGTTTGAGTCGAAGGCAACTTGGCAAGCTTTTGGTAAAATTCTTCGAAAAAGAGTATCTTCCTGGCGAAACAATCTTCATGGAGGGGGAGCCCGGAAAGGCGTTGTTTATTATCCTCGCCGGCACTGTATCCATCTGCCGCGCTCTCAACGAAGGAGAAGAACTACTTGCGACACTGACCACAGGCGGTTATTTCGGCGAGCTGGCGCTTATCGACGATCAGCCGCGCTTTGCCACCGCCCGCGCCGCGGAAGCATCGCGCCTCCTCATATTGTACCGGAGTGACTTCGAAGACCTCATGGAGGGTCAAAGGACACTGGCAATTCAAGTGATGGGTAATCTGTTGAAGACCCTCGCCGGTTATGTTCGCCGAGCTCAGCCCCAAAGGAACGGGCGCAACAGCACGATCGTGGGCCAAACCGCCGCGATGGACAAACCTGGGATGACTTCGAAAAGCGTCTCCCGTGATTGAAGAACAGCCGGCAAGAGCTTACGGGTTTCCAATCGACCCAAGTCAATAATGCCACCACCTTCTATTACATGGGCCCTGGCAATCGCGGTTGTCGCTCTTCTCGTGTATGTATCGCAGGATTTTGTCCTGCTTCTGCTTCTGTCGGCTACCCTCGCCTATCTAATCAACCCGCTAGTAAAAATTGCCGAGAGCGCCATGATTAAACGTAACGTCGCTGTCGCCGCGATCTACTTGGGGATCGGCGTTGCTTTCCTTATCACAGCCTACTTCGTGTTCCCGCATTTGCGCGCCGAAGTAAACACGCTTTCGGGCAACTTGCCTTTCTTCAGCCAACGGTTCGACGAAGCCGTCGATGCTATCCAAAATGAGATCGTCGCTAACTACCCCGCCGCGGATTCGTTGATTACGACTCGCGAAGTTCGCTATGAGAGATTGAATGCCTTTATTGAGCAACAGGTAGCGGATGTTCCTCTGCTTCTCAGTCATGTGGCGTCGATTGTGCTGGCCGCTGTGTTGATTCCATTTTTCTCTTATTTTTTCCTGCGCGACAGCCGAAGGATTATAAAGTTTGTGTTGGATCGCTTGCCGGCCAACCATATCGAGACCTCAGTTGCAGTTTGGTGCGAGATCGATCGAAGCGTAGGTCGATATCTCCGCGGCTTGGCCATCGAAGGCATTGTGGTAGGCGTCTCTGCCGCGTTGGGCCTTACAATCCTCGGTGTCAACTACCCGCTTTTGCTTGGTGTCGTGACAGGCCTAGCCAATGTTGTACCCTATCTTGGCCCAATCATCGGTGGCTCGGCTGCCGTCCTGGTTACCCTAGTCCAATTCAAGAGCCTTTCAGTCATCGCTCAAGTGGTCGTTCTCTACCTTTCCTTAAAGCTCCTCGACGTCGTAGTGATCCAACCTTTGGTTGTCGGCAGAGGCAACAACTTGCATCCAGTGCTCCTCATCGCATCGGTCATCGTGGGCGAGAGTGCTCTAGGGATCGTCGGGATGATCATCGCGGTGCCGACGATCACTATTCTTCAGAGAATCGCGAAGCTGCTGCTTGAGCGTCGCCGCTACCCTACTCGTGCGCCGGATTCCCGCCTGAATAGCATCGTTCAGGTACAGTCATACGTGTGTTGAGCTAGCCGATCTGGGGAGAGTGTAAGTCTACTGGCGGTGACCCAATGTCCCAGTTTGCCTTTAACCTCTGGGGCGTGGGCTTCGTGCATGGTGGGTCAACTCATCCACGGCCTTTTCTATCTCTTCGCGCGTCATTCTCGGTAGTGGGTTGACCCTTGATCGGAACCAAGAATATTTGCCTCGTGTCTTTCTGAATAAATTGCCTTCCCGTCAAATGGCACGCGAGAATAGTGCTGGAAAGACTTGCGAGGCTTTTTGGAAGGCTTTTCCCATTGTAAAAGTCGCCGATGCTTTGCTTATCAACGGGGCCGCCTTCCATCGTAATGGAAATCCCCATTTCGTGCACCCCAGCGCATTTGTTGCAAGACGCAAAGATGTTGTACTGAGCCGTTGAGTTATGCACAGTGGAGGCTAGGGCCCCTTCTATCCCAAGTTTTAGCTGCGTCATGTGCCCCTCGTTTTAAGCCGCATATTGTCGGTTGCTTTTGGTAATTCCGTCAGGGGCCGAGCCTAAACCCGGCCCTGGTTGGTCCGTGTTTTTCCTCTTAGACTTAAACTCACTCCTTAGGTGGGCCGGTTTTGGCTCACCCTTCCGGCCGCCGTCGATCAGTTTTATCGCTGGCGAGTTCTAGGGGCTAGTTAAATCCCACTTCCCACCTGGGTCCTATCGGTGGGCCTTCAGGGCAAGCTGCGTTGCAACGTGGAGGAGGATTTTGGCTCGCTCCGTAGCGCAAAGGATCTTAATTCTCTTGTGCTCCGTACCTTTGTGGGACCGGTGAGTGACCACGCCGTTTTTAAGATGAAAGCGATGGGTCTGTGGAGGAAGCCCATTATAGGAAGCTTATTCTCCGGCCGCATTACGAGGGAGACCTCGTCCCCGCAACTATAAGTTTCCAGCGCGCTTGACAAACTGCCGGTATAAAGATCCACGGTCGCGTTTACTCCCATCTTTTGCAAAACGTAACGCCATGGAGCAACCCTCTCTTCTGCCAACGCCCTTTGCCCCTCCCAGGAGTATTTCTCGATGACTTTCCTTCCCGCCAGCATGGCGTCTCTTGAAGATTCTGTTGTTACCCAGTGATCCCGGAACCATACCCAGGGATCTCCGGGATAACGAACGAGGAAAACGACTCTCATCCCCGGTTTGGCGGCCTCTTCAATAACAGAAATGATGTCCTCAAGCTGGAGATGCGAATTGAATGGAACCAAGATTTGCCCTGCCATAATCATTTCCCTCCTTCTGTATCATTGCTCGGTACGTGTTTGAGGCGCTTTACCACCCGCCGCTTGCCGGTAACGCCTAGTCCCGCTCCATCAGCCTAGACTGCGTGGGTAGAATCGAGCAGGAGTACGGGAGAAAAAGTTCCCCCATTGAGCGAGCCAAAAATAGGGAACGCCCTGCGGACAAATTTCATCATCGCAGGAATCTTTCCTAACCGCTTCACGAGGAAATGAACATTCCCCTTACATCTGTAGTTCTTCACTACTCTTTTCAGTGATCCTGTGTATATATCCACAGTGATCTCGATCCCTCTTTTGAGTAAAGCCTCCAAGGCGAGAAAAACTTTGTGCTCAGCCGATAGCCTCTGCTCCTCCCTCGACTGCGTCTCCCTGAAATTTCTTTCCGTGAACCTCGGTTTCTCCGACTCTCCTTCGAAGAACCGTGATTCCCCTAGGAACCCTGACTCTATCGAGTCGTGCCGTTTAGAGGCTAGTTGCGGACTGAAACGAATGAGGAAAACAACCCTCATCCCTGGTTGGGCAATTTTCTCGATGTAAGGAATCATCTGGCTGAGTCGGTCTTCACTTTTTAACGCAACCAAAATTTGCGGTGCCATAATTTTTCCTCTTTTCGTCCAGCCTTTAGTTAGGCGTAACGCAAGCAAGATGCCAACCTGAAAAGACTCCAGGTGACATAAGCTAACTCACCGAGGTGATGGAAGAATTTTTACTAGCCTTGTCACGAGCCGTTAAGAGGAACCGAAAGCTAATCCTGGGGCTCTGTTCACGATTCTAATCTAAGCTAAGGATGATGGCGTGTAGCACCTTGAAATAACGGGCCTTTCTGAATTGTAGACGTCGTCAACAAGTTGTAGACTTAGTTGACAGCTAGCTCTTTACAATGATAAAAAATTCCACTAGCTAACCAAGAAAGATACTGTTCGACTGATGGGCATCGCGCTAGTGTGAGGCGAAAGCGATGGATCCAACCAATCAACCATCGTCCAAGAACCAAAACCACCTCGCAGAAGAACTGCTGAAAATCTGCCAGCGAATGACTTCGGAAAGGGACCTCGCGGCGCTCTTGGACTTGATCGCCAACGAAGCTACTAAACTCATGGGGGCGGACCGAGCCAGCCTTTTTCTGCTCGATCGGGAACGGGGCGAGCTTTGGTCAAAGGTCGCGCTTGGCAGTGAGGAGATTCGCTTTGATGCTCGCTTAGGTATCGCTGGAGCTGTGGCCATGTCGGGACAGACGATTAATGTCGAGGACGCTCATCAAGATCCGCGCTTTTACAAGGAGATTGATCTTCGTAGCGGTTACCGCACGCGGAGCCTCCTCGCCATCCCGCTGCGAAACCATGAAGGGGAGATCATTGGAACGTTTGAGGTTTTGAATAAAAAGACGGGTGCATTCAACAAGGAGGACGAAGAAATACTGAAAGCACTAGCCGCGCAGGCGGCGATCGCTATCGAAACCGCGCAACTGGTGGAGGAGATGAAGCGGCATCGCGATCAACTTCAAGAGGAGAACGCGCAGCTATGGAAGGAGGTTGAGGGAAGATTTTCCTCTCAAAGCATCATTGGCACCAGCGAAAAAATTCACGCCGTCTTAAGGTTGATCGACCAGGTCAATAACAGTTCCGTGAATGTGTTGATCACGGGCGAAAGCGGTACGGGCAAGGAACTAGCAGCCAAGGCGATTCATTACAAGAGCCTACGGGCTCGAAAGCCGTTCGTAGCTCTGAATTGCGCGGCTCTCCCTGAGAGTCTAGTGGAAAGCGAGCTGTTTGGGATTGAGCGAGGCGTGGCGACCGGCGTGGAGCGGCGGTTGGGGAAGTTCGAGGCGGCGAATGGCGGGACATTGTTCCTGGATGAGATCGGAGATCTGAGTTTGACGGCACAAGCCAAACTTCTACGCGTCCTCCAAGAAAGAGTGATCGAGCACGTGGGCGGGAGGAAGACCATTCCAGTCGATGTGAGAATTCTAGCGGCGACGAACAAAAATCTGGAAGCGGAGATTCAAAAAGGGACCTTTCGCCAAGATCTTTACTACCGCTTGAAAGTAATCCACATTCAGATGCCGCCGCTCCGTGAGATTCGGGAGGACATTCCGGGCTTAGCAAACTATTTGCTAGCCAATTATTGTCGGGAAATGAAGCTGGAACCGGTGAACTTAACTCCGGAAGCCGCAAGTGCCTGCATGGATTATCCTTGGCCTGGAAACGTCAGAGAATTGGAAAACGAGATGAAGCGGCTGGTGCTTTCGGTCTCCGGTAATACAGTTGCAAAAAAGGATCTATCTGAAGCCATACGCAGAAGCGGTACCGAAGTCGTCTCATCGTTGTCCACGCCAAGGCTTATGAAAGACGTTGTTTGCGAGATAGAAAAGCGCATGATCCAAGAGGCATTACAGCAGTCTAAGCAGAATCAACTGCACGCCGCAAAAGCGTTGGGTTTGAGCCGCCACGGCTTAATCAAAAAAATGAAGCGATACAACATGAGATTGCGTGATTCGTGATCGCCATGGTGTTCGTGGCTCGTAGAGCGTGACTGACCCGCTTCTTTATTCGTGCATTCGTTTCTCAGCTCACTGATTCACCAGTGTGGTTCTATTCCTTACCCTTCCCCGAGGTGGCTACGCGCGCCAGTTCCTGCTCGATCAACCTCGTGAAGGCCTCGAGAGGCTGCGCTCCTGTCAGCGTGCGCCCATTAATGAAGAAAGCGGGTGTGCCAGTAATCCCCAGACGGTTGCCTTCGTCTAGGTCGCGTTGCACCGTGGCTTTATGGGTGCCCGTTGCAAGGCAACTATCGAACTTCGCGACATCAAGCCCCACCTGTCCCGCGTAACGCCGCAAATTTTCGAGAGCCAATTGGGGAGACTGGGCAAAAAGCACGTCGTGATACTCCCAAAACTTTCCCTGGTCATGGGCACAGCGGGCGGCCTCTGCGGCGCGCCGCGCCTGAGGATGAATCGAATCCAGCGGGAAATCCCGATAGGCAAGCCGCACCTTGCCGGGATAACGGTCAAGCACTTGCTTCAGTGTCGGATGGGCTTGCTTGCAGAACGGGCACTCAAAGTCGGAGAACTCCACGAGAGTTACGGGAGCATCCGGTGTGCCACGCATGGGTGCGCCTTCGACCGAGACCTCAACGCGAATCACAGGAGGAGGTTGAAGGTTAACAACAACTTTACCTTGCGAGCGCAGCGATTGTACAAAAAGCTCCCGCTGAGAAGCTAACTTTTGCTGCTGCAGGAAGGCACGAATTTTTTGCCGGACGTCGGCCTCGTCTCCCGATATGCGCGCCTTATTCGCTTGATAAAAGTCGTCGATTTCCTTTTCAGTAACCAGCCCGACTTTCGCTGTCACTTCGGCATCCAGCAAAGCCGCAACCGAAATTTTCCGTTTTGCTGCTTCCTGAGCAAACAGCCGCTGCGTAATGAGCGCGTCGAGCTCCTGACGCTTGAGATCGTAAATCTGCTCCTCGAGTTTTGCGAGCTTCGCGCCAAGGACGCGGTTAAGCTCCTCTGTGGTGATGACTTCGCCGTTTACCTCTGCCAGCGGCTCGCTCTTACTAGAGTCGGCCCCGAACGATGATCCACTCAGTGTCAACGCGAAGATAAGACCGCAGAAGGCAGATCTAGCTCGCCATAGGCGGAGTCTCGAGAATAAAGGCAACTCATATATTTTCATCGGATTTACATACCACCTTAATCGAGATTTTCCAAAAGGGTGGTGTCCCATACCTTCGAAGGTGGATCCGCCATGGATTGATTAAAAGAAAATTAAACGGTATAGAATGACGGTCCTTTCCACTGACGGAACGTAAAATATGTCCCCGAACCATGCTGTAGAGACTAAGCCTTTTCCTCTTACCGATCGTCTGTATGGGCTCGTTCCAGTACTTGTTGGTTTGTTTTTTGGAAGTCTTTTTGTCTTCTCGGCCAGTCAGACGTTAGCAGCCACTTTGTCTGCCGAACCTTCGGCCGCACAGCCGCATATGGACCAAGCCCTGAAGTCGTTCCAACGAGGGGACTTCGAGCAGGCAGTTTTAAGCTGGACAGAGGCCGCCCGATTGTACGAAGCGGAGCAAAAGCCCAAGGAACAAGGCAACGCGCTCATCCACCTCGCTCAAAGCTATCAGGCGCTTGGCCAGTATAAGGAGGCCCTAAAAACCCTCGAGTCTAGTCTGGCACTGGCTGAAAAACTGGGCGATCGGACGCAGACGGCTGTTGCGCTGGGCGCCCTGGGCAATGTGTATATTGCCGCCGGGCCTCCGGAGATGGCTCTAAAATATTTGAACGAAGGGCTTCGCATAGCGAGGGAAGTGAACAATCAGGATCTTTCGGCGATTATCCTCAATAACTTAGGAAACCTATTAACGGCACAAAAAAAATACAGCGAAGCCCTCGTCGCCTACAGAGAGAGTGTCTCTCTCGCCACGGCACGCAATAACCGCTCGCTATTGATAGGAGCGCTGGTTAATGAAGCGACGGCCTCGATACAAATGAATCAACCTCGGGAGGCCAAGGCACTTCTCGATAGGGCATTGGATCAGATTCGGGCCGTGGAGGCATCACACGAAAAGGCAGTCGGGTTGATCAACATTGGCTTGGCCTCCGACGATCTCCGCTCAAGGCTCCCAGACTCCACCGATTCCCTTTTACTGCTTGCGCACGAGACATTGAGTGAAGCGGGGACGCTAGCAGACAGTATGGGAGATCGCCGCACGTCGTCGTACGC
>DASXTB010000220.1:0-22765 GCA_036505615.1 Acidobacteriota bacterium
CGGTTATCGCTATATTACTATTTGGTGAAATCTTGCGCTTTCGACAAAAGTTGGCGCTGAACAGCCGACCACGTTCACGGTCACGAGCTTACAGTGGCAGGGCCACAACCGAAACAAAAGCCGATCACGGCTACTTGAACCGGTGAACCCGCAGCCAAGGATGTAAGAGGCCGTCGGTGAAACCCGAAGGGTTTACAGAGTATAGCCGGCGGCAAAGCCCGCGCTTTTTGCGGGGCGTCGCCGCCGGTTTGCGGGGCGTCGCCGCCGGTTAACCGTTCCCATAAACCGTCCGACGCTGAAGGCGTCGCAGAGCCTGAGCGCCACAGATATAGCGGGTCGAAGAACTAAACGGGCTTGGTTTCAAATTTGCGAAAAATTCTTAGGCCCTTTCAGGGCGGATCGTTGGGGGGATAGCCGACCGGCGGCGTCGCCCGCCAAAGACGCGGGCTTTTCCGCCGGCTATACTCTGTAAACCCTTCGGGTTTTGGAAGATGTGTGGGGGCGATGTGCCGGAGAAATGTAGATTTCACGGTCCGGTAACACCTCCACGCCTGCGCGGACGAAAATACACAATCGCTCACGATTCGATTGGCCGTAGTCGTGGACGTGCTCGTGCTCGTGAACGTGGCCGGCTGTTCAGCGCCAAATTTTGTCGAAAGCGCAAGATTTCACCGAATAGCGGCACAGGTTTTTGCTAGGCTTTTGCGGGCAACTTCTGAAGCAACAACTTCGAAAGGCGCTCCTTGTGACGCGCCGCGGCATTCTTGTGCAAAATCCCTTTATAAACCGACTTATCCAGAACAGAGTAAACTACGGCCAGCGCCTTTCTTATTTCTTCGCCGCTTCCACCTTTGGCGGCTCGCGCCTGCTTGAGCGCGCTTTTCAGAATGCTCCTATTCCGGCGATTGGTTTCTCGCTGCGCCAGACTGCGCCTGGCTCGTTTTTCCGCAGACTTGATATTTGCCATAATCGTTCGTTATCCTTCGAAAAAAGAGCGAATTATACGGGAGAAGTGCCCGAAGTTCAATCGCCGAAGGTAGAACGACAGACGGCAGGAAGTAGGAGGCAGACGGCTCCCCCCTACTGCCGGCTGCCTTCTACCGTCACAATCCGGATGAGTGCCATTTCCAACAGTGTTTTTTCCGGAAGACCGCTGCTCTTTAAGGCGCTATCTGCTCGGTGGAGTTCACACAGCGCCGATTTCAACTCGGACAACTGAAACTTTGATGCTTGCCCGAGTAAACGCCGGAGGCGGTACGGATTCATTCCGGCAGCTTCGGCAATATCGGATTCAGTTTTACCCGCGGGCAGACCGTGCCGGGACTTCCTTACCTCAGCGTTCCGACGCGGCTCTACAATCGAGCCCTCCGTTAACTCCTTGACAAGCAACAGGCCAACAAAGTGGCTGTAGAGGATCTTCAACAGCAACAACGGCGGCGAGCCGCTCTCCAGCATTTTGTTGAGCAAACAAAGAAGGTCCCCGCGATTGCGGCTCGCAATCCTGTTGGTTAAATCCCAAATCTCATGCTCTCGGACTCGATTGGAAAGCCCGACGACGTCCTCGACTGTGATGGTTTTTTCCTCAAGTCGAAATAGCTTTATCTTTTCGATGTCCTGTGAGAGAACCTGCATGTTATTTCCAATTTGCTCGAGCAATTCGTCGACTACCCCGGCAGCCAGCTGGTAACCATCCTTGCGGAAAGATCCTTCAATTAGGGAGCGCGCTTCGGCAAAATCCGGCTCCTTGGCGGATATGATCTTTGCGTTTCTGGCGAGATTCTTTACCCGGGGCTCAGGCAGCCTCGCGGCAATCAGCAGCAGGATCGTTTTCAAACTGGGATTTTCAACGTACTGGTAGAGGCCTTCCCATTCCTCCTCCGCGATTTTCGAGAGATCCTCCAGGATAACCAGACGTTGAGGAGCCGCCATGGGCATCGTCTGTGCCGCATCCAGGCAAGCATGCAGCTCCTTCTCCGAGAAGCGGGCCACGTTGAAGTCACGCACGCCGGGGTCCAGGCGCCGCACAAAGGTGTCAACAACATGTTTCTTGAGGAATGCGTCCGAACCGAGAAGCAGATAAACGGGCACGATCTCCCGTTGGAGTTCTTTTTGAGTGCGAAGGGCAGGAATCATGAAAATAAAGTCGAAAGTCGAAAGTCGAAGGTCGAAAGTCGGGAACCGCAAGGCCGGCAGCTTGACTTTGGACCTTCGACTTTCGACTTTCGACGCCGAGGTATACCAACCATCGTTGGGAAGTCTCCTAATTCCCTGCCATTACGCTGGCGGCCACGCTACGCGCAAAATCGCGCGCCATGCGATCCAACGCAGGATTCAACTCGGAGAAGAATTGCTTTACATCGCGATTAATCACGTATTCTTCGCGAAATACGTAGTTGTCATTTCGGAAAAGCATCTTCTTGGTATTCAAATCTACCAGGCTGACTTTTGCGTTCAGCGTCACCAGGAAGGTGGTTCCAAAGGAAGTAGTTCCAATGATGACGGGAGATGCAGAGATGTAGGTAATTTCCCCTCGCATGACGGCGTCGGCTCCCGTCTCCGTGGACACGACACGGCTAGAGCTCCGGCGTGAAAACTCCTCTATCAAGGCGCGGGTCAGGCGTTGCTCCACCTGGAAGACTGCCGTCGAGTTCTTGAGCGTAGGCACAGCCAGAGTATGGATCTTGGCTATCGACGGAGCCGGCGCATTGACATGATAACCGCAGGAAACAAGGGTAATGGAGAAGACAATGGCCAATATAGTCGAAAGTCCGAAGTCCAAAGTCCAAAGTCGGAAACCCGCCGCAGGTCGGGAACCGGTCGCAGGTCTGAAATCTGTCGCAGGTCGCAGGTCGCAGGTCGCGGGTCGGGAACCGGTCGCAGGTCGCAGGTCGCAGGTCGCAAGTCGGGCTAAGGCTATCATCGCCCCTCAATCCTATATCAGTCGGTGGTTCGTTCCAGCCTCGGAAGATTCACAACGGACGGCCTTTATTACTGTCGATCCAGATTTGATTTGCGGCCTGCGACTTGCGACTGTTTAGTGACCTGCGACTGCTCACCGACTTTCGACTTTCGACTTTGGACTTTCGACTTATCAGGAGGCTACAATGTTCAGCAGCTTGGAAGGAACGTACACCACCTTTCGAATCGCTTTTCCTTCCAAATAACCCTGTATGCGGCGGTCCTGGAGCGCCAATTTGAGGCAGCTGTCTTGGTCGATTCCTGCGGGAACAACAATTTTGGCGCGAAGCTTGCCGTTTACCTGTACCACCATTTCAATCTCTTCTTCCAGCAGCCACACTGGGTCTGCCTCCGGCCACGATTCAAACGAAATGTTTCCGGAATGTCCCAGCCTCTGCCAGATCTCTTCACAAAAATGGGGCGCAAACGGCGACAGGATCAAAGCTATTTTCTCGAAAACCTCGCGCAGCAAGGGCAGGTTTTTCTCCGGGCAGCGTTCTTCATAATCATAAAGAGAATTTAAAAACTCCATCGCCGCCGCTATCGCCGTGTTCATATGGAATCGAGCCATGTCCTGGCCCGCTCGATTCAAAGTTTGATGCATTTTGCGCAGTAGCTTTTTGTCTTCCTCGTGCCGTGGTTCTACCGGGCCGCAAGGCTGGGAAATGGAAGACTCATGTCGCGTAAAGAGCCGCCAGATCCGGTTCAGAAATCGAAAGCATCCTTCTACTCCCGATTCACTCCAATCCAGATCTTTTTCGGGAGGCGCGGCAAACAGGATGAATAGCCGCACGGTATCAGCGCCGAAGGCGTCCATGAACTCGTCCGGGTCAACGACGTTTCCCTTGTTCTTGGACATCTTGGCGCCATCTTTGGTAACCATCCCTTGAGTAAACAGATTCAAGACAGGCTCGTCCCAGGAGACCAGGCCTATATCGCGCATCACCTTGGTAAAAAACCGCATGTAGATCAAATGCAGAATGGCATGTTCCACGCCGCCGATGTATTGATCCACGGGAAACCAGTATTTAACCTTATCTGGATCAAAGGGCATTTTGGAATTCGCCGGGTCGCAGTAGCGGTAGAAGTACCAGGCAGAATCGACAAAGGTATCCATTGTGTCTGCTTCCCGCCTGCCCTGCTTGCCGCATCTAGGGCAAGGAGCGTTTACAAATTCCTCGACGGTAGCCAGCGGCGACGCGCCCAGCTTGATTGTCTCCACTCTGGGCAGGCGCACGGGGAGCTGATCGTCAGGCACAGGAACCGTCCCGCAATCGGGACAATAAATAATGGGAATCGGCGTCCCCCAATAGCGTTGCCGCGAAATCCCCCAGTCTTTCAGCCGGTAGGAGACGGCAGGCTCGCCGATGCCCTGCTTCCGGGCAAATGCGAACATTTCCTTTAGAGCCTCTTCGGAGTTCAGGCCCGAATATTCGCCTGAATGGATCAGTCTGCCATATTCACAGTAAGGGACCTCTGCTCGGATGCTCTCAGAGGGACGAGGCTCCGCTGATGACATGGGCGAATTGCCGGCTGGCTCGATCACCGGGCGTATTTCCAGCCCGTACTTCTTCGCGAATTCAAAGTCTCGCGTATCGTGAGCAGGAACGGCCATAATCGCCCCGGTGCCGTACTCCATCAGGACGAAGTTGGCAACCCAGATGGGTATTTGTTCGTGCGTAAAGGGGTTGATCGCGCTGGTGCCGGTAAAAATCCCGAGCTTCTCACTTTCCGCACCTTCGCGGATCAGCCGCTGCTGAGCGCGATACTTGCGTACCTCTTCGACTGCCGTTGTTTTGTCCGGAAGCTTCGACAGCAACTCCTCAACCCTTGGATGTTCCGGCGCCAGCACCATGAAAGTGGCGCCGTAGACGGTGTCCAGCCGGGTAGTAAATATTTCGATCGGTTTGCCGCTTCCATCTACCGGAAACTGCACCCGCGCGCCTATGGATTTGCCGATCCAGTTGCGTTGCATGGTGATGACTTTTTCAGGCCAGGATTCCAGTTGTTCCAGGTCCGCCAGCAGCGGCTCGGCATAATCCGTTATTCGAAAATACCACTGCTCCAGCTCGCGCTTTTCCACTTCGCTTTCGTCGCGCCAGCACCGTCCATCTTCTACTTGTTCGTTGGCCAGCACCGTCTGGCAGACATTACACCAGTTGACGACCCCCTTTTTGCGATACGCCAGCCCGCGTTCGTACATTCGCAGGAAGAACCACTGATTCCACCGATAGTAGTCGGGCAGACAGGTGGTCACCTCGCGGCTCCAGTCGTAACTGATCCCCAAGCGGACGCACTGCTGCTTCATGTTTGCTATGTTCTCCAGCGTCCACTTTTCCGGATGGGTGTTGTTCTTTATGGCCGCGTTCTCGGCGGGAAGCCCGAAGGAATCCCAGCCGATAGGGTGAATCACGTTGTAGCCGCGCATCCGTTTGTAGCGGGCCACCGCGTCGCCCAGGCTGTAGTTGCGAACGTGTCCCATGTGCAGCTTGCCGCTCGGATAGGGAAGCATTTCCAGTGCGTAGTACTTCGGCTTGTCGCCACTTTCCGAAACCCAAAAGTCTCGATTGTCGAGCCACTTCTTCTGCCACTTTTGTTCGATCGTTCTAAAGTCGTATCCGTCTCTCACTATTTTTCTTCTACTTTTTCTTCCACTCTGGAATAAACAATCCCCTGTTGTGCCTGATACTTCCCCTTCCTGTCCTTGTAGGAGATTTCACACACCTGGCTTGCCTCTAGGAAGACAACCTGGGCAATACCCTCGTTGGCGTAAATCCTGATCGGAAGCGGAGACGCATTCAGAATACTGATGGTCACGTGGCCCTCCCATTCCGGCTCAAAAGGGGTGACATTGATGAGCAATCCACAGCGCGCGTAGGTACTCTTTCCGAAGCAGACGGTAAGCACGTTTCGTGGAATTCTGAAGTACTCCATCGATCGCCCGATTGCCATCGAATGGGGCTGTAGATGCAATATCTCGGTTGTGACCGCCTCAAACAGGCGTTCGTCGAAATTCTTCGGATCGAGCTCACCCGATGCGTCCACCCGAAGGACCCGAAACTCGTTAGAGACGCGCATGTCATATCCGTAAGAAGTAGTGCCGAACGATATGCCTGTGCGAACTAGCGACTCTGAAAAGGGCTCGATCATTTTCTGCTCGCGCGCCATTTTCCGGATCCAGCTATCAGGATGCATCCCCATAATCTTCTTCAGTAAGCGCGTATAGGCTCCAGCTCCTATTTTTTGAATCCGTCCCTGAAAACTACGTCGAAAAAGCGCTTGATCTGCTTAAGTTTCGCAGTTTAGCACAACCCTCCTATCTCGTCGAATCCACGTAAGACCTTGAATTTCAGACTTTTAAGGTTGACGTTTTCGCACTTCCAAAATAGTATTCTTAATGATCCGAGGGAGGGACAGTGATCAAACAGGATATTGTGAATCGGGTTTCGCGAGAGCTCGGAATCGCGAAAGTCAAAGCCGAACAAGCAGTTGAGTCGGTCTTCGATTCTCTGAAGGCGGCCATGCAGCGGGGCGATCGGATTGAGCTGCGCGGATTTGGCGTCTTCATGGTCAAACCACGAAAAAGCGGGATTGGCCGAAATCCTCGCACAGGAGATCAGGTTCCCATTCCACCCGGAAAGACAGTGCGCTTTAAGCCTGGCAAAGAGATTCGCTTTCACCAGGACGAAGAGGAAAAGCAAGGTTAGGCGAATTTCTCTTGGGTCAACAGGAAATTCAAAATCTAGAGACTGAGCGAACCGCTTTATCACCGCCGGTTCAGATTTACAGTGCCTTTGCGCCACCCCCGCCCCGCAAAGTTTTTCTTCCTGCTTTGCTCTTTGTTGCGACGGTATTTACTACACTTTTGGCCGGAATTTCCCTGCATTTCAGTTTCTTGCGAGGTGCCGGAGCGGCCATTCCCTCGCCTGAGCTAGTGTCGTTGTTGGAGCCGAGGACTTGGCTGACGGGAGTTCCATTTTCTGCGACGCTTCTGGCTATTCTATTAGCGCATGAAATGGGGCATTTCCTGGCCTGCGTCTATTATGGGATCGATGCCACCTACCCTTATTTCCTGCCAGCTCCCCCTCCCCCGATCAGCCCCTTTGGAACTTTCGGAGCGGTGATTCGGATCAAATCTCCTTTTGGGGATTCCCGCGAGCTCTTTGACGTAGGTATTGCCGGCCCTATTGCGGGCTTTGTCGTGCTGCTACCGGCGTTGATTATCGGCCTGAGTATGTCGACTATTTATCAAGGAAAGATTACCGAAGGAGTTATAGAATTCGGTGAACCATTGTTATTTAAGTGTCTGTCTATTCTATTTTTTCATGGGCAAGCGGGAGAAATTAACTTGCATCCCATCGGGTACGCCGCGTGGTTTGGAATGCTGGCAACCAGCGCAAATCTAATCCCTGTCGGTCAGCTGGACGGAGGACATGTTGTGTACGCTATCTTGGGACCGCGTGGGCATAGGTGGGTTTCCCGGATTTCGGTGGTGGCGGTACTCGGCCTGGCGCTGGCAACTCTATATTTGTATAGTTTTTTCTATCTTGTCTTCGCGCTTGTCCTCTTGCTTCTGCTTGGACTTCGTCATCCCAGTCCCTTGAAACCTGAACCGTACATAGACAAAGGCCGGATTCTGCTGACAGTGATCGCGCTTATCATTCTTATCCTAACCTTTATTCCCGTGCCTGTACGAGTGCTGGGATAGGGTGTCGAGATTGCAATGCTAGATTCCCTTGGCGGGCGCAAAGTTCGCAAATCGGTTAAGATTTGGTCATGAGATCGGCCCCGATGAGCGGGCTGGCCACGCCACTAAGTGCACCCACGGAGCCGCGACCGGAAGGGCGCGGCGCGCCAATCTTAAGTATCTGCAGAACACGATAACTGTGAAGCTCTCGCCGACTTGCACGCAGTGGGATTTGCAGAAGCCGGCGATACTGGCGCGCCGCGCCCTTCCGGCCGGGGCTCCGTCGCTGCACAGAGTGCCTGTGGCCAGCCTGAGGCATCTGGCAAATCTCCATTGCCCAGTCTATCTCGGTGGTATGAGGTCGCTCGCTAGGGTTTGCGTCCCTGCTCGAAGCGCTTTAGAGCGAGAAAGCCGGCGCGCTAAAAGATTTCAGGCTTTCCAGCAATCTCAGATTGGCGCTTGCAAGCAGCCGCTCCACCTCAGAAACTGGCAGCGAGAGTTGCCGCGCAATATCCGATGCAGACCGGGAATAGTAGTGGCTCAGAACGAAAACTCGACGCTGGTCGGACGGGAGCTGTCCCAGGGTGTGGGTAATTGCCTCCCAGCAGAGTTGCCGCAGGGGATTATCGACAGGTACGGATTCTTTCACGGCCAACATCTCCACTTTCTCCTCCTAAATCCCTTCGTTTCTTTCTACGGTGGATTAGACCAAAAAGTTCGCTGAAAGGTTGGGTTTTTTTTGATTTGTCGGTGGTCCGTTGTCAGTGGTTGTTGGCTGACTCCTAGACTCAACGTAAAGGCACGGAGACATAAAGCATCTCACTCCGCATTCCACACTCCGCATCCGCATTCAATAATCGCATTCCGTAATCCGAAATCCGCAATCAGAGCAGGCTTCTCAATACATTCAAATTCCTAACGTCCTCCGTTCCCAAATTATCCTTTGGAGTCTCGAGGATTTTGGGGACCGGCACGAAATCCTTGTCTTGGAATAATAAGCGGAAACCTTCCAAGCCGATTTTCCCCTGGCCTATGTGGGCATGGCGATCCACATGGCTCCCCAGAACTTTTTGCGAATCGTTAACATGGAAAAGCTTCACACGATCCTTACCCAGTAATCTTTTCACCTGTCCAAAGGTTTCCGCATATGTCTCCGGGGTTCGGAAATCGTAGCCCGCCGCTAGAAGGTGACAAGTATCGAGACAGACGCCCAACCTTTCGGATTCCTTGACGCCGTCGATTATCTGCCGGAGATGTTCCAGCTTGTAGCCCAAGCTGGTCCCTTGCCCCGCTGTCCCCTCCAAACAGATTTTGGTTTTGTATCCTCGCGTGCTTTCGTGCAGCCGCTTCAGCGATGCAGCAATACGCGCAATACCTTGTGTCTCTCCCTCGCCCAGGTGCGAACCAGGGTGCATAACAAGATAAGGGACACCTAATTGCTCGGCGCGATCCATTTCGTCTCTCAGTGCTGCTATGGACCTTTCTAGAATCAGAGCATTCGATGTAGCGATGTTGATAAGGTAACTGTCATGCGCCGCAACAAATGCGATGCCGGAATCTTTCCAGTTCCTTTTGAATTTCCGGATAGTGTCTTCATCGTAGGGACGCGCTTTCCATTGGCTGGCGTTCTTGAGAAAAATTTGGATCGCCGTGGCGCCTATCCTTAGCCCGCGTTCAAAGGCGTTCTGCACGCCTCCGACAACAGAGACATGTGCGCCTAGAAGCATCTTCCCGTTCTTTGCCGGTGGGGACATTTTCAGGCCGTCTCAACACAGAGTCACAGCGCGACGGGGCCGCAACCCAACAAAGCCGATCACGATCACGTCCACGTCGACGACCACGTTCACGTCCGCGTCCAGGTTCGCGAGGTACGACTCACTTGATCGTCAGTTAGAATTTGATCACCTTGGTCAGCATCGAAACAACGCACTCTATGAGTTGGTCCCCTTTCTGTAGCAGCTCATGATCGGCGAGTGTGCGTGCCTTGCAAGCATCCAGTATCGCTCCGTATTCCATCGATGATCCTCTGGCAATGCCGAAGAAGCGTGAGCTGTCAGCCTCGGCCAGACGTGGCCGTAGTCGTTGATGTGGACGTGATCGTGAACGTGATCGGTCCTTTTTTGGTTGTGGTTCTGCCGCGCTGAGCCTTTGTATTGAATGTTTGTTAACGATCCGGGTTACGGATGCGGCTATTCACTGTGCCTTTTCCAGACTTTCGACTTTCGACTTGCGACCTAATTTCGACCTGCGACTTTCTTTTTCGCAGGTTAATCTTCGCGGAACTCACAAACGGACTATTAGGCGCAAAGCATCGCCATATTTTATCGGTACCTTCACGAATGCCGACTCGGGGACTCCACATTACTTGGGCACTGTCATTCCCGGCACAAATTTGCAGGATGCTTGTTTTGCGCGTCAAATCGACGCCATTGAGCGCCGTTGTTATGTCAAAGGCCACGCAAAGCTTACCGGGTCCGTTGGTGAGACGCTTTTCGCTTGTCGTCTGGCGAAGCTCTCTCATCTTGTCCAGACCGGTAATCGGTTCCACGGCGCGAATGAGGGCAGCTGCGGGGAAACCCTCCCGCTCACAGACCACGTTCAACATGAAATACATACCATACGTGAAGTACACATAACTAAACCCCGGTGGCCCATACATGACCCGGGTACGTGGAGTAAGCCCGCGTGACGCATGGCAGGCAGGATCGTCCTCTCCGATGTAGGCCTCAGTTTCCACGATCCGTCCAACTAATACCTGACCGTCAAGATGTCGGACAAGGCTTTTACCGATCAAGTCGCGCGTCACCTCCAACGTATTTCGGTTGTAAAACCGGCGCGGCAGGGGAACGGGGAGAGAGGAACTTCGGGTCATTCGAACTTAATTTTCAACTTGTGCCAAATCGCGTCCACGCGGCGTTTCACGTCCTCGGACATAGTAATCGATCTTGGCCACGGGCGTGAAAAACCCTCATTAACCCACTTACGCGTACCGTCGACTCCCATTTTGGAACCGTACTGGGGCAGGCGGCAGGAATGATCCAGCACATCTATCGGGCCCATCACGAACTGGATGTCGCGCTCCGGGTCGATGTTGTTCAAGACCTTCAATGTTACTTCACGAAGGTCCTGCACGTTAATGTCGTCGTCTACCACGATAATGCACTTGCAGAGCATCGCCTGGCCCAACCCCCAGATGGCGTTCATGATTTTCCGAGCATGCCCGGGATAGGCTTTCCTGATAGAAAGAATCATCAGGTTGTGGAATATCCCCTCAAAAGGCATGTGCATGTCCACCACTTCAGTGAGCTGCTTTTGAATCACGGGCAATGTAATTCGCTCGACGGCTTTGCCCATGTAGCAATCTTCCATCGGCGGGACGCCTACGATAATGGTCTGGTAAATAGGTTTCCTGCGATGCGTGATGCAGTTCACATGAAAGACCGGATATCGATCCTCCAGCGAGTAAAAACCCGTGTGATCGCCGAAAGGGCCCTCCATTACCATCTCAGAAGGATCAACGTAGCCTTCCAGTACAATCTCGGAGCTGGCCGGCACTTCGACGTCCACGGTTTCCGCGCGCACCATCTCGACGGGCTTGCCTCGCAAAAAACCGGCAAACGCCATCTCGTCAAAGTCGTCTGGCAACGGCATGCATCCCGAAAAGCAAACCGCCGGGTCTCCTCCAATTGCCACGGCCACGGGCATGTGTTGAGTGCTGCTCCGGGCATGCTCGCGAAAGTGTCCCGCTCCGTGCTTGTGAATCTGCCAGTGCATGGCCGCTGTCTTGTCGCTGAGCACCTGCATTCGGTAGATGCCACAGTTCCGCTTTCCAGTAACCGGATGCTTTGAGAAGACTAGCGGGAAGGTAATGTATCGGCCGCCATCTTCGGGCCAGCACTTCAAAATAGGAAAGTAGTTCAGCGAAAAGTCGCGCTCACGAATCACCTCTTTGCAGGGCCCGGACCTGACGGTCTTGGGAAAAAAGCTCCCCAGATCAGCCAGTTTGGGAAGCAGCTTAATTTTATCCAGCAAACCCTCGGGTGACTTGAAATCGAGCAACTCGTGGACGCGCTGAGCCACATCCTGCAGCGAGTCTACCTCCAGAGCCAGGTTCATGCGGCGCGGGGAGCCCAGGGCGTTAATCAAAACCGGTACATCGTGACCTTTGACATTCTCAAACAGGAGCGCCGGGCCGACTCTCTTGCAGACACGATCGGTGATTTCCGCGATTTCGAGAATCGGGTCCACTTCTTCCCGAATCCGGACTAGCTCGCCTTCTTTCTCCAAGCGTCGAATGAATTCGCGAAGGTCAGCGTAAGCCATCAGTGCGTGCGGGCCCGCAGGCGCCGAATAGCCTGGTTTGCGGCGGAAGCCACTTCGCTATCTCTGTCCGCGCTCAGCTCCTGCAGCAGCGGCATTGCGTCTACTCCTCCGGCGCGGCCCAGAACTTCCAGCAGCCCGAGCTGCACCTTTTTGCGCTTCAGGCGAACAAATGGGTACAGCTTCTTTGTCTCTTCTGGAGAGGATTCCAACAGATACTCGAGTGCCTGATCATAGAGCGCGCTATCGAGGCCATTGATCAGTTCCACCAGCATCAAATCGTTTCCCAGCCGGTAAAGCGCAAAGTGAATTGCCAGCAGCGCTTCCGGTTTGTCCTCTACTTGTTTTTGGGCTTGCAGCAGCGGAATGCTCTCTTTAAGTCCGGCTCGGCCCATTCCTTCAGCCGCCGCCCGCCTGAAATCCGCATTTCGGTGCTGCAGATTGCGGGCAAATATGGACTGTGATTCGGGCGCTCCTATATAGGCCAGCGCGTCGAGCAGCTTGAATTGCAAATCGTCCTTTCCGGTCGCGGGGATAACTTTGAGGATCCTTCGCCTTTCCTCCGGTTCGCTGTTGTAGAGTCTTGTCAGCGGCTCGACTGCTTCCTTGACACGCAAAAAACCCACCGTGCGAATGGCTTCATCATGGACCGATTTGTTCTCATCCTCAATAAACGGAATAGCCTCTACGCCGTATTCAGTCTGTCTTATCTTGTAGATGGCTCGAATCATCTGCATTTTCACCCCGGAGTCAGTTTCCTTCTTCAGGGCGTCCACAAGCGCCGGGGCCGCTTCTTCCCCGCGAAGCACACCCACCGCCTGAGCGGCTCTCCTCCTGATCTTCGCATCAGGGTCCGAAAGCAGGATGGAGAGGCTATTGACGGCCGCGCCGTTTACGGGAATATATGGCTCAACAACCAGCGGATCGTAATCGACCTCAAACGGGTTGAGCGCATCGATGATTTTTTTTGTTTGATGGATAAAACCACCTTCCTCGACCACGTAAAGATCGACCATCCCCTCGATGCTGGCCCCACGCACCTCCATACGGCGGTCTTTTGCGGCGGCGACATAGGTGTCCAGAGCGCGGGGATCGTTAATACTGGCCAGCGCCCGCAATACGTCGAGACGGATCTCGTCGTCTTGGAATGCTTCAATGAGCGCGGGAACTGCCGCACGAGCCTTATTTTTTGCCAGCGTTCGCACCGCTTCTCTCCGGCGCTGGGGATCGGGGTTCTTCAAATCGTAAATGAGACTGTCGATCGAAACATCCTGCGTTTGCTGCGCAGTTTGCTTCGCCGGTGCAGAAGAAGTTAGCATCAGAAAAAAGAGCACGAGACCGCTAAGGCGCTTCATTTGATTCTCCCTAAGACCAGCCACGAATTTAACGAATTTCGCGGAGAAAATACAGAAATCGATTCGGATTCGTGGGCGTCCTAGGTTGCCGCATGAGTCGGCGCATGAGTCGCGTGGAAACTGGATTTCGACAGTTGGATAGCCTGCGCCCTATTTATCGCTATTTGATTTATAATAAGAAACTCTCCATGACCAAGAACTCCACCAACAAAGCGTCCAAAGAGAGATCCGCCGCACCCAAGCGTCCGACCGGCAACTCCGCCAGAAAGCCCGCTCCCAAGCGCAGCCCTAAGGTTCCAAAGGCTGATCTGGAGCAGTTGTTCGAGAGCGCTCCCGAGGCCATCGTGCTGTTGCACGCGACGGGTCGAGTTCTTCGTGTCAACCAGGAATTCACCCGCCTTTTTGGATACAGCCAGGAGGAAGCGCTAAACAGAGACATTGACGAACTGGTCACGCCCGACGACCGGCGGCAGGCAGCCCGGGATCTCACGAAACAGGTCCTCAAGGGCGGACAAGTTGACTTGGAAACGTCGCGCCGTCGTAAGGACGGGACGCTCGTTGAGGTCTCTGTCGTAGCGATCCCGGCCAACGCCGATGACGGCAGGACGTCAGTGTATGTCTTCTACCGTGATGTGACCAAGCGCAAGCGGGCCGAGGAAGCGCTGCGGAAGAACGAACAAAAATACCGTAAGATCTTCGAGAACGTTCAGGACGTCTTCTACCAGACCGACATGCAGGGCCGCCTCCTTGAAATCAGCCCTTCCATTGAAAGGTACTCGGGTTTCAATCGCGCGGAGCTGATTGGAATGCAAGTAGCCGAGCTTTACGCGTTTCCCGAGGACCGGGCCAAGCTGCTGCAGGAGCTTGCCAAGCATGGAGAAGTGGCAGACATAGAAGTACGTCTGCGAAATAAAGATAAGCTGTTAGTTTACGCTTCGGTCAATGCTCACTTGCTGCTTGGCAGAGATGGCAGCCCGTGCGGCGTGGAGGGCTCCCTCCGCGACATTACCGAGCGCAAGCTGAAAGAGGCAGAGAGCAGCCGGCTCGCTTCCGCATTGAAGAGCGTCAGCGAAGCTGTGGTCATCACCGACATGGAGGACAACATACTATTTTTCAACGATGCGTTTCTGAGAACCTACGGTTACGACGAAGAGGAGCTCATTGGAAAGAACATCGAGATTGTCCGCTCGCAAAATAACCCGCCCGCCGTGGTACGCGAAATTTTACCCGCGACGCTGAAATCCGGTTGGACAGGAGAGCTGCTGAATAGAAGAAAGGATGGAACCGAGTTCCCCATCCACCTCTCCACCTCGGTGGTTCGGGACGAAAACGGAGTACCGGTTGCTCTTATCGGAGTCGCCGTCGACATTACCGAACGAAGGCATGCCGAAGAGGCCCTGCGCCACAGCGAAGCGATGTTCCGTGACCTGTACGATGAGGCCCCGGTCGGATACCACGAAATTGACGTCCATGGGCGGATCAGAAGGGTAAATCACGCAGAGTTGGAAATGCTCGGCTACGCCGCCGAAGAAATGCTCGGGCGATATGCCTGGGAATTCGTGCATGAAAGTAAGGCCGCGCGTCACGCTATCGCCGAAAAGATCAGTGGCGCCCGGCCGCTGGTGCCTTTTGAACGAACATTCATTAGAAAAGACGGCTCCCTGGTGCCGGTGCTCCTGCAGGACCGTCTGCTCCGCAATGCTGCAGGCCAGGTCATCGGTCTTCGCACCGCTGTGCAGGATATCACCGACCGCAAACGAATCGAAGAGGCGCTACAGGAAAGTGAAAAGCGATTGCACAGGGCAAAAGAGACTGCCGAAGCAGCCAGCCGCACCAAAAGCGCATTTCTCGCTCACATGAGTCATGAGATCCGCACTCCCATGAATGCCATTATTGGAATGGCCGAACTGCTGGGCGAAACACCCTTGACATCGGAGCAGCAGGAGTATCTTCGCATCTTTACACGCGCCGGCGAAACACTTCTCCTTTTGATCAATGACATCCTCGATCTTTCAAAGGTGGAGGCGGGCCAGCTAGAGCTGGACAACACGGACTTTGAACTCCGGGATCTGGTAGAAAGAACGGGTGAATTTTTGTCTAATCGCGCTCATGCAAAGAGTTTGGACCTGAACTGCCACATCAAACCTGATGTTCCTACTTTCCTGGTCGGCGATCCAAACCGCCTGCGCCAGATTCTGGTCAATCTTCTGGGGAATGCGCTCAAGTTCACGGCAAAAGGCGAGATCACTCTGCGAGTCGAGAATGATCCGGCGGCTGCGGAACCGGGCTCGCTGCTGTTTTCCGTCTCCGATACCGGTATTGGCATCCCTTCGGATAAGCTCGACGCTATTTTTGAGAGCTTCAAGCAAGTCGATTCCTCCCTAACACGCAGGTATGAAGGGTCTGGGCTCGGGTTAACCATCTCGAAGCGACTGGTGGAACTGATGGGAGGCCACATCTGGGTAGAAAGCACGCCAGGACAAGGAAGCGTTTTTTACTTTACGGCAGATTTCGGAGTCCAAACCCAGCCGGCTTTACCCATTGTCGCGTCGTCGGTGGACCTGAGAGGGGTAAGGGTGCTGGTGGTGGATGACAATGCAACGAATCGTCTTATCCTGATAGAGACGCTGAGCTCTTGGGGCGCCCTGGTAACTGAGGCCGCAGGCGGTTCTGACGCCCTTGCAAAGCTGAGAGACGCGCGAGAGTCATCCTATCCGTATCGACTGGTGCTTCTCGATGGTCGCATGCCGGGGATGGACGGGTTCCAGGTCGCCGAAGCGATCAACCGGGAAATGGGAGGCTCGGGGCTCACGGTCTTGATGCTGACTTCGGACAACCGGACTGAGGGGATCGCTCGATGCCGCAAGCTCGGTCTGGCTGGCTACCTGATAAAACCTGTCAAACGCGCCGACCTTCTAGACGCGATCAACCGGGCCTTCGCGGCTGCCGGGCCAATGGCGGCGGAACCGGCAGCGGCAGTGACCTCGACCACAGACACAGAACGTCCAATTCGCATATTACTGGCGGAAGACAATGAAGACAACCGACTCTTGGTCTTGTCTTACTTGAAGCGGTACCCCTTCCAGGTGGACATTGCCGAAAACGGCGAGATCGCGGTTCGAAAGTTCACATCGGGGTCCTACGATCTTGTGCTGATGGATATGCAGATGCCTATCGTGGACGGTTACAGCGCAACCCGCGCGATCAGAAAGTGGGAAAATGAGAACGAAATCAAACCAACGCCGGTTCTTGCACTCACTGCTTACGCTCTAAAGGAAGAGGCTCGGAAGAGTGCTGAAGCCGGGTGCACGGCCCATCTGACCAAGCCGATTCAGAAAGCGGCTCTCCTCGAATCCATACGCCAACACACGGGAATCCGGCCGGAAAACCATGGATAACGGGGCTGGCGGAAAACAAAACGAAAAGATCACCGTCCGCGTGGACGCCGAACTGCAGAGTATTGTGCCTGGCTTCCTGAAGAACAGACAAAAAGATCTGATTTCGATTCGTGAGGCCCTGAAGAGGGCCGATTTTCAAAGAATCAGTGTATTGGGACACTGCATGAAAGGCTCCGGCGGAGGCTACGGGTTCGACGGCATCACCGAAATAGGGGGATCTTTAGAACGGGCCGCCAATGAACAGAATACCAACGAGGTACAAAGACAGATCGAATGCCTTGGCATCTATCTTGAACGTATCGAAGTGGTTTATGTCTAGCAGGGTCATCAAGACAGCCGATGCAGTGCCAATCGTCAGCACATTACACCGATTTCAAGCCGGACTCCAATTAAGCTAGGCGCTCTTGAAACCATGAATTCTGGAGCGGGGTACGGGAATCGAACCCGCAATCAAGGCTTGGGAAGCCTTTTTGATACCATTTCAACAACCCCGCTTCATCAGGCGGCAAGGAGAAGCATCTTAAAGTTTCACGTTGCCGGTTTCAAGGTTCAAGTTGATGCGGTAAGCTGAATTTTCCAGCCCGGAAGAATCCATCTGATCGTACGAGCGGCCCTATGTGGCTGCCCGCCGCATAGCTGACGAATTGACCAAACAAATTGAACAGTTCCCGCGGACGCACCTCGGAACCGAGCCAAGAAATATCCGCCGGATTCTGCAGCGGGCGAACACACAGGGTGGCCGGTACAGATGGAATCAATTTTACACCGCCTCTGAGGAGCGGCGGAGATAAGATAGCTGAGCTCTGTCAGTACTGCGCACAAACAGACTCACTGCAGAGCACGCGGAAAGCGCTATCCGGACAAACAGCAGATACTCCTTGTTGGCTAAGCGTGGAACCGCGAACGGTAAACAAATTAGAATGGCGCTTTTGGAAAGAAACCTGGAGTTATTCCAGCATCTGGCGTTGGCGGGCGACGAATCACTTGCCCACCCGGCACTGGCCATCGGGCGGTTGGAATACCCTGAGCTGGATCTTTCCAAGTACATCGAGTGGTTTGAAAGACGGGGAGAAAGTCTCTCCTCCGAATTTGGCGCGACAGAGGGAGTCCTCGACAAGATACAAATCCTGAATCGATTTGTGTACCAAGAGGAGAAATTTGCTCCCAATTCTCGAGACTACTACGACCCGAAAAACTCTTACTTAAATGATGTGATCGAGCGCAAGCTGGGTATTCCCATTACGCTGGCTGTCATCTACGTGGAGCTGGCGCGTTATCTCGGGCTTGAGCTAAAGGGTATCGGATTCCCGGGACATTTCCTTATCGGCAACCGTCAAGACGTGGCTTTCTACATTGATGCTTTCAATTTCGGCGAGATTCTGTTGCGCGCCGACTGCGAAGAACGCTTCCTCCGCGCCACCGGAGGCCGCATCCAGTTCAGCGATGTTTTTCTAAAACCTGCATCCAAGGTGGAGGTTCTGGCAAGGATGCTGGCCAACCTGAAGAACATCTTTGTCGAACAGCGGCGCTTCGACCGCGCCGTGGAAACCCTCAACTGGACAATTGCCATTCAACCGCAAGTTCCGCTGCACTTTCGCGACCGGGGCATCCTGCTGGCCCGCATCGAGTGCCCGGATGCCGCATTAAAGGATCTGGAATACTACCTGAAGCACTCCATGGGGGCGACGGAGAGGCAACAAGTGGAAGACCTGGTAGTCGCGCTACGAAACAACAGGAAAACGATCCATTAACAGGCGGAGCTTAAGAGCTGCACCAACATTCACCACAGAGCCCTAGGGCGGCAGAGCCGCAACCAAATATTGCGGAGCAAGGGATAAATTTGCGCAAGAAAAATGAGGGCTAAAGCCGGAACGACAAGGCCGCTGGAAGCGGCCTCCGATGGGATTAAAGGTTGGCAATAAACCCGCCGTAATGAACGGCGGGCCTTAAACCCTTCGGGAAAGGCCGCTGAAGCGGCCAGCCCTCGAGCTCTAATGCTTGCCCCTTTAGCAGCCTGTTGGGTTGTGGCCTTACGGCCACTGTAGGCTCGTGGTCGTGATCGGCTTTTATTATGTTGCCCCTCTGTCGTGTTGTGCCTCAGTGTTGAATTTGTGTTGTTCTCACCGAGGCTCTGCCAGATATCGCACTGTTGCTTCCTCCCACTTATCCTGAGCCTTTAGCAGCAGATCGATGATTTCCCGGACGGCTCCTTCACCGCCTCTTCTGCGGGTGACATAACAAACCTGATTTTGGATCCAAGGCTCGGCATCTGGAGTCACCACCGAGAAACCACAACGCCGCAACACGGGGAGGTCTACGATATCGTCTCCCATATAAGCCACCTCCCTGTGGGAAAACTTGTGTTCCTTCAGAATCTTCTCATAATCCACTTCTTTCTCATGCGATCGCTGGATGAGGATTTTTATCCCCAGATCTTCGGCGCGCCGGCTCACGCCTTCAGAGACGCGTCCGGTGAGAAACCCCACTTGGATCCCTACCCGCTGCGCCATGCGAATTCCATGTCCGTCCAGCGAGGAGTAACCTTTTCTCTCATCTCCGCCGCCGGTCAAATAGATCTTGTTGTCGGTCATAACGCCATCGACATCCAGCAGCAGCAGGCGAATCGGCCTGAGTTTGGCAACGAATTCGGAGTAGGTGAGCATGTCCTAATCTAGTCGCAAGTCGCTACGCTAGTCGCAAGTCGCAGGTCGAAAGTCGAAAGTCGCGAGCGTCAGAAGGCGTGAAGGATTTGATTTCATCAGTACGGGCGACCCTGTGTGGTCGCCCCTTCTCCGATAAGGCCCGCGGGTGCAGGCGGCCACGCAGGGCCGCCCGTACAAGCCAATTGTTTTTTTCATACATTCTCACTTGCGACCTGCGACTCATGTTTTTCATGACTTGCGACTCGGATTTACACAAGTTCTGTGCGCCACAAATCGTGCAGATGGATAACACCCTCCAGCACGCCTGCTTTGCCGGTCACCATCAGCGACGTAATTTTTCGCAATTCCATCAGCCGCAGCGCTTCTGCTGCTAATTCTTCTCCCCCGATAGTAATCGGATCGCTGGTCATGCAGGCGCCGGCTTTCAAACGCAAAACGTCTTTGCGTCTCTCAAGCAGGCGCCGCAAATCCCCGTCGGAAATCACGCCGCGCAGCCTGCCGGCTTGATCGACGACGCTGGTGATTCCCAATCCCTTGCGCGACATCTCATAGATCACATCGCTCATTTCCGTCTCCGGAGAGACACGTGGAATCTGGTCGCCGGTATGCATCAGGTCGGAAACTCGCATCAGTTTTTTACCCAGCAACCCCCCAGGGTGCAAATGCGCGAAGTCTTCTGGTCGAAAGCCGTTTGCGTCAAAGACGGCGACGGCAAGCGCGTCGCCCAACGCCAGAGCGGCCGTGGTGCTTGCCGTCGGCGCCAGATCCAGTGGGCAGGCCTCCCGGTCAACGGAGACATCCAGGACAACATCACTGGTCTGCGCCAGCGTCGATTTTGATTTGCCGGTGAGAGTGATTATGGGAATACCAAGCCTTTTGATCCTTTCCAACAACTTCAGTATCTCGGGCGTTTCGCCGCTGTTGGAAAGCGCCACTACCACATCACCTTCCACTACCATTCCCAGATCGCCGTGGACGGCCTCGGCCGGGTGCAGGAACAGCGCCGGTGTGCCGGTGCTGGACAGGGTGGCGGCGATCTTTTTGCAAATGATCCCCGATTTTCCCATGCCCGTGGTTACGATCCGGCCCCGGCAATTCACGATCAGATCCACAGCTCGATCGAAAGCGTCATCTAACCGGTCGGCCAGCCTTCGAATCGACTGGGCTTCGATTTCCAGCACCTGTCGCGCCAGTTCTTTTCGATTGCGGATCTTCTGATTGCGGAATTCGGATTGCGGATTCCGGATTTTCTCATTGCGGAATTCGGATTTCGGATTGCGGATCTTATGATTGCCGATTGCGGACTGGGGATTGCGAATTTTACTTTTCATGCAGGATTCTTTCTCGTCAGCCAATCATCAACTTAATCCACAATCCAAAATCCGCATTCCGCAATTGTCAATCCGCAATCGACAATCCGCATTCCGCAATCAAAAAAATCCGCATTCCGCAATCCAAAATCCGCAATCGACAATCCGCATTCCACAAATGTCAATCCGCAATCCGCATTCCGCAATCCGCATTCCGAGCCGTCCGGCTCACGGCGTCCAATTCCAGCAAGCGCTGGACCAGCGATTCAAAAAGGTCCAGGCGCAGGGCGTTCGGCCCATCCGATAACGCGAGCGCGGGATTCTCATGCACCTCGATGAAAATTCCGGAAACACCCACAGCCACTGCCGCGCGCGCCAGCGGTTCGATAAACTCCGCATTTCCCGACGACGCTGTTCCGATGCCGCCGGGAAGTTGCACGCTGTGGGTGGCGTCGAAGATGACAGGCACATTAAGCCGGCGCATGATCACCAGGGAACGAAAGTCGACCACCAGTTGATTGTAACCGAAAGAGGCTCCCCGCTCGGTCAGCATCGCTTTTGAATTTCCAGTCGCCTGGAATTTCTCAACCACATTCTTCATGTCCCACGGCGCCAAAAATTGGCCCTTCTTGATATTCACGGTCTTTCCGGTCCGGGCGCAGGCGACAATAAGATCTGTCTGCCGGCTGAGAAATGCCGGCACTTGCAGCACATCCACGGCTTCGGCGGCCGCGGTCACCTGAGCCGTCTCATGCACGTCGGTCAGCACCGCAAGGCCGAACTGCCTGCGCACTTCGTCAAGGATCCTCAGCCCTTCCTCTTCTCCCGGCCCGCGAAAGGAGCGCACGGAAGTACGGTTGGCCTTGTCATACGACGCTTTAAACAGGAGTGCAATCGCCAACCGATCCCGGACTTGCGCCAGGGCGTCGGCGATTTTCAGGCAATGCTCGCGGTTTTCGATGACGCAGGGCCCGGCGACAAAGAACAGTGGACCTTCGCGCTCGATCCGTACACGGCCGGGCTGAATTTCAGTCATGTGTTCAAGTGAAAAGTTATCAGGAGCAAGAATACCAGTGGAAATGGGTTTCGAGATAAGAATTTATCACGGCCAAACAACAGAACCGCGACCGTGGGGAGCTGTGAAAAAATGCATCCGATCGTACGGGCGGCTCTATGTGGCCGCCCGCCGCAATAGCTGGGGCATTAGGTAAAAAAGAAGCTGTCAAAAAATTCATTCAATCTGTACGGGCGACCCTGTGTGGTCGCCCGCTGCAGAATCCAGCGGATTTTCGCGCCTCCGACGCCGGGAGGATCGACATCGCTTGCTGCCAATTGAATTCTCGGTTACAAAGATTATAAGTAATCCCGCTTACGGCGCCAAAACCGGCACAGCGACATACTTTCCCTCCGGAAACAGAACATCCAGCGCTGCGACAGCTATGGGGATATCGCTGGTGATCTGGACCGAACCGTGGAACATTTCGGGAGTCGGTTCAGGTGGGAAAGGGCAGAAGTCCAAGTCGCACTGCACTAAAACCCAAACGTACTTGGTGATGCGATTCTGCGGATCGATACGCCGATTGAACGCGTGGTACAGCTCGCCGGAAGGGTGTCGTAACGTAATCTGCACGCTGGCAGCTTGGCTGTCTGAAGGATTTACCAGGGCCAAGGCCGTGTGCCGATTCTTTGTGATGGCGACTGCAGCGCGAAATTCCTTGGCCGCGCGCACTGCGGGAATGTGAGCGCTAGCGATAATTTCAGCCGAAGACCGGTTGCAGACTAAAAGACAAGGCTGGGGAGACGCCGAGATAAACGTGACTTCGCCGGTCATCTGCAGCTCGACAGCTTGATCCCAGGTCAGCCGTGCCCACCCGTTTAGCAACGGTAAATCGGCTGAAGTGGAACGATGCAATTCACCGCCGGCATTCAAGAGCACTGAGACGGTCGACGGTGGCGGCGCGATGGGCGAGCAAAAGACTCCAGTGGGTGTTCCCTTCGGATCGTAGATTTGCAGCTTGGCTTCAACGCTACCTATGGACAGATTCAGAATGTCGAAGGTCGTCTGGTAATGGAG
>DASXTB010000221.1:0-9209 GCA_036505615.1 Acidobacteriota bacterium
GTCACGGGGATCATAAGGGCCTTCGAAATCGGCAGTAAATCGATAGATAAAGGAATCATTCATGCCCGTGTTCCCAGTGTCCCCCGTGGTTCATAGTTTTGAGACACTCTGCTTGGCTGCAGAGCTGCTTATCACAGCACAATGCCTATATTGCCGGACTTTCCGTCGCGGCGGTCGATGACACCATGACAAGCAATAGCGCGATTGCAACTGAGTGCTGCATTTGTTGCTCCAATTGATTCAATCTGTACGGGCGACCCTGTGTGGTCGCCCGCTGCAGAATCTAGCGAATTTTTCTTAGTTCCGTTTCGAAGCGCATCCGCGGGAACTGTGCAATTTGTTTGGCTAATCCGTCAGCTGTTGCGGCGGGCGGCCACATAGGGCCGCCCGTACGATCAGATGGATTTTTTCGTAGGTTCTCACCTTCGCGGTTCTGATTGGGGCAACAAACCCTATGGTGTGAGGCCAACGCGCTGAAGCAGGTCTTGGAATCGCGAGTCGGCGCTAAGATCGTCATACCTCGGTTCCACTTTAAGAAAAACCAGAAAGAAATTCCTCTCGTCATAAGCCCTTTCCAGTTGTTCGATTGCCTGCGGCTTGTGTCCCAGCTTTCCGTAAATCACTGCTTTCTCGGTTCTATCTAAAGGGCCGGCCTTTGATTCCTCCCAGTAATCGAGCTGATTCTGCAAAAAACCTCGCCAGCCCGAAAGCGCATAGGCATGTCTGAGCGAGGCTACTGCTGCAGGGCTGCGGGTTGTTGCGTATTTGAGAAATTCTTCCACAGCCTCACTGTACATCCCCAGTTGAGTGTATACATGGTAGAGATACTGGTGCGCGATGATAAAGTCAGGGTCTATCTCGAGTGCCTTCCGGCATGCCGCAACCGCCTGATCGTACTCACGCGAAAAATAATAGACCTGTCCCACATCTGTGTTGATGATCGGCGATAGCGGATCTAGCTCGAGCGCCTGTTTCATCTCTGATTTCGCCTCACCCAATCGTCCTCTCGCGGCCAAATAGATGCCATACCACTGGTGAGCCGTCGCGTAGTTGGGAGTCGTCGTGATGGCGAGCTTAAACTCTCGTTCCGCCTCTCCCCAGTCCCAATTCCAGAACATCCTGTCAAATCCCAGTGAGGCGTGAGCTTCGCCGAGGGTGTTGTCCAGTTCCAGCGCCTTTCGCAGTGCCGATTCTGCCTTGACCGCGTCATCCATCAAGTACGCATCCGCCAACCCGGCATAGGCGAGAGCAAACTTTGGATCCTTTTCGACGGCGCGTTGGAAATATTCGATTGATTTTCGGAAGCCCTCCGTAGTGCGTTTGTTCCAGAAAAAACGGCCTTCCAGGTAGGCCTGGTAAGCCTCCGGATTTTCCGTTGTGCGCCTGGGCGGTCTGGTATTCGCCTCACTGCTCAAGTTCAACCCCGAGACAATGCGGTCTGCAACCCGGTCCTCTAAGGTAAGAAGCTTCCCGTACTTCATGTCGATCTGATCCTGCCAGATGGTCTGATTGCGAGTAGTATCGATCAACTGAGTGGTGACCCGTAGATCGTCGCCGTCTTTGAGAAAAGCACCGGTTAGTAGAGCATCCACTTTTAAGTCTTTGGCAACCTCTCGGGGATCGACATCCTGGTTGCGATACTTGCCTACGTAAGACGAAGGACGAACCGTCAAATGGCCGACATTGCTCAGCCTGTTAATGATGGAATCGGCCAGCGAGAATCCGAGAAAATCGGATTCGGCATCCGGCTTGAGATTGCGGAACGGAAGAATCGCCAGCGTGCGCGGCCGGGTGAGGATCGACGCGGCGCTTTGCGGCCTTAAGTAAGCAAAATATACAAGAGCCGATCCGGCAACCAGCACTAGTGCCAGGGCGATCCCAACAGATGTGATCGTCCGCCACGAAGTAATACGGAGCATTGATCGGGACGGATGGGCGTCTTTCGTGAGCGCAACCTGGCTGCGAACCACCGGCGGGACTGGAACCTTTTCCATTTCCAAAACCCGATCCGCGATCGGCGATGACAAAGGGAATGCGACGCCCGTTCCACGCGATGTTGCATAGCCATCATTCCAGTTCTCCGGTTGCCCGTCGTCGATTTCCTCTTCGATAAGAACACTGGACCGGGAGCGTTCCTCGACTCGGACCACCTCGCCGCCCGTTGCGCCTCGTGCAATTTCGTCGCCGTTTTCCGCAACCCTGCGCACCTCGGCCACGAATCGATATCCGCGGCCGGGCACGGTCAGGATGTATTGATGGTCGTTAGGACTCTCTCCCAGAACCTTTCTCAATTGGAAGACATGCTGGCTCAGGTTTGCTTCTTCGACAAAGGTGTCCGGCCACAGCAGCTTCATTAAAAAATCTTTCTCGACTGTGCAACCGTTGTTCTCCACCAGAGCAAGCAGTGTCTGGAAAGCCTTGGGCGTGAGAGGCAGGGACCGGCCGTCGCGCGTAAGCACACGTTTGCGGGTATCCATGAGGAAGGGGCCAAATTCGTAAAAATGACTTCCCTGCGACTGCATAAGACGGCATTAAGAATTCTTGAGAAGTTTTAAGGGATTCTTTAAGGACTTTTTATATCACTACTCTCTATTTTCCGTCACGCAAAGACTTGGCTACAGAAAAGTGTCCGTTGTCAGTTGTCCGTCGTCAGTTGTCTTAATTAATACCTGTGGCTGCCGAGGCCGAGAAGAGTTAGTTGCCGCAACGAGTTAGGGACCGCGACCCAGGGACAACGTACGAGGGGCAACGAGTCAGGCAATGAACCACGGACAAGTGACAACGGACAACTGACCACAGACAAGAAAAAGAAACACACGTGAGGATCAGGCGCCGGACATTGATCACGGAGGAAAAAGAGCGGGTCGTCATTGTAACGAGCGGGTCTCGGCCAGGGCACGATCCTTCTATCGAACGCCATCCGAGCCGCGACCGTCAGGCGCCGGGACAATCTCCCGAAATGGGGAATGCGGAATGCGGAATGGGGAATGGGGAACGGGGAATGCGGAATGGAGAATCCGGCAACGGTATTTGGCGCCTGCTTAGGAGAGTGCACGAAATGATTTCAGTTCTATTTTACGAAGGAGGAGGGAAATGAAAGCGTCGACACGAGGAGATTCCTTTATGAGAACAACAAAGATTCATCACTGGGCATTGCGACGTTTCCTTTTTAAACCTTTGATGACCGCGATCTTGCCTGCCGGCTTGATCGCCGGGACACCTTCGCGCTTCCATGATTTTGCCCAAATCGCGGATGGCGGAGGTTATCGCACTATCTTCCTTGTGCTTAACCAGAATGATCAAAGTGTCGATATCACGGTCAAGTTTTTCAAGGACGATGGCACGCCGCTGGCTTTAACGGTCGACGGCATCTCAGGTTCGGTTCTCACTGCCTCTATTCCAGCGGGGGGCACAAGGAAGATGGTCACTGCAGGAACGGCCTCAGGGGCGCAGGTCGGCTGGGCGCAACTGACGGCTACAGGCGAAGTGGGTGCGCAAATTTTATTTGAGTTCTCCAGCTCAGGGCAGTTAGTCACTCAGGCGGCCGTCGAATCCCCAGGACCTGTCGACAATTTCGATGTCTTCTTCGATCAAAGCAGCACGTCCGGCACTGGAGTTGCTCTCGCAAACCTGTCGGAGAGCGGATCCATCGCTGTCAGACTGACACTCAAGGACCAGAGTGGGACTGTACTGGCTACAAAGGATCTAACGCTTGTGGCTCGAGGTCACGTTGCGCGATTCATCAATGAGATATTTCCCGGCACCACGGGGCGAGGGTCGCTACATATCGAAAGTTCCGGCCCGGTGAGTGCAATTACGTTGCAGGTAACCGGGTTGGTCATCGGCACCCAGCCGGTTATTTCGGTCTCCTTGTAACGAGGAGTTGATCATGAAAAAGATGACCCTTGTATTCATCAGTTGTTTGGGCCTTGTCATTCTTCCCGCCTACGGACAATGTCTATCTCAAGCTGATCAAGCCGAGATTGACTCCAAGTTCCAAGGCGATCTGGGCGTTTTTGCATCTCTCGGCTCAGTCTTCCCGCCGACGATACCTTTGCTGACGGATCGTTGGACCGGCGCCCAACGATGGGCGCGCTCGTGTGAGCCGTACGTCGATAAGGCGAAGGCCATAAACGCCGCGATCTGCATGATGACAGAGGTTCGGGACCGACCGACGACGAGCGCGCGTGATAAGGACGCTCTAAACAACGTTATCAATGACGGCGCTGATATGCGATTTAAGCTATTTCAGGGGGCGAATGTTCCCCTCGGCGGCGGTGGCGTCAATGTCCGGCCAGCAGCAGGTTGTAAATGCTCCATCAAGGTGGTCATCAACGGCACACTCGAGTCGCGCACCACACTGCGCACGTTCCACGGCGGCCCTCCAGATGACTTCGAGGCCTTTTGCGATCCCGCAGACGGAACCTATACCTGGGACTTTCAGCCTACAGATCGGGCCGGCATTTCATCGCATACAAGTACCCGGCTTAGGGGCAAGTGGGCCTCATTCGTCTCGGAGCGTACGGGCACCTTTCAAGTGACGGTGCACTATACGGCTCCAGATGGAAGTCAATGCGAAGCTGTGCAGCTGGTCAAGGAGCAATAAAAGCTGCCGAGAGGTGCCAAATGTTTTCGGATTCCCTGCATTACTGTCTAAAGCCGAATCGGAGGACTTTTATGGTTATCGTCAGAAAAATTCTTGCCGCGATTATTTTGATTTTCCTGAACAGTGTCGTGTTCGCAGACGATGGCCCTCCTCAATTCACTAAGTTTCCCATCCCTACGCCCGCCAGCGGCTCGTTCAACATTACGGCCGGCCCGGACGGCAATCTCTGGTTTGCCGAATTCAAGGCCAATAAGATTGCAAAGATGACTTTGGCCGGCAGCTTCACCGAGTATCCTGTCCCTACTGCCAACAGCAGTCCCTTTGCCATTACCGCCGGACCAGATGGCAATCTGTGGTTTACCGAAGTCACCGGTAACAAGATCGGCCGTATAACCACGAGCGGCGTGATTACAGAGTTTCCGCTTCCAACCGCGCAAGCCAATCTGGTAGGAATTGCTGCCGGTGCGGACGGCAATCTCTGGTTTGCCGAGGCAGCAGCAAACAAGATCGGCAGGATTACGCCGGCCGGTATTATTAGCGAGTTTGCGCTGCCCACCGCCAACTCTATTCCCGTTAATGTCACCGCGGGGCCTGATGGGAATATTTGGTTTATTTCAGGCTTTTTTTCGCGTATTGGAAAGGTCACGCCCTCTGGCGCCATTACTGAATTCAGCTTCACCGGCGCCGGCGGTCCCACGACCATTACCACCGGCCCGGATCGCAATCTCTGGTTTACCGATCTGCCGGGCAATAAGATTTGGAGATACGACCCTACCACTAATACGTTCACCTCTTTTCCTGCCGACGGCAGTCCTTTTGGCATTGCTACCGGTTCAGATAATCAGCTTTATGTCACCGCGCAAAAGGGAGATTACGTCGGCCGCGTTGACACCGCCACGGGCGCAATTGTCAAATTTCCCATCGACGCGGGAAGTGGAGCCTCCGGAATTACGGCAGCTCCGGGCGTCAAGGGCAAATCTGCAACTGCAGGATCGGGGCTACTTCTGCGTTATAACAATGTAGGTACGTGCGCCTTGGTCATTCGCTTTCAGGGTATACCATTGACTACAACCGTCGAAGCGTTCGAAAATTTTGAAATCAACTTTACTGAGAAAATGAAAGTCTTTTTACTGGGGACTGATAGCAATAACGTTATTGCAGGGTCCACCACAGACGCTCCGACCATACGAGTGGGTGCTACCGTCGACAACTTGCCGAATAACAGCGCCATCACAGCGGTTCATATTCATGAGGGGCCTGCCGGCGTGAACGGACCAGTTATAGCTGACTTCCTCCGCGAAGGTAGTCTATTTCCGCCAACAAGGGGACATGTAGAACTCAGCGGGACGGTGAACACCACCTCAGACATCGTTCAGAAGATTGTGAACAATCCAGGATTATTTTATGGCGATGTCCATATGACGGCGGATCCGAATGGCGTTTGTCGCGGCCAGCTTGCGTTAACCAGCCCCGCCCCAAATGAGATAGCCCAGTTTAACAGCGTTTTCCAAGCCGACTCCGATGCCATTGCATCTCTCGATTCAGTCTCGGCAACGAAGCCTTTGCTAACTGCTGACTTGATCGGCGCACAGCAAATGGCGCAATCGGGTGAGCCTTTTGGCAATAAGAAAAAGGCGTTTGACGCCTTGGTCAGCAATATGAAAGAGGCTCGGGACCGACCGGCGACGAGCGCGCATGATAAAGGTGTGTTTGACAAGATTATCGGTGACGTGGGAGATATCCTAATTAAGCTCTTTCAAGCGGCACAAATTCCCCTTGGCGGCGGTGGCGCCAATCTCCGGCCGGCGGCAGGTTGTAAATGCACCATCCTGGTGTTGTTCCCCAACGGCAAACTTGAGCCGCGTACAACACTGCGCACGTTCCGCGGCGACATTGATAAGTTCAAGGCTTTTTGCGACCCCGCAGGCGGAAAATATGACTGGGACTTTCAGCCCGCGGATCGGGCTGGCATTGCATCCAGTACCAGTGTTGGAAGTTTGGGCAACACGGCCTCATTCACCTCGGAGCGTATCGGCAATTTTCAGGTGACGGTGCGCTATATGGCTCCAGATGGAAGTAAATGCGAAGCTGTCCTCCAGGTTGTGGAGCAATAGAGCCCGCGAAGAATCCCGCCGGGGACAAAATCCCGATCTGAAGATTCAGCCATGGAGCTCCCCGGCCGGATTTCAGCTTACGGGGGCGATGGCTCAGTCCGAATTATTTCTCCAGGTGGAATAGACCCGAAATGCTTCGTCTTCCAGCCTATTATGCGTGCAGACCTAGCTGCGTTGTGCTACAAAAAGGACGCATCCTAGCCTCGGCGAGGAGAATGGAAAATGAAAGCTTCAGTCAGTAGAAGGTTGCCAGGGGCGCCGCAATCTATGGTTTGTGCCCTCGGTGTAGAAAGTTGGCGGAATCTTTTTTTTAGCACCAACCTCAATTCTCAAGGGGGTCCAATGAGAGCAGTATTTCGTAAAATACTCCGTCGCTTCGAACGCTTGCTTTTGCCCGTGTTGCTCTTTTTCGCTGTATCTGCGGCGGCGCGCGCCGAGCATGTTTTGGTTTTCCCGCAGTTCCCTGCCGGCGGAGACTTTGTCGTCAGCGTGACCCTGGTCAACGCCAACTTCAACGCACCGGTCACCGGGACGCTGCTTGTCTTCGCCCAGGATGGAAGCCCACGATCGGTGGCAATTGACGGACAACCGACCGGATCTCAGTTTTCCGTCACCATTCCTGCAGGCGGAACCGTCGTGCTGAATACCACTCCCGGCGGCCCGATAACGATCGGTATGGCCAAGTTCACTTCAGATTTTCCTGCAGGTGGAGTGGTCCGATTTCAGTTTTCGGGGGGACAGGTGGGAGTGCTCAATTCGCCGGCGGAATCTTTTGCGACGCTGGTGATCAATACAGCCGGCGGAAACAATACTGGCCTGGCGATTACCAACACGGGTACGGCGTCCGTCAACATTCGATTGCTTCTCGTTGACGCCAACGGCCAGACTATCGAATCTATCGATCCTCCGGAATTAAATCCTCTCAATATTAATGGCCAGATTGCCAAATTCGCGACCGAATTCGCCTTTACTCAGGTTGCAAATCGTTCCAGCGGGAGCATTCAGATCCAGGTGAAGGGGACGGGCACCTTCAATGCACTGGCTCTTTTGCTGCGCAATGGATTGCTGGCGTCCACGGCCATTGTCCCAGGCGCGGCGGGTAAATTCAGTCCAGAGCAATTCCATGGAAGCTACACCGGAAAGTGGACCAATACTACATTCGGAAGCACTGGAGACGCCACAGTGAACATAGGAGTGATCCAGTCCACGCAAACAGTCCTGTTTCGCCTAACCCTGGGAGGCAACGTTTTTGGCGCTCCCAATGCTCCACCGACGATGCTTTTCGGGACGTACACCAGCAGCGGTTTTACGGCCAGCGGCGATTCCCCGTTGTTTGGTCCAGTGACGATGTCGATAACCGCAGATGGAACCTGGACCTTCACGGCCAACAACGTCCCGGGGGGCACAATCGCGACATTTAAGCTTACCGGCACGGCGTATCCGGACCGGATGACGGGTAATTACGCGGTCACGTTCAAGGCGGGAGGTGGAGCAAACGGCACTCTGACTTTAAATCACACAGGACAGTAGGGGCATTTTGGAGCGGAGAGACGGGCTGAGGGCCGTCTCAGGTGACAGTTGTCCACCGCGAGAACCAGTGGCATAACCCGAGAGAATATCTCGCGTTTAACCCGCGCAGATGAGAGATGAAACGGCAAGTTAAGGAGGATTCCTGGGTGGGCCAGCGGCACGCTTAACGACTGCCAAGCTGAGACGGCCCCCAGGCCGTCTCTCCGCTCCTAAAACGCTGTTCCTCCGGGACAGCTGGCGCCGCTTCGCGCTCGCTTGCCTGCGGTGGGGCGCAACTGGTATACGGCATTTCTCATTGCCCGTTATAACGACACTGCATGTTGCGAGATATATTGGTCCAAGCGTGACGCGCTGGGGCCGATATAGTGAAATGCTTCGGCCCATTCAAGATTGTACGGTCGCCCCACCTCTTTGTCGGAAGGCACTCCGCGAAGTCGTGGAGAATCATAATCCAGCACCAAATGCTTAATGTACTGGCGATTGGCGGTGTCGTCGTCGCTGCCCAGAATCGGCAGGCGCAGCTTTCGCGCCGCCAGTTGAGCTCTTAGCCGCGCCCCATTCTGCCCGGCGGGTCCTTGAGTCACGTTGACGAGATTGGCAGCCACCTTTTGATCAATCGTCGAAGTAATATCCACCACTCGATTAATCAATTGCGGGCCTCGCGCGAAATAGTATTTTTCCGAAACCGAGTGAGGCGCCAATCCGGCTTCGAAGTTCTCCGGGTAATCTCTGCTTCCCCCGGCCATCCAGCAGGCCGCCTCGACTACCTGGGCGGTGACGTAATGATCGGGATTTTCCTCGTAATGTCCCCAGGGATCGTAACAGACGATGGTGTCCACCTTCAGACTGCGAAAAAGGAAAATCATGCGCGATCGCATTTCCAACCGCGATATTTCATCCATGTCGTGGTTTCGATAATTCAGATTAAAAACTTTCTTGAGCCCGAGCGCTTTGGCTAC
>DASXTB010000222.1:0-4316 GCA_036505615.1 Acidobacteriota bacterium
CGGCTAGTAATCCAAATGTGACACAGAACCTCAATGACGCATCGGATAAAACCCGTGTCATACGAGGCTTTATACGCCGCCCATCATGGAGAGGTCCTGCGGTTGTGTCGCCTTCTATTGGCCAATCACCACGACGCCGAGGAGATCACTCAGGAGGTTTTCCTGAAGGTATATCAACAATTTCAGAACATGAACCAGACTGAACTCATGATGTGGCGACCATGGCTCATCCGGGTCAGCGTCAACGCATGTCGTGATCGGCGACGTTCCGGATGGTGGAAACTCTGGCGTGGGGCCAATGAAGAATATCAGGAAGCGAATTATCCAGATTCTAGCAGGACCCCTGAAGAAATAGTTCTCAGCCAAGAAGCGCAGGGGCGTATTTGGCGCGCCTTTGAGAAGCTGTCTGCACGTCAGCGGGAGGTTTTCGTTCTTCGCCATGTAGACGAGTGGTCCACCGAAGAGGTGGCGGAAATACTAGGGATAACCACGGGCAGTGTGAAGCGGTACCTTTTTCGGGCCGCTCGTCACCTACGCCGCATATTAGGAGATCGCTGATGACCGGATGTCTGAGAGATCGAACGCTCCTTTCACTCTATTACGGAGGTGGGACCACCGCCCAGCAGACTCACCTGACGGAGTGTGAGGCCTGTGCCACGCGCTATCGCCAGGTGGGACGCGATCTAGAAGCAATCAGCCAAGTACTCCGAGAAAAACCGCGTCCGAAGACTGTTACTCATCGTTTTCGCCCGTTTCCTGTCCGCTGGTTGCCCACGACCGCCGCGCTTGCTTTGGCTCTCGTGTTGGTGTGGGTAAGCGTACGGATATGGAATCCATCCGCTCCGCCTCCTCTTAAGGGAACCAACAACGGGGACACTTGGAGCTTTGTGGATGAATTCCCGTCAAATCTTTTCCTGCTGAACGAAGCCATTGCCGGGGAGCTATGGACTGAGGGTGCTGATTCTTACAATCTGGCTGCTGCGGTTCTGGAGGCGGAACGGCCTTGCGAATGGTACGACCTGCCGGCAATGGGTACAGCGGTGTCCTCGATGGAGGATTTAGAAATTTCCGGAACTATGCCATTCGCCACCTGTGTGGAGGTGGAAGTTAACCCGGGTCATAAGAAGCGCTGAGTGAAGCCAAAGTATAGTCGCATTACAAAAATAGAAAGAGGAGATAACTTATGAGTGCAAAACGAATTATGGTTGGCACTGGAGCACTGGCAATAGGATTGCTGGTACTGAATTTGATGTCGTCCCCCGTCTATGGACAACCCAGGAATGCCGATACCACGCAAGCGATGGCGGGATTCACGTTTGGACTGTTGTCGCCGCGATTACTGAATGCATTGAACCTGACGCCTGAGCAGGTAACCAAGATAGAAGTTCAAAAGAAGGCCCTTGGGGAAGCCAATAAAGCCTTCGTCACAGAGGTGACCGCGTTACGTAAGGAAGTGGCTGATAAGCTCTTTGGACCCACCCCAGTTACGGAGACGGATGTGGCCCCCCAGATCACGAAGATTGCCGACGCGCGGGAAAAGATTCTACGAGAAGGGTTTAGGATTGCCCTTGAGGTGCGGCACGTGCTGAGGCCGGACCAGCTAGCAAAAGCTGCAACGATCAGACAGCAACTTCTAGAGATCCAAAACGAAGTGCGCGGTCTGTTCAACGAGAACCAATAGTCTCGCTTTGCGAAAGGATGCTGGAGCCGATTTTCTTTTATGTTGATTTTCAATCTGCCGTTCAATGACGGCTCAGCGGCATGACGTCAGGCGTGGAGGAAAAAGCCATGTCGAAGGTTACAAAGCTGCACTCGACAGTGAAGCACGGCGACTTGGCGGGCATCAAGGCGTTGCTTGACGAGAACCGGGACTTAGCGAACTCGCGGAGCGAAACGGATGCAAGAGGTACATATCCGCTTCATGTTGCGGCTGAGTTCGGCCAAGGGAACGCGGCTCGGCTGCTTCTGGAATACGGAGCAGATGTGTCGCTCTTGGATTCGGAGAACGACGCTATTGCTCTTTGTTGGGCGGCGTTCTTCGGCCGTCCTGAAGTTGTCGCTGTCTTGCTCGAAGCTGGGTCCGAGCCGAGCCAACGCAACAAGAACGGCCTCACCCCGCTCGGGTGTGCGGTAGGTGGAACAAAAGGCAGATGGAAGAAGTTCTCCGATGCCACCTTGGAAGACTGGCAAAGGGCGGTGGACATCATTCTCGCGCATGGCGGTGTGGAGTGAGGGTCGTATACCGGCTGCTAATGCGAATGTCGGAATTAGTTCCAAATGTTTCACTGAAATGGAGGCTAATGCTATGCCCAACCGACCCACCTCGAACCCCGCCCAGTTCATCCAGGGTACTCCAGCACTATATGTGCCTGATGTAAAAGCAACAGCTAACTACTACCGAGATGTTTTGGGTTTCCAATGGGATTATGGAGATGACGATTACGCCGTAGTCTGGCGGGACAACTCCGCGATTCACTTTGTCAGAGGAGATCGGAATCCCAGTGGCGTGCATCTGTTCCAATGGGTTCGTGATGTGGACACCTACCACCGAGAAATCGTTGATCGAGGAGCCGAGGTCATCGAGGAGCCGGCAGATCGACCTTACGACATCCGTGATTTTACTATCCGTGATCCCAATGGCGTTTCGATCGTCTTCGGACAAGAGCTGTGAGACTTGCAAAACAAAGGAGGACCCGATGACGACTCCAGCGGCAGTGTCACTTTGCGGGGCCGCCACCCTATTTGTAGTGCAGGACGTGCTTCAAGCAGTCGAGCATTATCGTGACGTGCTCGGTTTTCGCACTGAGTTCACGTATGGCCAGCCAACGTTCTACGCGGGGGTTGAACGCGACGGGGTGGTCATTCATCTTCAAGCCGCCGACCACACCAAGCGGCAGCCCGGACAGGGCGCAGTCAACGTCTTCGTGACTGACGTGGACGCCTTGTACCGGGAGTTGAAATCGCGGGGCGCGAGAATCCTGAATGAGCCGAAGGACTACCCCTACGGCATGCGCGATTTTGATATTAATGATCTTGATGGCAACCAGCTATGCTTCGGGATGGAGTCGAAGCAGCAGTTAACATCGCAGTGAAGCGGACGGTGCAACAGGTTTGGCTTTCCACGCCGCAGCCCGGGTGGCATCGCCGTTTACTGCGGCCGTTAGGCGGCAGAGCGATTACTGGGAGGTCACGTGCAGTACAAACTCTTTGCCTGAGTATCGTGTATTTCTTCAGAGCCGGAAGAAGCCACCCTTATAGCCAAACGACTTTGATCTCTCTCTCCACCGTCTTAAACTCGGGATCGCCAGTGTATATTTCCGCCTTTTCTCGCTTCGCCAGCGCGGCTGCAAAACAATCCGCCAAAGACATCTTTTTAGTTACTTTCAACTCACCGGCAAGCTCCGCCAATTCTTGACCCGCGGGAACTATCTCCAGGGGTAGGCCCAGGAGCCGTGCCTGCGCTTCCCGCCATTTCACGAGACCGACTTTTCGCTCTACGATGTAACGCACCTCGGCCCAATTCGGCGCAGCAATCAAGAGATTGGAATCGGTCTCGGCTGCTTTTTCCAGCACAGCCAAAACCTTCTCGTGGCCAGGCTCCGCGAATAGGAACGCGAGTACGGCAAAACTATCGAGCACGGCGCCGGGCAAACTTCTTGTCCTCTCGTTCTTTGTCCAACTTCCGTTCCTTCAGTAGCTCGGCCGTCGCCGACGTCGAGCTCTTCAACATGCCCGCCAAGTTGCGAATATGCTCCTTCGTGAGCGGTTGAAAGAGCACTTCGTGCTCGCGCTCCACGAAGCAAATTTTTGTTCCCGGCTTAATACCGAGTTTTCGGCGTATCCTGGCGGGAATGACCAACTGCCCTTTGCTTGTAACGTATGCGGTTTCCAAAATATTCCTCACTGTGATCATATCTTACTTTATAATATAATGTAAGACATTAGTTAATTTGTTGGAACTCTGAGAATAAGGCCTCGCGCCTGATGGAAGCCGCGGGCGGCGAGAAGCTTGACCCCGCCGGTTATAGCCAAACGGGAAACTATGAGACCAAGTTTCGATAGGGATAGATCTGGGCCACTGGGTAGGCGCCGCTCCGTTGGAAAAAGACAAGAAGGCGGATTAGGCCTTGTATCTCACGGCAGCTTGCCGGTCATTTCTTTGTACATCCGCCGTACCGCGACTTCCCTTTGCGATGTGTAGCCCTGCATCTTTTCGTACTGGGGAAGTTTGATCGCGGCGGCAGCTTGGTCTTCCGTCGCCCCGCGCCCGATTTCTTCCTGCACGGCGTCGCGCAGATCCACCAAGATCTGACGAA
>DASXTB010000223.1:0-4713 GCA_036505615.1 Acidobacteriota bacterium
ACCAGTCCCGCAAGGAACATGATAACGACGGCAGTGCCAAGGACGGGTGCGGCCGTTCTAAGGTTGTTGAAAATAGGAAGAGTCGATTTTGTGGTTCTCATGAGATTCCTCCGAAAGTTAGCAGCGCAAAAGTTTCATGAGCTGAGACGTCTTGGCAGTTCCCAATATTTCTAAAGCCCACGCAGGTCGCCAGTGACGTCGAAGGATCGATTTCCAGCAATTCCCGTTCCAGGAAGGCGATCTCAAAATCTTCTTAACTTGGAATAGCTTACCGAGCTACGGAGGCTTTGACTGACCGCGAATATCCAAATATGTGGATTAAATCTCGCGCGTAATCCAATTTCATAGATAAGCCCTGACCGCTATTTGAAATCGCGGCTATCCGAAACGCGACCAGGAGTTTTTCAGTTTTGTCGTTGGTATAACCGGGGTTATACTCACAAAATGAAGACAGCGATCTCAATACCGGATCCGATTTTCGAGGAAGCCGAGGAGCTCGCGAGGCGCCTGGGGATGTCCCGAAGCGAGCTTTACACAAAGGCGGTCCGAAGATTTGTAGGAAAGCGGCGCCGGGAAGGAGTGACCGAGATTTTAAACCGGGTCTATTCTGAGGAGTCCTCCAACCTGGATCCAATTTTGGCAAAATTGCAACATGCTTCGCTACGACGGAAAGAGTGGTAATGCAGCGCGGCGAGATATGGTGGGCCGATTTGCCGGAACCATCGGGTTCAGGGCCCGGCTACCGGCGCCCGGTGCTCATCATCCAATCCGATGACTTTAATCGCAGCCGGATTCGAACGATTATCGTATTGGCAATTACGTCTAATAGAAAGCTGGCCGATGCCCCTGGAAATGTGCTTCTGCCTCGGAAAACAAGCGGATTGCCAAAGGATTCGGTAGCCAACGTTTCGCAGGTGGTCACAATAGACAAGGCTTTTTTGACCGAAAGGGTACGGTCTCTTGCTCCAGGCATTCTGCATCGCATCGACGCCGGGTTGCGATTGGTTTTGACTCTCTAGCAGGCTCTCCGACCGCGTCGGTTTTGAAGCACATTCGCTAATCCGTGTCTTCCCTGTTATCCGTGTCCCACTAACCGCCGATTTCTCTGTTACGGTCCACTGGATTTACGCCTTTCTTTTTCCGGCGAGCAGTTCGCGGCTGCGTTCCGCTGCTTCCTGAACCAGGATGCCCATTCTGGGATGACTGGGCTCCAGATCGATGTGCAGGCCGTATTCTCTGAGCATTTCGCTGGTGGTGGGGCCTATCGAAGCGATGACCATGCCTGCCAGGGCCCGTCGTAGGGCCTCCTCCAGGCCCATCTGACCGGCCAACTGCATCAGGTGAACCACCTGTACCGAAGTGGTAAAGAGCGCTACGTCCAGGCTTCCATTTGCCATGGCTTTGATTGCTTCGCGCAAGGGGGATGTGTCCAACGGAAGCGCCCACTGGTAGACAGGTACGCGTCTGACTGCGGCTCCGCGCGTCTCGAGGCCTTCCATCAGCTCCTTGTTCGGTGCACCGTATTCCTGGACAGCGACTCTGCAACCCTCGAGAGGGATGCTTTCCTTGCGCTGGTCGAGGGCGGCAAGCAGTTCGCGCCAGGTGTTCGGTTCGGGGACAATCACCGCGATTGGAATTCCCAGCTCCTTCAGTGCGGTCGCCGGCTTAGGTCCTCTGGCCACTACCTTTACGCCAGACAGCGCTGCGATCCATTGCTCCCGTGGATATTGCGTTTCGATTAGGCTGGTAAGAAAGCGAGTGCCTACACCCGTGAGGAAGATAACCATGTCAATGCGGCCCCCGAAAAGCTCGCGCGCGAACTCCAATGCTTCCTTGTTCTCTTCCATCGGAACCTCACGCATGGAAGGCGCAACCAGGGGAATGCCGTCGTGATTCCGGATGAGCTGCTCCATTGCTTCCGCTCGCCGGCTTTCAAACGCGGCGACGCGCAGACCGGCAAAGCCGTGTTGCCCGCGCACCAATGACACATTTCCTCCTTATTGAGCGTGGAAGTTCCGATTGATTTGTAGCCATAGTCCGCGGCAGTCACTCACTCCAGTCCCAAAAGCCTTGCAGGATTCTTGCGAGCCATCAGGTCGATCTCTCGCTCGCTGATACCCTCTTGGCGGAGCACTTTGATGAAGTGAAGCATGCCTTCGGTATGAATTGGATTTCCCGCTTGGCCCAGATCAGTGGAGAGGATGCAATGCTCAGCGCCTGCGGCCCGAATGGCCGCGGCGTATTCCGGCACGGTTATTTTTTTCCATCCTCGCATGGAAGGAACCGCGGCCGAGGGGCCCTGCAGCGTCCCTTGAAATGCATGCTCCAAGAATGCTCCCGCCGCCGCAGCCTCTTTCTGCTGCTCGATGCTCATGTTCACCGGATTCATCATCGCATGCGTGACTGCTATCTGTCTGATACCGGCTCGGCGAGCCGCCCCGATCAGCAGCAGAGCCTCTGCGGCAGATGAATGGCCGGTCTCCAGCACCAAGTTTCTTGCAGCGATGATTTTTAAAACCTCCATGACCTCCGGCCGAAGGCGTCCCTGCACGGATACGGAAACAAATGGCCGCTTTTCTTGGAAGAAGCGCACGTGATTTTCAGCGTCGAATGTGGGCATCCAGACAACCCGTCCCCACGCCCCCTTGACCGCCGCCATCGCTTCCACAGCCGCCGGATTGATTCCTCCGACGGAACGGTTCAGCACCACTCCTCCGAATACTTCAAGACCCGGCGCCAGCTTTCTCGCCAGAAAGGCGTAGCCGGCCGTGGGCGTGTAGTGGTTTTTCAGTACCAGGCCTCGCATCCCCGCCTCGCGCGCCCTGCGCGCGAGATCGATGACATCAATTGAGCGCGCCATCGAATCCGGGTCGGCATGCGCATGAAAGTCGATGACGCCTTGAAGAGTATCCTCAATTTCAGGATCAGCTGGCTGCCGATCAAGCTTGAACGACAAAGCAGCCGGCCAGATGGCGATTAGACTATAGACGATCAGAAGTGAAATTTTTGTACGCATGGGCTCGGACGTCTCTTCGGACGTCTCTGAAGACGAATCGTTCTCCGTAGGTATTCTATAGAAAGCCGCCAAGTGGCACGAAGAATTGTAGCCGCAGCCGCGAGAAAACTGATTCTGTCTGTACGGGCGACCCTGTGTGTGAAAAGTGCCAGGACATTCTTTACAGTTTGTGCCAGGACATCCTTTACACTTTTAGTTAATGGTTCAGAGCTGAAAACCCGTAGTAGTAGGGCCTGTGGAAAAGTGGGAAACTGCTTTCTAGTTTTCCAGTTTTCCACAGGCCTTTTCTTTCTTTTTTTAGCGCTTTTTTTCTTTCTTTAGATTCACAGCTCTTTTTCACAGAGCTTTCTCTTCTTAAAACGGCGTTTAAGCCTCGATCTCACTCTGGTCCATATCCGATGTCGGCTCAGCCGGGCGTACGATAGCGCAACTCCGACCGGTCTTCAGGTCTATTTCGCGAACGTGCATGTGCCGGTAGGTGATCAACATCTTGTCGCCAATCTGTCGCAGCCAAATGCGCTCGTCGGCTAAGGCCTCGCACACAAAGTAATACCGACCTCCATAGTAAAGTCTGCCCTGAGTGTTGAGCCGCTTGATCACCGCGCCGCTGGGATACTCACATTCACCAGGTCCCGGATCATAGGCCCGAGCCGCTGGTTGGTACTTTTGCGCCGGCACCAGCATGTGAAGGGCCTGGTGGGGCCGAATCTGATTGTACTCGTAAACAAATCGATCAAACACTGCGCTCCATTCCCTCAAAGTCTGCGGCCGCGACAGTCGACGCATCGCTTTGTCCAAGGTACGATGAAAACGTTCCACCTTGCCCTGTGTCTGCGGATGGCGCACACCGCTGAATTTCAGCCGGATTCCTTGCTTGATCAGCGCTACGGTTAAGCGCGTTAGTCCGTGACCATTCGTCGTGCTCCACCAAGGACTGCCGTGATCCATCAACATCGCCTCCGGCACCCCATAACGCTCAAAAGTTCCTATTAAGCTTCCTTGCACCTGTTCCAGGCCAGGCCGCGGCAAGGCAAATAATCCCATCGCATAGCGGCTGTGGTCGTCCAAAATCGATAACGGATAACACCGCCCCTCCACCGTTGGATAGTCCCCCTTGAAATCTACCTGCCATAACTCGTTGGGCCGTTCCTTCTCAAAACGCTTCGTCGCCCGACGATGACTCTCTTCGGGAGAAATCAGACCGCAGCGCTTCAAAATGCGATTGACCGTCCTCACCCCTAGTTGCACCCCGTAATCTCGCTGCAGCAATAGTTGGATCTTTTCTCCACCCCATCCGTATCGCTCTCGAATCGCCTTGACCAGCTCTTCCTGATCTGGCCTGGTTCGCCCAGGGCTACATTTCGGCCTTCGGCTCTGCTCCTTCAGTTTGCTGAAACTCTTAACCTCATGGTACCGCCTCAACCACAGATATCCCGTGGGACGGCTGATCCCAAACTCCCGACAAGTCGCACTGAACGACTCTGTGTCCATCAGCGCCCGCGCTACAAACTCGATCCTCTGCTCCACGACATCGTTTACCTTCCAAGGCATGCCTTCCACCTCCCAAGTAGGAGGTTATTTCACACCTTGACTTGTAAAGGATGTCCTGGCACAAACTGTAAAGGATGTTATGGCACAGTACACCTGTGTGGTCGCCCGTTCTCCCATAAGGCCCGCCGGTCCGGGCGGCCACGCAG
>DASXTB010000224.1:0-20455 GCA_036505615.1 Acidobacteriota bacterium
GGCCGGTGGGCCGTCTCCCGCACAATCTTTCATCGTGCAGGAGACGCCCCACGGGGCGTCTCTCCAGTAGCGCCGCTTCGCGGACGAAGCCCTGGTTTGCAGCGCAGTGCAGCGTGAGAAAATGTCCAAACTCGAGAGCGCCGCTTCGCGGCGCTGGCCGGCTGGAAGCCAGTGCTACAATACTGGGCGCCCGGATTTTTTCACACGTTCTAAGCAACTCAGTTGGTTTGGATTTTTTTTAACTTGGTAATCAAGGTCTGACGGCTGATGCCGAGAGCGCGAGCCGCGTGACTTTTGTTGTGGTGGTGCGTGGCCAGGGTTTCCAAGATCATCCGCTTCTCCAGTTCGCCGACCTGTTCTTTCAAACCTTCCGAGGTCTCCAGAATTATTTTGGCGCTGCGTACATGGTCAGAGACAAGATCCGGAGAAAGCGTCCCTGCATCATCGGCGAGAATCACCATTCGCTCCACTTCATTGGCCAACTCTCGAGCGTTTCCAGGCCAATGGTAGTTTTCCAGAATAGTAAGCGTCTCGGGAGGAAGCTGCAGGCCCTTTTTGTTGAGCCGGGACGCCGTCCGCTCCATAAAATAAATTGCCAAAGGCGCCACATCGTCGCGGCGCGCCCGAAGCGGCGGAATGTAAATGGAGAATACATTGAGCCGGTAGAAAAGATCCTGACGAAAATTCCCTTTTTCCACCTCTTCTCGCAGATTTCGATTGGTGCTGGCCACCACCCGTACGTCGACCTCACGCGGCTTCTGCGAGCCCAGCGGCTGAATCAAGTTATCTTCCAGAACACGGAGGAACTTCACCTGCAAGTCCAAAGGGGCCTCGCCGATTTCATCCAGGAACAGAGTGCCGCGATCCGCCATTTCAAAGAAACCCTTCTTTTCGGCAGTCGCTCCGGTAAAAGCTCCCTTGGAATGGCCGAAGAATTCACTCTCCGCCAACTCTTTGGGAATTGCGCCGCAGTTTACCGCCACGAAAATCTGCTCCGCCCTGTCGCTTTTTTGATGAATGTAACGAGCCACCAGCTCTTTTCCGGTCCCGGTTTCTCCTTGAACCAGAACGGTCGAATCGGTCTGCACGACGCGCGACAGCAGAGCCAGGATGTCGTTCATGGCGCGGCTCTTGTAGATAATGTTGCTTGTCTCCAGAAAAGTTTCTACCTGACTTCGCAACAACTGATTTTCGCGGCGTAGCTTTTCGTTGGCTTTCTCCAGTTCTCCTGCCAGGCGCCGGTTTTCTTTGACCAGTTGAAGCTGCTCCAGGGCTTTGCGAACCGTGATGCGCAATGACATCGGCTCCCAGGGCTTGGTAATGTACTTGTAGACCCGCCCGCTATTGATGGCTTCAATCAGATCGTCGACCTCGGTATAGCCGGTCAATACTATGCGGACGATATCAGGGTTGATGGCGATGCTCTTCTCCAGCAGCTCCACCCCCGACATGCCCGGCATCTTCTGATCTGTGATAATAACGTCAACCGGCTGAGTTTGAAGGATATTGAGGGCATCTTCCGCAGAGCCAGCGGCGATCACATGGTAGTCCTCAATTAATGTTCGCTTCAGCTTCTGGAGATTCGCGGGTTCGTCGTCAACCACCAAAATCTTGTGCTGTGTCATGACTGGCCGCTCTGGGGTTCCTTGCCGATCGGAAGGATGATGCGAAACTTGGTCCCTTTTCCGGGTTCGCTGTCCACCAGGATCAGCCCGTGGTGTTGTTTGATGATTCCGTAACTGATGCTCAGTCCGAGACCGGTGCCCTCACCGATCTTCTTGGTAGTGAAGAAGGGCTCGAATATCTTGCTTAAATGCTCTTTTCGGATGCCGCAGCCGTTATCTTCAAACTCGACCACTACATTTCCGTTCTCCGAGAAAGTTCGAATCCAGACGTCACCTTTGTCTGGAATTGCCTGGCACGCATTGCTGAGAATATTCATGAAAACCTGCCCCAGTTTTTCTGAATAAGCGCGGATCCTGGGAACCGACGAATACTGTCTGTGGATCTGAATCCGCTCGCGATACACGTTATTCAATAGGTTCAAAGCGACTTCAAGAGCGGCCTGAATATCGGTGTCATCCACTTCGTGGCTGTCCATGCGCGAGAATGTGCGCAGATCTGAGATAATGGTGTTTATTCGCTTAGCGCCTTCTTCAAAGTTGGCGATCAGGGTGTCCAGGTCCTCTATCAAGAAATCAAAATTCACCGCCCGTTTTTCGTCCTCCAGTTTCCCTCGATCCGCCTCGTTGAGCGATCCCAGGGCTTCGTAACAGGCCAATAACTTCTTCAACTTTCCGATGTAATTGCGCAGGAACTCCGTGTTGCCGTAGATGAAGTTCAAGGGGTTTTTTATTTCATGGGCGATGCCTGAAACCAGCTGGCCAAGGGAGGCCATCTTTTCCGATTGAATCAATTGCGCCTGGGCCTGCTGCAGCTCTTGATAAGCCTCTTTCAATTCGGAATTGGACTGCTGCAAAGCGATGGTGCGCTCGTGGACCATTCGCTCCAGGTTTCGGTTCAGCTCCAGCAGCGCCTGGCTTCGCTCCTGCAGCGATGCGGCCATCTCGTTAAATGTCTGCGCCAGTTTCTCCAGTTCGTCGCCGGTGCGCACGTCTACGCGGCCGCTGTAGTCTCCCGCGGCAATCACCGTGGCCGTCGAAGTTAGTTTCTTGAGCGGAACAGTAATGCCGCCGCTGATCACGTATGCCAGGAAGATCACCAGTGCCGCCGAGAAAATGGTGGCGAAGAAGAACACGGTGCGCATCTCGTTGACCGGGGAGAAAATCTCCAGGTTGTTGATTCCCACTCCGCAGGTCCACCCGAAGAATGAATTACTGGTGGCTAATCCGGAGATTTTCTTGGTCCCGGGAGGATACTCGTAGGCAAAGTGCTTTTCTCCCCGAATGATTGCATCCCTCAGATTTTCAAGGTGGTGATCCTCTACCAGCCGGGTGCCGTAATTGTTTTGCGGCGTCTCCCGCTGGTCCACTTCGGCGTAATTTCTGTTGCTTCGAAACTTGTGCCCAATGACGGTGTTGTGATCGCTCTTGAAAAGGAATGCATAGCCGGACTTGAGCTGGCGGGCGCTAAAGTCCTTTTCCACCTGATCCAGAATTTCCTGTATGAACTGCCAGTTGATCAGTGTAACTAGGACTCCCACGGTCCGCTGCGTCCGGCGGCTGCGAACCGGAACTGCAAATCCAATCTGGTACCGGTTCATGAGGTCTTGATTTCGATAATCGTAAACAGCGGCGACAAACGGGGATCGCTGCCAATCCAGGTAAGCCAGATTGCCGCTGGACGCAATGTCAAACCATTCCTCTGAATCCGAAGTTTTCATTCTCAGAAGAGCGGCAACCTGTTGGGGCGTGAAGTTTAAGCCCTGCCGGCTTAGGGTATTACAGAGACGCAGATTGCCCTCGGAGTCGAAAATCAGAATCAAGTCGTAGACCTGGTGGAGCACCACGAGCTGGTTGAGCAGCGTCTGCGCCTGTTCGGTATTGCGCCGGTTCTCGAGCGTTTCCGCAAACGCATCATTGAGTTCCATGGCGAGCGCTTCTTCTCGCTTTTCAAGAAGAGTCAAATCAATCTTGTCTGCCGTATCCTGGGCAATCTGCTCTAAGTACAGCGTGATCCGGTCTTCGGTGATTCTTTTCTTGGCAAGGAAATAAGAAAAAATGGAGATGAATATTAAAGGAATCAAGGAGGAGGGTAAGATATAGAGCAAAAGCTTGCTTTTCAGGCTCTTAGACATTTTACTGCCCAAATTATCGTCTGACTGTTATCTTTTTATACATCCTCTCCATTGGATTCGTCAAATTCCTTTACAGTTCAAAATGATCTTCGATTAGGGTTTCGAAAATCTGATTGACGAAAGAATCATTAAATTCCCCGTGTTCCCAGTGTCCCTAGTGGTTCAAAGTATTGATTGCAGGAACTCTTTCAAAGTACCCGCTTTCTGACAGTCACGCTCTCTATGAATGGAACGTCCGGCTCATAGCCGATGCCGGGATCCGAAGGGACTTGGATTTGGCCGGAAGGGGAAACCTCCACCGGGTGCGTGACGGTATCTTTCTTGTAGTATCGTTTACTGGCGGAGACATCTCCGGGAATGGTAAAGCCGGCAAGGCTGGACAGGGCGATGTTGTGGGCGCGGCCGATGCCTGATTCCAGCATTCCGCCACACCAGACGGGAACCCCTTGGGCATAACAAAGGTCGTGGATGCGCTTGGCTGAAGCAAAACCGCCCACCCGCCCCAGCTTGATGTTGATGATGCGGCAGCTTCCCAGGCTGAGCGCCGCCTTTGCATCGTAATAAGACTTGATGGACTCATCCAGGCAAATCGGCGTTTGCAGGGACGCCTGAAGCTGCGCGTGCTCGAAAATGTCGTCGTAACGAAGCGGCTGTTCAATCATCAACAGATCAAAATCATCCAGCCGACGCAGCAGGTCAATATCTTTGAGAGTGTAGGCGGAATTGGCGTCGGCCATGAGCGGAATGCGGGGGTACCTCTCACGGATATTTTCGATGATCTCTGCGTCCCAGCCGGGCTTGATCTTTATTTTTATTTTTTGGTAACCAGCGGCAACTTCCCGTTCGATCTTCCCCAACAGCGTCTCAATGTCTTTTTGAATGCCGATCGACACGCCGCAGTCAATCCACTTCCGAGTGCCTCCGATCATTTGGTGCAGAGGCCGCGACTGCGCGCGGGCAAAAAGATCCCACAGTCCCGCTTCGATGGCGCCCTTGGCCATGTTGTGGCCCCGAATCTGCTCCACTTCGGCGGGCAGCCGCGTGGGGTGTTCTATGTCCCGCTTCAGGATGAATGGCGCTATAAAATTCTCGATTACATTCCAGGCGGTCTCTATTGTCTCGTGACTATAGTAAGGACCCTCCGAGGCGGTGCATTCCGCCCATCCGGCGAGCGAATCCGCCTCGAGCTGAAGCAAAAGAATCCTGCGAGTATCTGTCCGGCCGAAACTGGTTTCAAAGTAATGAACCAGAGGAAGCCGGATTTCACGCAAAGTCAGGCGTTCAATCTTCATGTTTCTCCAGCAAATAAAAGGCTCGTTGGAGGGGGTAATTGGCGATTGGCAAGGGCTGGGGCAGGCGAGTCAGTGCCTTAATCCAGTAACCGCTATCAAAATAATGGCGAAAGACGGTACGTGTCGCTTCCCGCCACTTTTGGGCGCTCCCCATATCCAGCTTCTTCAGTTGCTGGGTGTCTGGCGGAGCTTCCGCCAGCACACGAGGGGCAGTGTGATGCAGTCGCGGCTCTCCGGGAGCAAAGCGCTCTTCTGCGTTCCAACGCAGTGCCAGGGGGATTTCCTCCAGGCCGGTGGGCGTGGGATCGGCGCCCTGGAGGATCTTCTCGGTGCGCGGCGCGCCAATGAACCACTCCACCAGAAATCGATCCGTCCCCAGCGCGCTGTGCAGATCGCTGCTGGTTCGCTCGCCGTAAAGGTTTACATAATAGGTGTTGCTCATTGCTCCCAGCTTGTTCAGGTTGAGATAGGCATTCTTGGTTTCCAGCGGATCAAAGGTCCATGTAATGACAGGAATGTTGCGCTCTTTGGCATCGCGGTATTGGGCCAGCTTTAACATGCGGCCCACGCCCTGATTGCGATACTCCTCCAAGACGGCCAGCATATGAGAGTGCTGCGCAAATCTGTTGTCATGCAGACTGGGGATGGCGAACACAAAACCGATCATCCGTTCCGCTTCGAAGGCGCCCATGGCCAGGCCGCCACGTTTTTGCGCTATTATCATCATTCGCGCTGGAACCACATCGCGATCTGCAAAACCCCACACTATTTTCTGCAGCTCGACACCACGATCAAACTCTGCGGGTTGTCGAAGGTGTCGAATTTCTATCGCCATGCATTGTTCCTTTATTCCGGAAATTATTTTCTCTCGCCTTCAGATCTCTGAAGCCCGCAAGAATATCAGAATTTTTAAATCTGGAATCGCAATCCGGGGATTCGAAATCGTATACTGCAAATAGCTAAGTCCAGCCCGGCCGGACAGGGAACAGATCTTTTGCCGTTGTGTCATTGGTGTCCTTTGTGGTTGAAGTGGTTTTCTCACCACAAAGGACACCAAAGACACGGCGGGCAATAGGCTCCGGTAATTGGAACAGAGTTCGCCACTACTGACGAGTTCGAAATGCGCCTTTGGAAGGACTTCCTCGAAACGCTGCGGATGATAAAGTTCGAACATACCGTTTTTGCGCTCCCTTTTGCCTACCTGGGAGCCTTCATCGCCGCGGGGGGAAGACCGACCTGGCATAAACTGATTTGGATTTCACTGGCCATGCTTGGCGCCCGCAGCGCCGCGATGAGCTTCAACAGGCTGGTCGACCTGCCTCTTGATGCCCTCAACCCACGGACCCGAATGCGGTCCCTGCCGGCAGGCCGGCTTTCGCCCCGATTTGTAATCGTGTTCACCATTCTTGCTCTCGCGCTCTTGTTATACTCGGCGTTTCAATTGAACCAGCTTTGTTTTTTGCTTGCGCCATTAGCGGTCGTGATCATTTTTTTTTACTCTTATACCAAGCGTTTTACATCGCTTTCGCACTTATTTCTTGGCCTATCACTGGCTATCGCGCCCCTGGGTGGGTGGTTGGCCGTAAGGGAAAAACTCGATCCCTTGGCGCTGGTGCTGGCCCTAGTGGTAGGATTGTGGGTGGCAGGATTCGATATCATCTATGCCTGCCAGGACGCCACTTTCGATTCAGCACACAAACTGTATTCACTGCCGCAAACCATCGGCGTGGGGCCGGCTCTGGTGGTTTCGGCAGTAGCGCACATGCTGATGATAATCTTGCTGTTTGCTATGTACTGGCAGTTACAACTGAGCAAGCTCAGTCTGGCGGGTATTGTTGCCACGTCGCTGCTCATCGGCTACGAACACTGGATTGTGCGACCCTCGGATCTATCACGAGTCAACACAGCCTTTTTTACTCTTAATGGAATCATCAGCGTTTTGCTTTTTCTGGCCATTGGATTAGATCTCTCTCTTCTGAGATAAACATGTCCGCTCGCTTGGGTGAAGTTCTCATAAAAAAGAATATGCTGACCAAGGATCAGCTAAACGAGGCCCTGTCTTTTCAGCGACAGAACGGGGGCCGTCTGGGCTCGATCCTGATCGCCAAGGGTTACGTCTCCGATGACGAGATCGCCAGCGTGCTGAGCATGCAGTACGACGTCCCATCGGTAAACCTGGAATATACCGAGGTCGATACCGATGTCATTAAATTGATACCGATCGACACAGCGATCAAATACCAGGTTTTGCCCATCAAGCGTTTCGGAACTACTCTTACCGTGGCCATCACCGATCCCACTAACGTCATGGCCATGGATGACTTGAAGTTCATGACCGGTTTTAACGTAGAGCCGGTGGTGGCTTCTGAGGGCTCCATCCGCGAGGCGATTGAGAAGTATTACGGCGGCAGCTATAACCTGCAGCTAAAGCAGGTCTATGACGAAATAGACAAAAAGGACGAGAAAGAAAAGGATGAATATCAGCTTGAGGTCCAGGAAGAGGAAGAAGAACTCAGCATGGACCAGCTCCAACAATCGAGCGAAGAGGCGCCTATCATCAAGCTGGTCAACATGGTCCTCTACGATGCAATCCGGCGAGGCGCCAGCGACATCCACGTCGAACCTTACGAGAAGGAGTACCGTGTCCGCTACCGCATAGACGGCATCCTTTACAACGTGATGAGCCCTCCTCTGCGACTTCGTGATGCGGTGACCTCCCGCCTGAAGATCATGTCCAAGCTGGACATTTCGGAAAAGCGGATACCACAAGATGGACGCATTAAGATCCGCATCAACATGAACGGCGTCAAGCGCGAAATCGACTTCCGCGTATCCGTGCTTCCCACGCTCTTCGGAGAAAAGGTAGTTCTCCGAATCCTGGACAAAGAAAAGCTCCCTTTGGATTTGACCAAGCTGGGGTTCGAGCAGAGTTCTCTGGACAGGTATCAGAACGCTATTTCCCAGCCCTACGGGATGGTCCTTGTGACCGGGCCCACGGGAAGCGGAAAGACCAGTACTCTCTACACGTCGATTAACAAACTGAACACGTCCGACGTAAACATCATGACGGCCGAAGACCCGGTAGAATTTAACTTCGCCGGAATTAACCAGGTTCTGGTGAGGGAGCAAATCGGGCTCACCTTCGCTGCCGCGCTTCGGTCGTTCCTGCGTCAGGACCCCAATATTATTCTGGTGGGAGAAATTCGAGATTTTGAAACAGCGGAAATTGCCGTCAAGGCGGCATTGACCGGACACCTGGTTTTGAGTACTCTACATACCAACGATGCGCCTTCCAGCATCAGCCGGTTGCTCAACATGGGAGTCGAGCCTTTCCTCGTTGCTACATCGGTGAACTTGATCTGCGCGCAACGTCTCATCAGGAAAGTGTGTTCGGAGTGCAAGAAAGAGTCGCCTACGCCCGTTAAGGCGCTGATCGATATCGGATTCAACGAGAAGGAAGCCTCACAAATCCGCACCTATAAAGGTGAAGGATGCAAAAATTGCAACAATACCGGTTATCGGGGACGGGTCGGGCTCTATGAGGTAATGGACATTTCGCCGGCCATGAGAGATCTGATTCTGGTGGGCGCTTCTGCCACAGAGCTTAAGGCCAAGGCCCGCGACGAGGGGATGCTCACTCTGCGCGAGAGCGGGCTGTGCAAGATCCGGCTGGGGCTTACGACTATCGAGGAAGTGCTGCGCGAGACGGTCCGCATCGATTCTCCGGCGCAGAGCAAATAGCCATTCAGGGACCGGCTTCCGGCCTGGTTAACAGCGTAACGAGCCCCACCAGGGGTCGGTGATAACCGTCACTAAGGGTAGGAGTGATAATCTAACTGTAAACCTCTTTACGAAAAAGGAATAGCTCGTGCTTAGCCTAGCTGAAATGCTTCAGAAAGTCGTTGATATGAAAGGTTCCGACCTCCACCTTGGAACCAACACGCCCCCTCGAATTCGCGTGTCGGGCAAGCTTTTGCCATTGGACCACCCTCCGCTCACCCCGGCAGACACCAAGAAGCTGACTTACAGCGTCATGACGGACGCTCAGAAATACAAGTTTGAAGAAAACCTGGAGCTGGACTTCAGCTTCGGAATCAAGGCCCTGGCTCGATTCCGAGGCAACGTTTTCACCCAGCGCGGCGCCGTCGCGGGCGTATTTCGTTTGATTCCGTTCGAAATCAAGTCTTTTGAAGACTTGCATCTGCCTCCGGTTGTCAAGAAGCTCTGCGACAAGCCCCGCGGTTTGGTCCTGGTCACCGGACCGACAGGAAGCGGAAAATCAACGACTCTGGCCTCCATGATCGACAAGATAAACAGCGAGCGCCACGACCACATTATTACCATAGAAGATCCGATCGAGTTCATTCATAACCATAAGAAATGCCTCGTCAGCCAGCGGGAGGTGCACAGCGATACTCACTCATTCGCCAATGCGCTTCGCGTCGCTTTGCGCGAAGATCCCGATGTAGTGCTGATTGGCGAAATGCGCGACCTGGAAACCATTGAGATGGCGTTGCGCATCGCCGAGACCGGGCACCTCACCTTTGCCACTCTGCACACAAACTCGGCGGCCTCCACAATTAACCGAGTGGTGGACGTCTTTCCCTCCAATCAGCAATCCCAGATTCGCGCGCAACTGTCGCTCGTTCTGGAGGGAATTCTCTGCCAGACGCTCATCCCTCGCTCCAACGGAGAGGGGCGGACCATGGCTATGGAAATACTGCTGCCTAACTCCGCGATCCGCAACCTGATACGCGAGGACAAAATCCATCAGATTTATTCGGCTATGCAAACCGGACAGGAGAAGTTTGGGATGCAGACCTTCAACCAGGGTCTGGCATCGCTCTTTTTGAGCAAGCAGATCACTCTGGAGGAATGTCTGGCCCGATCGTCCAATGTCGATGAATTGCAGGAAATGATCAAACGCGGTGTGGGGGCGCCGCAGGCACAGTACAAAGTAGGATAGGAGTTCGGTAACAATGCCTATATATCAATTTAAGGGAAAACGATACGGAAACGGCCTTCCTGTTATGGGTGAGAAATTCGCCCAAAACAAGCAGGCCTTGGCAATCCTTCTCCGCAACGAACAGATTCTGCCCATTTCGATCAAGGAAAAGGGGAAGGAGCTTTCCCTCCCTAAATTTCGATCGAAGGTCAAGGATAAGGAACTGGCTGTTTTTACCAAACAGTTTTCCGTAATGATTGATGCCGGACTTCCGCTGGTGCAGTGCTTGGACATCATGGCCACCCAGCACGAGAATCGAACCTTTCAAAACGTGTTGTTCCAGGTTCGAAATGACGTTGAAGCCGGGTCCACGCTGGCCGACGCCATGAAGCGCCATCCCAAGGTTTTCGACAACCTGTTTACCAACATGATCGCGGCGGGGGAAGCCGGCGGAATCCTGGATACGATTCTGCAGCGGCTCACTGTATTCATCGAAAAGATGGTTAAATTGAAGCGGGCAGTGCGCTCGGCTGCCATCTACCCCTCCGTCATACTCGTGGTAGCTATTGGCGTCGTCACCATAATCTTGCTCAAAGTAATTCCTGTTTTTGCCACTCTGTTTGAGGGTCTCGGCGCCGACCTCCCTTTGCCGACGTTAATTGTCATAAGATTGAGCCACCTCTTGGGAACTTTCTTCCCGTTTTTACTGGGCGGGATTATCGTCATTGTCTTTGGGATTCGCTATTATTACAAGACTGACGCGGGGCGGCTCTTTATCGACAAATTCTTGCTGAGCCTTCCGATTTTCGGGATGGTACTGAAAAAGATTGCCGTGGCGCGCTTCTCACGCACGCTTTCAACGCTGCTGGTCAGCGGCATTCCTATCCTGGAAGGCCTGGACATCACAGCCCGCACTGCGGGCAACAAGATCATCGAAAATGCGCTCCTCAGGACCCGCAAAACCGTCGAAGAGGGAAAAACCATTATCGAGCCGCTGAAGCAATCAGGTTTGTTCCCACCCATGGTCGTTCAGATGATAGGGGTGGGCGAGCAAACCGGCGAATTGGATCAGATGCTCACCAAAATTGCGGATTACTACGACGAAGAAGCCGACACTGCCATATCCAACTTCCTGACGCTATTGGAGCCGATGCTCATCGTCTTCCTGGGAGTTGTTGTGGGGGGCATTGTAATTTCAATGTACATGCCACTGTTCACAATGATTTCCAAACTTTCCCAGTCACACTAAAGCGAGACCCGGAGCGCTTCGATAGGGAAAGGGTTAGGCGATTCTGAGCACGCTTTTTGTTCTCTCACATGAACAAAAGCACTAAATCAGCAACAGAGCTGCGCCAGAGACTCCTCTCGGTGGTGATCCTCCGGGTCATCGTAATCACCCCGGTTTTGGCCTTTGCGGGCATTTTGAGGACGCAGCTCAGCGTCAAGGCCCTGGTAGCTTTTTGGGTCGCAATCTACGCTCTTTCTCTCTTCCATTTTCTGACCCTTCGCGTTCTATCCAACCTCACGATCAGTTTCTACATCCAGATGCTGTCAGATCTGGTATTCGTCACTCTTTTGATTCACCGATCGGGAGACTTCAACAGCATCTTTATCCCGCTGTATCTGCTGGTAATCATCTATTCTTCAATGCTGGAACAGCGGCGCGGCGGCACAATCGCTACCTCGCTTTCAATAATCTGCTACGTCACTATCATCCTTCTGGGGTATTTTGGCTGGATTCCGTTTCCCACGTCGAGCCAGCTTTCCCAGGAGATTGTGTTTCGTATTGGTCTCAATCTGCTCAGTTTCATCGGCGTCGGCTCTTTGGGAATTTATCTCTCGGAACGGCTGCAAGTGGTGCGCCGGGAGCTCGGTCAGAAAGAAGACTCGCTGGCAGAACTTCAGGCGCTGCACAAGAACATTATTAACAGCATTCGAAGCGGCCTGTTCACTACCGATCTCCAGGGCGCGATCACCTCATTTAATCCGGCCGCGGAAGAGATCACGCATTACAGCGGGCCAAGAGTCCTGGGCAGGGCCTGTTCGGTAATCATAGGACACTTGGGCATGCGGAGACTGATGTCTAGCGATTTTACCCGGCTGAAGCATGCGTTGCGAACAGAAGTATGGGCGCGAGACGCCGCGGGGCGATCGCGCTACTTTGGGTTCAGCGCGTCACCTCTTTTTTCCCAGTCTGATCAGATCATCGGCTACATTATTTCTTTTCAAGATCTGACTGGGATCAAGAAGCTGGAAGAAGAAGTGCGACTGAAAGACAAAATGGCTGCCATTGGCAACCTGGCCGCAGGCATAGCGCACGAGCTCCGCAACCCTCTTGGTTCTATCGCGGGCAGCGTGCAGGTGTTAAAGAGCGATCTGGAGTTGACCGGCGATCGGGCTCAGCTTCTGGATATAGTGCTTCGGGAATCGGACCGGCTGAACAAGATCATTGAGGACTTCCTCTCTTATGCCAAGCCTAGGGATTCCATGATGAGACCGGTGGCCCTAGATAACGTGCTGGAGGAAACTCTGCAACTGGTGCGAAACGATCCCAAGTTCAGCGGTCACAAAATACTGGTCGATAAATCCAACAGCACACCTCCGTGTCTGGCCAATCCTGATCAGATTAAACAACTCTTCTGGAATCTGATAACCAACGCGATGAAGGCCATGCCAAACGGAGGAGAACTCAATATTCGAATTTCTCACTCCGACAAATACGTCAAGGCGGCATTTAAAGATCATGGAATCGGAATGTCGAGGCCCGAACGCAGCAGGTTGTTCCAGCCCTTTGCCAGCGGGTTTGTGAACGGGGTGGGACTGGGAATGGCAATCGTCTATCAGATCGTGCAGCGCCACCGGGGAAAAATCGCCGTCAAATCTAGAAAGCACAAGGGAACGACGATTATCGTGGCGATTCCCCTGGATCGCCGCGTTTCTGAATCCCCAGCGTCTCAATCCGATGTCGTAGGGAGCGGTAAGAGAGATTGAGCAGCCGCGCAGCCTGGGCCTGATTCCCGTCCGATTGTTTTAGCGCGGCCAGTATCAGCTGCGTCTCCTTGCTTCTCAGGTACTCTTCCAGGTCCATCCCTTCCGGAGGAAAGCTGTCAACGGCTGCAGCGCTGGCTGTCTTCTTCGAGACCTCAGAAAAATTCGGCAGCCGCTCTACTTGAATAGTGTCTGTTGTCTCCAGCGCCACGGCTCGTTCAATTACATTTTCCAACTCGCGAACATTCCCGGGCCAATGGTAGACCTCCAAGGCTTTCATCGCTTCGGCTGATACGCGCCCTATTCTCTTCCCGGTAGCTTGCGTATAACGGCTCAAAAAGTGATTCAACAGCTCTCGCAGATCCTCCGGTCGCTCTCGCAGAGGAGGAATATGGATAGGAATTACGGCAATTCGGTAGTACAAATCCTCGCGAAATTCGCCGCGTCGAATCTGTTCCTGAAGATCCCGATTGGTGGCGGCAATCAAGCGCACATCAATGGGAATCTCGTCGGTTCCTCCCACCGGACGGATCTTTTTTTCCTGCAGCACTCGCAACAGCTTGACCTGCATGGCCAGACTCATTTCCCCGACCTCATCGAGGAACAGGGTTCCACCTTCGGCCGATTCAAACAGTCCCTTTTTATCTTTGTTGGCGCCGGTAAAAGAACCCTTCATGTAGCCAAAGAGTTCGCTCTCAAGCAAGGTCTCCGGGAAGGCCCCACAGTTGATGGAAACGAAGGGCATTTCCTTTCTTTCGCTGGCGTCATGAACGGCGCGTGCGATCAACTCTTTTCCCGTTCCGCTCTCTCCGGTGATGAGGATTGTGCTGCTTGACGACGACAGTGAGCCGACCAGCTTGTAGATCTTCAACATCGGTGGGCTCACTCCGATGAGCATTCGGTCGCCCTGTTGCTCTTTCAGCTTCACTTTTCGGCGGACATCGCGGCTCTGCAAAGCAGTTGCCACCAGCGTCTTTAGTTCTTCGATATCGAATGGCTTGGTGATGTAGTCGAAGGCGCCCAATTTAGTGGCTTCGATGGCGCTATCGGAGCTGGCATAGGCGGTAATGAAGATGAACTGCGTTTCAGGAGCATCGCGGCGGCTATGCCTCAGCACCTCGATACCTGACATTGTTGGCATCTTCAGGTCGCTGATTACCAGGTCGAAGTGGCCTGTCCGTATTCGCTCGATCGCCTTTTCAGGGTCTTCTTCCGACTCAACCCCGTAGCCGGCGCGCGCCAGTCCGATTTCGAGCACGGTCCGCATACTGGGCTCATCATCTAGGACCAGAATTTTTGCCATATGACAGTTTTCGTCGAGAGAGGTTAACAATTTATGTCAGATAGTCGGAATAGAATGGTGATCCGGCTCATATCCGAATCTTATTTCCAATGAAAGGTAACCACAGAAATCTATTGCGGGCAAATACTTACAAAACCCTGGCCTGTTAGCCTACATGTTTGGGCATCAAATTGCTCTCTCAAAAAGACGACTTTTAGTTCAACCTTTGAAGCCCAAAAGGTTGGCCGCAGTAGATCATGGAATAGTCGACACGAATAATTTAGGCAAGTATCTCACACACATAGGAGAAACATAAAATGAACAAGCAAAAAGGGTTTTCGCTGATTGAGTTGCTGATCGTAGTGGCGATCATCGGCATCATCGCCGCCATCGCAGTCCCCAACCTGTTACAATCAAAGGCGGCGGCCAACGAAGCCAGCGCCATCGCTTCCTGCCGCAACCTGTGCACCGCTGAAATCACTTACTTCACGACCAAGGGCAGCGGCAAGTACGGCGCCCTGGCCGATTTGCAGAACCAGGAGTTGATCGATAACGTGCTCGGCTCCGGGCAAAAGGACGGTTACAATTTCGCAGTTGCAGGCGCAGGCGCCACGGACAATTTCACGGTTACGGCCACGCCGGTAACGGTGGGCAAGACCGGAAACCGCGGCTTCTTCACCGATGCCACTGCCGTTATTCGCTACACGCTGGATGGTTCAGCGCCGACTGCCGCCAGCCCCGCTCTTGGCAAGTAATTCGGTTGCGCTAGAAGGTACTCGTAAAGGCCCCGGACGACCCGGGGCCTTTTTTTGTGGGTGAAAGCCATCCTCCTGTTGCGCTTCATTATCGCTCTTGCTCAGGTCGCGGTGACCGGCTTAGCTGCCTGGAAGATCGGAACCTGGTGTATTCGCTCCAGTTACGAATTTAAACACCCCGCCCTTCGCATAGCCTGCCAGGCTGCGACCGGACTTTTTATCCTTTCAGAAATCATCTTCGCTTTAGTCCTTTTCCACTTTGCTTCCACCATCGTACTCAGAATCTTGCTAGCGGTGTCAATCTGCATCGGACTTTTTGCCTTGGTCCGAGATGCGGGTGCATTGCTGGAGGAACGCTCTCTAAGTCTTTTGCCCAGATCGCTGGGAGCGTGGCTGGCGGCAGGAGGTTTCCTGTTGTACGCTGCTTGCATCGCTATTTGCGCCCTACTGCCGCCTACAGCCGCCGATGAACTCGTTTACCATTTGGAAGTGCCGAGGCAAATGCTGCAGGCGGGGGGCTCCATCCTCTTTCGCGACAATGTCTATGCTTACTTCCCGCAGCTAGGTGAGATGCTTTTTCTCTTTGGACTCGCCGTTTCCGGAGAAATAGCCGCGAAGCTCTTTCATTGTTTGAGCGGCGTGCTTCTTGCCATGGGCCTTTATGGTTTCTGTCGCACTTATTTCTCAAGGGGCTTCGCGCTTCTGCCGGCAGCCATCTTTCTGACTGTGCCTTCTGTGATGGTGATTCTTCCCTGGGCGTACGTTGATCTGACATTTTGTCTTTATGCGTTCCTGACGCTGGTTGCTTTGTTGGAATTCTTCAAAGTTGGACATTTGAAGTGGGCTTTCATGGCAGGCGTGATGGCCGGAGCGGCATGCGCTGCAAAATATACGGGGATGCAATTCCTGCTGTTGGTCGTCCTATTTGCGTTGGTTGAGCACTTGTGGGCAAAACGCAGCGGCCTGCCGGCTGTGGTTGCTGCTTTGGTCGCCGGAGCGTTTCCCATCGCAATTCTGTTTCCGTGGCGTAATTTCCATCTGACTGGCTGGCCCTTGATTCCCTTTAACCTGGGTGCTTTTCAAATTGATTCGGCAATCAATTGGGATGTAGAGCGGATGCGCCTCTACCTCAGGTGGCTTTCCTCGTTTGGGACCGTGGCGGGGCCGCAAAGCATTTGGAATTCCTTGCTCGCGCCCTTCCTTGTTTTTCTCATAGCGCGTTTCAAAGAGGCTCGTTTTTACGACGGAATTGTCGGGCCCGTATTTTTATTGGCGCCCGTCCTGCTCGCTCGTGAGAAAAACAAACCACGAGAAGTGAAACTGCTGATGATCTTTTCTCTGTGCTTTTTGCTTTATTGGGCTTTCACAACCAGGCAGGTCCGTTTCCTGCTGCCGATTTTGCCTGTCTTGAGTTTTTTCCTGGTTTTCGGCCTGGCGAGGTCCAAAAAGAGAGCGACTCTCGGAATCGTCGCCTTGCTGGTGGCGATAAACTTCGGCCTGGGCATGCGGCAGATCTGGGAACTGCATCCTTTTCCCTTTTGGCTGGGCCTTGAGTCTCGCGAGAACTACCTGCGGAGACAACTGGACGTCTATTCCATTTATCAGGAAGCCAATGCGCGTCTCGGCCCGGGCGACCAGCTTTACCTGGTGGATATGAAGAATTATGGATACTATCTAAACTGCAAGTGGAGGGCCGACTTCATTTTCGAAGACTATCAATTAGGCCGCTGTCTGGATAATGCCTCAACCTCTGCAGACGTAGTTGCGTTTTTCCGATCGTTGAGCGTCACGCACCTGCTCATCGATGAATCCATAGTTACCGATCCCAATTGGGGATTCAAGCCCAACCAGCTCGCGATTCTCAGGGAGTTTGTAGCACAAAGAGCCGGTTTACTTGCGCGCGATCTCCAAGGGCACGCGTTGTATCAGCTGAAATACTAATCGCCTCTAACAAAGAAGTGGAGAGCCGTCCGTAGGCCGCAGATTAACGCGGATTTGACGCGGATTACAAAGAATTCGGGGTCAGGTCTTCATAATTCAGTTCTTGCCATTAGCCGGTCGGTTTCGTGCAAGAAACTGAATTCTGAAGACCTGACCCCGAATTCTCTATTCTCCTATTTTCCTGAACTATCTGCGTTCATCCGCGGCCTATTCACACGTTCCCATTTCGCTGCTGCAGGCAATTAGTTATTTCTTCACACTCGCTTTGCCTAATTGATATTCTTGCTACCGAAGATGGACTTCAACCTGACGCAGGTTCTCTTTCGAAATAATCGCGACCGCGAAGAACGTACTGCTATCGTTTCAGCGTCGCGCCGGCTTAGCTACAGGGAGCTCCACTCACAAGTCAATCGCGCAACTCACTGGCTGCGCCGTCGAGGTTTAAAGCCGGAACAGCGCGTTCTGCTTGTGATGCTGGACTCGCCCGAACTGGTTATCGTGTTTCTCGCCGTAGTTCAGGCCGGTGGCATCGCTGTGCCGTTAAATCCCTGGCTTTCCGTGGAAGATTATCAATTCTATGCAAAGGACAGTCGAGCCAGTTTTGTTGTCACCGACCACAGTTCTTCCCATCCTCTCGCGCTGGAATTCGCCGCGCCGGTCCTGGACAGCCGGAGCATATGGGAAATCCAGTCCGAAGATGAATCGTTCTCTGAAACAGTAACCGACTCGGATGATGTGGCTTTTTGGCTCTACAGCTCCGGGAGCACAGGTAGGCCAAAGGCTGTGGTGCACGCTCACACGGACCTGGTCGTGAGCTGCGAAACATACGCGCGGGAAATTTTGCAGATTCAGCCGTCAGATGTGTTGTTTTCCACGGCCAAGATTTTTTTCGCCTATGGTCTGGGGAATTCACTGGCATTTCCCCTCTATTTCGGCGCCAGTGTGGTGCTCGATCCGGAGCGAACCACCGCGGAGAGGATTGCGGAAATACTGCGCCAGCATCGGCCGACAATTTTTTTCAGCGTGCCGTCCTTTTTCTCGCGCCTGCTGGCAAGGCAGGGAGAGCATCAGATGGATTCAGTCCGCCTCTGGGTCTCGGCGGGTGAACATCTGCCTGTGGAGGTATTTCAGAAGTGGAGGGAGGTGAGCGGCAAAGAAATAATCGACGGGCTGGGCACCACAGAGATGACGCACATATTCATCTCCAACCGGCCCGGGGCATGCAAACCAGGAAGCAGCGGGCGCAAGGTTCCGGGATACGACGTTCGCATCACCAATGACCTGGGAAACCGGCTGCCGCCCTTTGAAATCGGCAACTTAATGGTCAGCGGCGACAGCGCTGCCCTCCACTACTGGCACAACCGGGAGAAGACACGTGAAGTATTTCGGGGAAAGTGGGTGCTCACCGGCGATAAGTACTATGTGGATGACGAGGGGTATTATTTTTTTTCCGGTCGAGCAGATGACTTATTCAAGGTTGGAGGGTCGTGGGTGATCCCCCGAGAGGTGGAAAAGGCACTGCTCAGCCACAAGGCAGTCAGAGAAGCAGCGGTGGTGGGAGTCAAAGACCAACAGGGCCTAATAAAGGCTCGAGCTTATGTCGTGCTACACGAAGGCTTCGGCGCCGAGGGAATGGATTTACGGCTGAGCCAGCATCTAAAAAGCAGCCAACTTCAGGGTTACATGATTCCGCGCAGTTTTCAGTTCGTCAGCGAACTTCCTAGAACCTTTACCGGCAAAGTGCAGCGCTTCAAGCTGCGCGGGCAGCAGTAAATCTTGATTGCGGATTTTGGATTGCGGATTGAGGATTGCCGATTGATTGCAAAACTTAGCCACGAATGGCACGAATCTCGCGAACTTAGCCACGAATGGCACGAATTTCGCGAAAAGCGCCTCCTTTAATTCTGTAGCGAGCGAGCTCATACCGCCGGTATTTACTGGAGCAATTCAGATCTGAGAAATGGGCCGCCAGCCGACCACATGGCATTGTGTGCAGCCACAGAGCCGCGTGCCGGAAGGGCACGGCGCCCAAATTCGCGCCATCTGTAGGGGCGGCTCGCGAGCCGCCCGTGTCACACGAAATCGGCTGCTGGGACGGGCGGTTCACGAACGCCCCTACATACCGGAGTGGCGGGTCGGCCAAACCGGTTTGGGCAACATGGTCGGAAGGGCGCGGTACGCCAGAATAGCCGGCTTGGGCAATCCCGCTGTGCTCAAGCTGGCTAGGCTAGTAGACTGGCACGTCAGATTGGCATGTCTGTCAGATTGGCATGTCTGTCACGATTCATAGACGTAAGACCGCAGCACAAAATGATTATTTTCTCACTGAGTGCGCTCTTCCGGCTTTCGGGCGGGCCGACCCTAGTCTATTTCAACGGAATCACCGGGAGCGTACTAAATGCTCCAGGGTCGGAGCCAAGCTCTAACGCGATGGCGACAATTTTTCCCTCCCCGATCACCTGCGCCAATAGAATTCCCTCGAAACTTTCTGTGTTGGCCACCGGAAAGAGTTCGCTGATAAATTGCGCAAAGTGTCCCGCTGCCGCGACTCCAATTGTCTTCACCCCATTCGAAACGGGAGAACCTTGTTTGTCATGTAGCGACAGCGTAATGACTAAAGGAGTGGATTCGACATTGTGTAATGCTATGCCCGAGTTGAGATGCCCCTTGCTTCGAACAGGCACGAGGAATCCGCTCAGCGGCTTACCTTCCTCCACGGAGGCCACTCCGACTCCCGTCACTCGAAAACGTACCATGCCTCCTAGGTGCCCGTCTGAAGTCACCCGAACGGAACCAGCAACCGCACGACCAGTCGTATCGGTCAATGTTGAAAGGCTCGCCAGCGGCGGCAACGAGAAATTGACGTTACCGGGAGTTGTCGAATCTGCCATCCCAGCCGTAAAAGGAAAACCATTGTCGTCCAAGAATTCTATTTTCCCACTGACCACAGCCGTGGTTGATGGATTAGCCAACAAAACTTCACACTCTACGCCGTCACCTTTTGCGATTTGAGCAAAATATAATTTTTCAGGTTCCGGCGTTGCCCCTGACTGAGTTATCGTGAGAGTCGCTCCTCCAATGGTTAAGGTTCCCGTTCGAGCTTCGGTGCTCCGGTTAGCGCCCACAGAGAATGTCACCGTCCCTGAGGCAACTCCGCTCATGTTGGAATTAATGGAAATGAATACTGCATTGCTGGACGCTGTCCAAGAGCACCCCGTCGGTGTAGTAATCGTAACAGTTCCACTTCCCCCAGCAGCAGTGAACGATTGAGTCACCGGCGATATCTCGAAACTACAAGTACTGGCCTGTGTGACCTTGAAGAGTTGACCGGCCAGTGAGATTGAGCCCACCCTGCGGTCTAGGCTATTATTCGCGGCTACCGAATAACCAATTGCAGCGTGTCCCGTGCCGTTGCTACCGGAAGTAATTGTGATCCAATTGTCATTGCTATTGGCCGTCCATTTGCAGCCTGGGTCGGTCGATACCGTTACTGTG